>JAGXAJ010000030.1 GCA_018971625.1 Pseudomonadota bacterium
TCTCGCTGATGCCATTGCCGCCGCGTTCGCCCGAGCTGAACAGCCAGGAGAACATCTGGCAGTTCATGCGCCAGAATTGGCTGTCAAACCGCGTCTTCAAATCCTACGACGACATCGTCGACCACTGCTGTTACGCCTGGAACATCCTCCTCGACCAGCCGTGGAAGATCATGTCAATCGGGCTCCGCGACTGGGCCTACATCGGTCGATCAATTTGAGGATTGGTATAAGACGCCCGGCGGTCATGACCGGGTTACTGAATCCGCTCCCCCTGACTCGGAGCCGACAAGAGTCGCGCGGCTCGCCATCTGTCCTCCGCGATATACGCAACCAACGCCAATACAAGTTTTATGAGAAACGTCGTCTGCACGAACGAATTTATCATACCCGACACGATCACCAGCAATACCGCGTACAGGACAGGTGTTAGGAAGAAGCACGTAATGAGTCGCTCCTCTAATATGCAGCGCATCAGCAGGAACATGAATTCAGAGAAAAGAATTGCTCCGACGACCACAAGAACGAAACCCCCGATAGGTCCACCAATCTCGAAGAACACCTCCGGCCAACCGCCCGTATAGGAAGAGCCATATCTCAAAATGTCATGCGCCCGGTCCAGCGGCAGGTCTCGCTCCATTAACAGCTGCATGGTCGAGTTGCGGGTTGGATCGAATGGATTCACTAACAATCTGGTAAGAGTGTCAAACCTATTCCAGTTTCCATGCAGAAAAACACGTTCGTAAGTTGGCCACCACATCTCACCCTGTTGGACAAATATCCTTTGCGAAAGCTTTGAAAAGAGTTCGGATCCTGAAAATCCACGCACAACCGTGTATGAATGAAAGACCGCAGCCAGGATCAGCACGGATATCACGGCACCGGCTAGCCAAAACCTAGCCACCGAGCTACGTGAAACAAAATTCCAACCCGGATGAACAAGATCGCGCGCCAAGTACAGCACGCCGATTGGCACCAGAAAAAATGATATGCTGTCATAGAACGCTGAAAATCTGTGACCAACTAGAAACAAATACGCCAGCGTAATCACCAGCAAGAACCCAAATCTTCGGTCGAGCGGCCGGCCGCGAAACGCAGGGGCTGTAAAAAAAACGCCGAACTGAAACGTTAACATCGGCTCCCATTTTAATAAGACATGATGCAGCAGCCCGCCATATTCGCGGGTGTAATCGTATCGTTCAATGCCGGCGAAAAGAGGTATCGGCCCTCTTGCGACCAGCTCAACGAACAAAGCAAGCAAAAAAACGCTCGACAGCCAAAACGAGAAATCGGAAAGAGAAAACTTTTTCCATGAGAGAGACAAGCTAGACCAAGGCCTCGTCATTGCAGACTTGAACAACCGTGAATGTCGAAACGAAAACAGCAACGCTGCAATAACCAGTGCTTGGGATACGGCAATCGGAACGGCGGCAATTCCCGGCCCGATATTACTATTCAATTGCTCCGAATAGAGCGGTCCCAACAGGTCGATATAAAGTACTGACCCCAGTCTCCAAACAAAGGCGACGAAAACAAACAGGTTCATGAGGAACAAGCCGCGCCGGGAGACTGCTATCAAAGCTACGGCGAGAAAAATCGCGCAAGAGCAACTTATACTTAATAGGGCGGGGACCATTACGAAACCAGTGCCGAGTTCGTCGAACGGCTCAACCAGGCAGAAGTCCACCCGGACAAGCAGCAGACCTTAACACTCTGTGAATGTGCCTATGGAACCGTTCTAACATGCTCTCGAACTGTCGCGCAAATGATCGCGGCCTGCACGAGCAAAGCCGATCAATTGCTGTCGACCGTTACGCGCCAAATAGCGGTCGGCTTAGCATTCTTTGCGAAACGGCCGCGGTATATGTAGTCCGCGCTGTTTGTCTGCTGGCTTCTGGCCACGTCGTTCAAACATTATGCGGCTTCGCTTACAGACACAGACGGCCTGCTCTCGTAGTGGAATTGCCGCTATACCCTGTTCGCGCGGCCGCCCCTCAGCTCCTTACAGTTGGATAACCATTTTCCTATGGGGCCTACTGGTTGCCTATTCTCGAGCTTCAGTTCTGCTCGATTTATTTCCTGATTATGGCGATTGGCTTGAGAACGGACGTGCTGCCTATATTTTGCATCTTGGTCTTGTTTAGCGCCACAACAACGGAAGCTGCGCAAAGGTATCTCTTCATCGGAAAATTGGCAATCCGGAGCTAAAGGCCCTTCGCTTGGCTGGTTTATAGATTCGTTGAACGACACACCATGAAGCCTAACAGCACTCCTGACCAGCGCTGATGCCCACCGCGAGGTCGCTCAGGCGCTAGTCTTGTTGCTCCAGAGCGCGATGCAGGAACACGACCTTCGATGAGCAGCGAATTCTGGAGTACGGGCTCCGCTACGGTTTGGACTCAAAGGCCCATAACCATCTTTTGCAACGTTGTCGTGCTTGCTGCCGGAGAAAATGGCCGCTTTTTTCCACCTGGATAAATGCGAGGAAAAGCAAAATAAGTTGCCGTATACAACAAACGACCATGCCCCGGAGCCATCCGACTTCCCATATGCAGGCACTTCGCGGTGTCCACCATGAAGGAAGCCAAGCGCGGCGCCCTCACCACCTTAACATCGCTTCGCGAAACCTTTTCAAATACTTCTGCATCCGGAAAATGGCTTCCCAAGAGCGGATAGCCAAACTTATCGGTTGCCTGCCGGGGTAGGAACGTAAAGGGCCCGTCATCGTCAGTTTCGACGTCCGTAAGATAACTGAACAGCTTCACAACGCGAACATCGTCGTGATCACGATGCCAAAGCTGCGATGATTGTAGGTCCTCACCTGTATGACGGGAGTAAGATAAAAGTACATAATCGAGCCAAGGAACCTCGCCTAACGCCGTTGCAATAACATTGATAACCGACGGTTGCAGAGCGTATCGAACGAAAACATTGTCAGCACTGAGCTGACCGTTCCGCATCTCTGCGTCGAGTAAACGAACCCAGAATTTTTTCCGGGTCGAAGTTTGCTTAGTCTCAGCCTCCGCGATTCCCTGCAATCGGGCCTGACCGGCATCACTAAATTCTTTCAAAACGCCCTGGTCCATCAGTTCCGTCACAACCGCGTATCCGTCGCGGTTTAGATCAGCAGCCTTGGCTTTCTCCTCGGGAGTGACGTTAAGAAGCGATTGTTGCCGCATTCGCTCCCGTTTTTCGCTAAGGTGCCACATATTAACACCCGCCTTCACAGCATGACGAAGAGGCGAGCGATTTACATGCCAGAGCGCCCTTGATACTAACCCCATCTTATCTCACTCGATTGCGCGAAGAAAAAAATACCACCACCACCGCGAGCCGACCACGGAAGTATTGGTCTTTTAGCAAAAACCACTCAAGCGGACAAGCAGCGAGGTGTGTGGCTAGTCTTGGTCAGAGACGAGCCTGGATATTTTACTGGATATATATCGTGGAATCGGAATCGTTGCCTGCGCGAATTTCCTAAACATGGCCCGGTCACTCCGAGATAAAACAATTCCAAAGCTCAAGATCCATGCCAAGGTGGACGCCAGTCCTCCGACTAACATCAAGCTGATTAAATTAGTCGGCGCAGAGATCTGCTCGTAGATCAAAACAGCGATCACGAGAATTATAGCGACGATCGCTAACTTGGTGAGGTGCAGCCAGAACAACGCATTCGGCAAGCCGATTTCCGCGAGCATATAACACGCAAACAACGGAGCAAATAGGACATACGATACTGCCCAACCAACGATAAAGGCGGCCTCCCGCAGCCAAAAAAGAAAGACAAATGAGATCGCGTACTGAGTAAAGACTTGCCAATAAATCAACCGCGTGCTGAGCCGCAGGTAGCTCGATCTAACTATCAGAGCTGTTTGCCCGGATCCAAGAATTGCCGTTACAGCCGGAATGCAAAGGGATAGAGCAAGCCAAGGCCACTGACCCGCGTACTGTGGCCCAACCCAGATGCGGAGTATATCCTTCGAGAATGTGGCGACAACGACTAAAGCTGGCACGAGAAGGGCGGAAGGAAGAATCAATCCACTCCGCCCCAGCATCTGAAATCGTCGCTCGTCAGTCGTCTCATCAAGACGCGTGGAGATCGGCAAAATCGCTGCGTAGAGAGGAGCCATCGTCGCCTTCAGAAACCGCGGCAAGCGTGTAATCAGGTCGAAGGTGCCTACTTCAGTCGGACCAAACAATGCACCAATAACAAGCGGAGGAACTGGTTGCTGTAGTGTTCCTCCAATCCGGCTATTGAACATCAACCAACAACGATGAAGTATGTCTCGACGAACGGGCGCGGACCAAAGCCCAATTCGCATCGAAACGCATTGCCCAGCTTGACAGACGATAATTGCTAAAACCAAATATTTCCCAACCACGGTCGCAAGATACGCATAGGCAAGCCATTCGAAATCCGCGCCGGATGAACTCAAGACATAGATGATGGCAACGTAAATTAGATTGCTGCCCACCTCCGTTGCACGAAGCCAGCCATAATATTCAAAACCCTTGAGAAAGCCTTCCACAACCAGGCCCAAAAAGCAGATCGGTAGCACTACTGCGGTCACATGCAGAATAGAAATAAAGGCAGTGATCTGCTCGGGAGGAACTCTGAATATTCCCGTAAGGAACGAGCCCGCAGCCCATAAAATCAAGCTCGAAGCGATCCCCGTAACTGCGGCGATCATGCCAAGAAGCGATACTCTTTCGTTCGCGACTCTCCAATCCCCAATACGTCCTCTGGCAACAGCCTGGGTTGTGGTTTCTGATACTCCCAGATCAACCAAAGCCAGGAAACCGGTTGGCAAGAATGCACGAGCCAGCACAACCAAACCGAGAACGGACAGACCGTACGATCTCGCGATAACTCCGACAGCAAATAGCCCGAGCACGCCGGCGATGCCATAAGCGGCAGCCGATATCGCAGTATTTCGTAAGAATCGGCGGAGCACCAGCTCGCTTCCCTCAATTTCAAGCTCGCGCCCGTCTTATACGCGCCGTTCGCCACGCCTCAACACGAATTTCCGTACGCCGACTGACGACACGGCGCACCGGAAAACCAAGCCCCGACGGCAGGATGCATGAGCCATATCTGCGTCGTCGCAGATGCAATCGCTTATCGGCGCACCACGATACAGATATCTCTACCTAATCCTGCCATGAATAACGACCGGAATAAAGCGAGTCTCGCATCAGACTCAATGCTAGATGCATATCGCAGAAACTTTCTCCGCAGAGAATGTGCTGAGCTACCGAGCTTCTTGTTCTTATAGTAGTCGAATGCCTCTTCCAACAAAAGATGATCAATCGGATAGTCGGCGTAAGAATCAATGATTGAAAAGCTATTGCGTCTGCCAAGCTCTAACAGCGTCTTTGTTGTAAAGTAGTGCAAATGGACAGGTGGAACGAAGATCGGAAGCAACTCCTTGCTGACATCGCCGAATGCAAGAGAGTGAAGACTAGAAAAATCGTTTGGAACTTCAATAATTGCTATACTGCTAGGAGACAAGTAGGAGGCGATACGCTGCATTATGACATCCGGGTCAGCGACGTGTTCGATTACGTTCTTGCAATAGACAAGGTCGAATACGACGCCCTCGAAATGCCGTCGTGATCCGATATCGCCGGCCACGAATTGACTTGGATTGCTTTTGATTAAATCGCCATTTTGCCGCTCAATGCCCACCAAGGAGTGGTCCACTCCGAAGATGTTGAAACCACGTCTTTGTGCCGATTTTAAGAAGAAACCCTCCCCGCAGCCGAGATCGATTAGGTTACCCTTACTAACTCCTTTGCTCACAGAGAAATCGAGCGCGATATTTGCGCGGTCATCGAAATAGACGAGCTCGGCTTGGTCATAAACCTTTTTATACTGGCCTGTCGGATCCTGATAGTACAACTCTCGATAATGCTTCTCGATTTCATCGACGCTCGGCATCGGCTTGGCTGAATGACCGTATGGAGAAGGAACACAGCGGTATTTCATTCCGTCACTCGTGAAAGGAATTTAGGAGAATATGAATCTGTTGATTGAACACATCCGGATTCCGCCGAAGTGAAGCATGCGCCCCGATCTCGATGTTGTTCCAGTTGGCAAATTTTGGCCCCCTCATCGCGCGCATAAGAAGCCGAAAATCGATTTCGAGCCAGGTAAATGGCTCGTCGCGAAGCGATGTTTCGATGCTCCACGACTCGCCGTTCGCCGGAATTCTGAGAAGCTTGCCTTCAGGCAGACTGAGATAGAGAAAATGTTGCTCGTTCAAAATGATCTCGTTGCGTTTGTGTTCGAACCGCTCGAAGCAACGATCGGCCATCGCGATAAATTGTCCTAGTGATGGCGGACTCTCATGCTCATAAGGCAACGTTCGGCCCGCAAGATTTTCAAAGACGTAGCGGAGCCGGGCTGAAGCATCGACAGGTGTAAACGGCTTGCTTGGCCTCTCGGCCACCAAATCGAAACTTTCTCCGCAGTTTAGCAGTACGGCAGAGGAACCATCAGCAACGACCTCCACATCGCCAGCAAGATAAGCGGCCGCGTCCTGCAGCTCGACGATCGGCATGTCCTTAGTTCTATGCGCAACCGCCCCTCCAAGAACGTACGTTCCAGCAAATGGCATGAAAAACCTTGGCTTCAACGTCCGAAGACTCTGCAGGCCAGAAATCAATCCACGCCGCCGCGCAACAGACTTGCCCCGCTCCATCTGCTCACTATCGTAATCTGCCATGCAGTGCGGGTAAAGCGAGGCGGAAGAATAGCCTATGAGTGCGAAATCGATATTCGGATGGCGCCCTTTGACTGTCCGGAGAGTCGCGCTCGATATCTCGTAGGGACAATCGTTGGTATTGACCAGTGTAAATATTCCATCGGTAACCACGCAAAGACTGTCGAGTTGCAGCGAGCCCTTGGGCTTATCCGGCACACAGCCAAACATCTTTCCACAGATTGCCGGATCGCAATTGTCAGCCCCGTAGACCTCTATCGTCACACCATGCCCCAGATCAAACGGCTCTCCGTGTGGAACCTCTATGACGTCGAACCCAAGTCTCTCGACGTTCAATCTCAAGAAGGGACGTTCGTATCGGTGCATCAGCACCGGAACTTTGTTCGGCAGCATAGCAAGTGTGGCTGGATCGAAGTGATCGGGATGAATGTGGCTCACATAGATGTAATCGATATCATGTAGGTTGATTCGGCTGAGATCGACCGGCGGATAGTGACACCATGTTCCATAGAAGGCGCCATCCACGAGCCATGGATCGGTCAATATTTTCACGCCATTGGCTTCGATAAGCTCGGTTGCAGACGCTAAATGCGTTATCTTCATAGAGGCTCCCAAAGGATCATCGGCGGTGACATCAGCACTGAATAGTACCGCATCTCAACACGACAAAAAGCTCGATCACGTTGCTTCTACCAATTGCAAGCTCGCACCGCTCATGACTCGTGTTATCCTGCGGTTGTTGCCAACGACATGTCGAGCGGAAAAGCGCCGGCCGTCAGCAGAAGCAGCATCGATCCTTCGCAGAATATCGCTGACCGTCTCCATGGCGAATGCCTTACCTAGACGCCGGCGCGCGGCTTTCGCCGAGCCAAAACAACGCTGCAATAGCGAACTCACTTCATATCCGAGTGTGACGCGAGCCAAACCGACTGCCCTACCCCGGAGAGAAGGTTGAGGCGAGTGGCTGAGGCACACTCTGCCGGAACCAACCGTGATTGCGTCAGATATCGCATCAGCAACACGGATTGAGCTTGCGCCGTCAATGGCAGTAAAGAGATCGCTGACGATCTGACGACGAAAATGTGCGGTTCCTTCGTCGACCGAAGGTAACCGCTTTTCTAATCCTTGCTTCACAAGAGCGACAAGTTCGGCTTCTGAAGAAACCGAACGGCTTACTCGAGTGGCTGCTTGAACACGTAATGAGGGCGTGTTGAACCATTCCACACTCAGCGGCTCGACATGCAGCATTACCGCTTCGATTGCAGTCGAACAATTCTGATGGATCAGCATGCGAGCGCCATTGATCCACTCAATCGAAGTGCCCTCTTGCCGGACATGGAAATTTGGGTAGGCAGCTAGAATATCATAAGAACTAATGTTCTCAAACGGATGTGGGCGAAGTACGAAATGTACATCGGGAAAATACTCGGCGAGCCTAATCGACATCTCTAGCATGGAACGATAGGCATGCTCGGCTTCGATGATAACCTGATCTGCAAACTCCCGGGAGAACCCCGCTTTGATCATCGCCTCTCGTTCCTCACCCGGACCATTCGAAAAGCGCGGGTTGACAGTCGGGAAGTTTGTGTTGATGAGCACATACTCGACATCTATCGGCGCCTTCGGCAACGCGGCACGCCAAGGTCCGGCACAGAAATCGTAACGCGGACATCCGGTCGCTCGCAGAACAGACGTGGTGACGGTACCATGATTAAGGAAGGCAATCCGCTGCGCTTGCCCCCAAACACAATAAAGGTCAATCAGATTGGTGCATCCGGTGTCCTTAACCATTGTCGCGAACTGATCAGCGCTCTTTCCCCCGATGCCTTCCGTATCCAGTACGCCAACAAGAATACCTGCACGCTTGTACGCCTTAATAAGGTCCGCGTTGTTTGGGCGCGTATAGTTGAGAAGCACAAGGTCGGGATGGAGTGCCTGAACATCGAAACCTTGTTCATACATCGGAACAAGAGTAACGATCGTACCTCGGCTAGCGAGCTCACGACCCAACAACACTAAACCCTCAAGGTCACGAAGAGGGTTGTCGACGACCAAGCAGACGTGTGGCTTGTCAGGCACGAATTCCTCGCGCCACATTTTCCTTCTTTGGTGTCTCGCTAATATCCTCGGTCGATGTCAACAAATCCCAGTTCATAGGCGTTCCTCGCCGCACCGCGCGACCTACGCGTTTACCGATTAAATGGTCAAAGTATTTGGGCGACAATCCAAGGCCTGGACGGATAATTCGCAGGTTGTTCTCGGTCAGCACATCTCCAGCAACCATATCCGCGACCACGTACAGCGAACGACGAAACACAATCGATTTACGCTCTTTTTCGGTCAAGCCGTAGCGCACCGTGCCAAGTGCCAACCAAGCACGTTCGGTCTCGACAACTAGCGCAGCCATCTCGGCCGGCTCCATCGAAAATGTTGCATCGACGCCACCATCGCCGCGCGCCAGCGTGAAATGCTTCTCAATGACTGTCGCTCCGAGTGCAACGCTTGCGATACCCGCCCCGATACCGAACGTGTGATCGGACAAACCAACCTCGCAGTCAAACAACGCTCGCATGTGGGGGATCGTCAATAAATTGGTGTCGAGCGGTTGCGCAGGATATGTGCTTGTACACTTAAGCAGGATTAGATCCTTGCAGCCTGCTTCTCTTGCTGTCCCAACGGCTTCATCGATGTCGGAAATCGTTGCCATTCCCGTCGACATGATCATCGGCTTGCCGGTGGATGCAACTTTGCGGATTAACGGCAAATCGGTGTTTTCAAAAGAAGCAATCTTGTAGCAGGGTGCGCCAAGCCGCTCGAGAAAATCGACAGCGGTGACATCGAACGGCGTCGAAAACGGAATCATTCCGAGTGATCGAGCGCGCTCAAAAATCGGCGCATGCCATTCCCAGGGCGTGTAGGCCTCTTGATAAAGTTTATGCAGCGACGTTCCGCGCCATAGGCTGTCCGGATCGTTGATGAAGAACTCGCCTTCATCGAGGTCGATCGTCATCGTGTCGGCGGTGTAGGTCTGCAATTTAAGCGCATGCGCGCCAGACTTCGCCGCTACATCGACGATCGCTAGCGCACGATCGAGCGACTGATTATGATTTCCCGACATCTCGGCGATAATAAAGGGCCGATGCGAGCGGCCGATTGATCGACCTGCAATGGAGATCATCTCATTCATCGACAGCTCCTGCTAACATCACCATAGCGCCACAACGAACTATTCGACTATCAGGCGTCCACAATCACGACATCCATGCCTGCGTTTCGGGCAGCCTTTATCGAAGCTATATTTTCGGCGTAGACCTCAGCACGAAGGCACCCGAAACGGGAACGGACTTCACTCAGCATTCGCTTGGCTATGCCACGATTACGATGCTGCGGCGCGACTGTGTAGGACAAATTGCTCCCATCGATCCTGAACGTCGCCACTGGAATTCCTTGATCCTCGCATACAAAGAGGTTCGAACGTTCCATCTTAAGGCGGCGATCCAGCCACTCCAGGTGATCCTCCCACCGAACAATATCGCGGTTCTTTGACATTTGGCGCGTCGATTCGTCGTTACGCCACTCGAACAATAGCCGAGCGTCGCCGCTTGTCGCCGGCCGTATCTCAAACTGGTCAACCATACCCGAGCCAATGCAGCAAGCGTTGATAGGAACGAGCCGCAAAACAAGTCAATTCAAGTACCAAGCTTATTCTCGGTCGGTGAACTGCGACGTCTCCCTCTATCTATATATGCAAGCCGGTTGCGGCGCTAGACTAGAAGTTCCTCACGGTGTCAGCTCGTGCATCGCGGAGCACATTCGTCCCACTCCT
Organism: Pseudomonadota bacterium; assembly: GCA_018971625.1. GTDB lineage: Bacteria > Pseudomonadota > Alphaproteobacteria > Rhizobiales > Xanthobacteraceae > Bradyrhizobium. The sequence continues at coordinate 10,549 of JAGXAJ010000030.1, forward strand.
TCACCATCGACTAAGGCTAGGGCAGAAGTCCTCATGGACCTTATGCGAGCCGAATCCTCTATCATGGCACCAATGGCGGTTGCGATTTGCGTTGCGTTGACTGACTGCGCCGATCCGAGATGAATAAGCGCCCCGGCGCTGGCAAGGGCGGCGAGTGACCTTACCTGATTGGCGGCGACATCGACGGCAATGGTAGGCAACCCAAGGCAGCATCGTTCCCAGTTCATTATTCCGCCGGCACCTATCGCAAGATCTGCCCGGCCCATCAACTCGGCCATGTTATCCGTTCCACGGTGAAGTTCCACGCATCGCAGTTCCAAGCAAAGACCGGAAACCCGATCGGCGTGCGGGTTGCCCAGGCCAATAACCACGTCAATGGCGAGCGACGTTGTCTCCATGTGCTTGATCGCAGCCAAAGCCTTGGCGGTTTCATTTGAGGGATCAGAACCGCCATAGCATACCAATATCCGGCGAACCTCCCCACTGCGATCAGTCAACGACTTTCGCGCTTCCGCAAATTCTGGACGCAGCAGGGCGTAGCCGGGTCCAAGCATCTGCTGACATGCAGCCGGCACGAGGCTGCTATAGCGTGCCTCCGGGTTCAGAACCAAATTCTGGTCGAGCAAAATATCGCAATCGTGGACCCGGTCAGCCAAGTCGTCAATTACAAGGACGCGTAACGCTTGCTTCCGCTGCTGCCGCTCCCAATTGGCATCCAACGCATAGTGGTCGACAATCAGCCAATCGACGTCGCCGATCCCGCCAATTGCTTCCAACGTTTGGGCTGCATCCTGTTGCGGATTTACGGGCAACCAATGAGCATGTGCAGTAAGATCATATGGATCTTGATACAATTCGGAATCGCGGAGGAGCAACAAAGTATGACCGCAGGCTTCCACGATTCTGGAAAAAACGGAGGCATGCTCACGCATGATAAAGACAATTTTGACTCCGTGGCTAGCCAGCGCATTTGCGAGACTCATGCACCGTGCAAGATGTCCCATGCCCATTTCGATGGAAGCGTCAACCCGAATTGCAACCCGTTGTATGATGCCCATGGAGCAGCCTAAAGTTAGCTTAAAATCGCTATCATCGGGTTCAGAAATGCACGGGTGATAACGATAATGCGGCCCAATCGCAACGCGAACAGACGCAATCTTGCCCAAATGCTCGAATTCGGATCCACCCGGTCTTGAGCACGAAGACCTCCTTCTATATTGCGGTATCGAGACAAATGACAGTCCGCGCATGACCATTTCTTCCGACGTGATCCTGATCACCACCCTTGCCGAATATCAGACGAGGTTCTGGGTTCCGGTGGCGCAAAGGCTGCACAAGGAAGGGCGTGATGTGCGGCTCCTCGCTTTCGACGACCGCAGCGCTGAGATGGCGACTGCACAGGGCGTCCTCGTCACCAACATGTATCGCAAAGGAGTTATCGGTCCTGCACACATTGATAACCAGAGTGATTTTGCCGCCCGCATCAGCCGCTATGGCTTGAACGGAACCAACTTCTTGTTTAGCCATGAGCGCGTAACGTTTGGCATCCGTGACACCGTGGCGCTACGCCGACGCTTTATGATTTATAGCAATGCCATGGAGGCCGTCCTCGATCAGCTCGCGTCAGACGGGAAAGCGGCTGTCCTGGTGCAGGAACTAGGCGGCTTTCTCTCGGTCATTGCGAGCTTCTACGCGGCTAGGCAGCGCGGCATCCGCAACTGGTTCATCGAGCCCTCTTTCTTCCGTGGACGTATCTATTACACGCCAGATAGCTTTGCCGCGCCCGACACCATGGCGACGCCAGCGGACACCGTCTCGGCCGAGGTGCACAGCTACCTTGACGACACCCTAAACAAGAGTGCGATCGTTATTCCGCAGAAAGATCGGCATCAATATTCGGCCGCGATCAAGAAGATCGCAAGTGCGCGCAACGCACGCCGATTGGCTGAGAAGCTTTGGGACCAGTTTGTGCTCGGCAAGCACCAAGAATTTGGCCATAATTTGCGCCACGCACGCACCCACGCAGCTATGGTAATTAGCGCCACACAGCTCAAGAAACTCTACCGATCGCTGCCTGAGACGCCTTTCGTCTACTATCCGTTCCATGTGCCTGCCGACATGGCGCTGACCCTGCGCTCACCGGAATCTCTTGATCAAATCGCCACTATCGACTTCTTGCTGCGCACGATTCCGGATACGCACGTTTTGGTAGCGAAAGAGCATCCGGCGCAGATCGGCGCGATCCCTGCTAGACGGCTGTTCGAGCTTGCGCGGCGCTTCGACAACTTTGTATTGTTGCCCCCGCAGACCAATAACTATGCGATCCTTAAGCGCGCCGACGCGATCGTATCAGTCAACAGCAAATCGGGAGCCGAGGCCGTGCTGCTGGGCAAGCCAGTGGTGGTCATGGGCGATGCTTTCTACCGTTCTTGCCCTTTGGTCTTCGCTGCCAAGCGTCTCCAGGACGTGCCGCTGAGGCTGCGCGAGGCGCTGACTTCGCGCGGCTTTGATCCAGCAATGGCTGCTCCCTACTTTGAGACGGCGTGGCGAAAGTCATTTCCTGGCGAACTCTATATCGACAATCCGCGGCAGCTCGATACCTTCGCTGCATCGCTGTTGTCGGCCATCAACGCACCGCCAGCAGCGGCGTGAGGGAATTCGCTTATGCCGGTTATTTCAATCATTACGCCCTCTTGGAATGTCGAGCACCTGATCGGCGAGACCATCGCCTCGGTGCAGGCGCAGACCTTTGCGGATTGGGAGTTGCTGATCGCCGACGATTGCTCGACCGACAATACGGCCATCGTGATCGAAGGCTTTGCGGCCAAGGACCCGCGCGTCAAATTGATCCGCCAGAAGCGCAATGGCGGCCCAGCGCTGGCGCGGCAGGCGGCGATCGAACAGGCGCAAGGCCGCTTCGTCGCATTTCTCGACAGCGACGATCTCTGGATGCCGGCAAAGCTCGAGCGGCAGATCGCGTTCGCCCGTGAACACCGAGCGGCGCTGAGCTACACCGCGTTTCGCCGGATCAATGAGGACGGGTCTATCAAAGGACGCCTGATCACAGTGCCGGCTTCCCTCACCTATGCGCAGTTGCTCAAGAACACGGCGGTCGCAACGCTGACCGCGATAATCGATCGCGAGATCGCCGGCAATTTCGCGATGAAGAATGAAGGCTATGACGATTTCTGCCTCTGGCTCGACATTCTCAGGCCAGGCCATGTCGCTTATGGGCTGAGCGAGGACCTGGCGCGCTATCGCGTCAGGGGCGTTTCGGTCTCGAGCCGTCCGATGCGCTCGGCCGGCTGGGTGTGGCACATCTACCGTAATGTCGAGCATCTATCGCTGCCCAAATCGGCTTGGTGCTTCGCGCATTGGAGCGCGAGAGCCTGGCTGAAACGGCGGCGCTTTTGAAGCCCTATGGCCTTTCTGAAAGGTCACGGAGAGAATACCGTGGGGTGCTGATCGCCGCATTTCCGGTATTTTTAATACCTCCAATGTGCTTGCCGATTAGGTATTGGCGATCGCGACTGGACCCGATACCACTCCGCCGGCCTCTCTTTCCCCACGCAGTCAAAATCAAGAGATCCGGATGCCATTTGGGCCAAACTATAGAGACCGCAGAATCCTGGTGACGGGTGGCGCGGGCTTCATCGGCTCCCACCTTTGCGAACGATTGCTGGCCGAAGGCGCCGAGGTCATTAGCGTCGACAATTATTTCACCGGCAGCCGACGAAACATCGCGCATTTATTGACCAACCCCCTGTTCGAGGCGATGCGCCACGACGTGACGTTCCCCGCTTTATGTCGAAGTCGACGCGATTTTCAATCTGGCGTGCCCGGCTTCTCCGATCCACTACCAGCGCGATCCTGTGCAGACCACCAAGACCAGCGTGCACGGCGCAATCAACATGCTCGGCCTCGCCAAGCGGCTCCGCGCGCCCATTTTTCAGGTATCGACCAGCGAAGTCTATGGCGATCCGTTGGTACACCCGCAGTCTGAGGAATATTGGGGCAACGTCAATCCGATCGGGGTCCGGTCGTGCTACGATGAAGGCAAGCGCTGTGCCGAGACGCTGTTCTTCGACTACTGGCGGCAACATCGGCTGCCGATCAAGGTGGCGCGTATCTTCAACACTTATGGCCCGCGGATGCAGCCCGAGACGGGCGGGTGGTGTCCTCCTTCATCGTTCAGGCGCTCAAGGGTGAGCCCATCACCGTGTTCGGCGACGGCGGCCAAACCCGCTCGTTCTGCTATGTCGACGACCTCGTCGAAGCGATTACCCGGCTGATGCTGACCAACGACTCATGCACCGGTCCGATCAACCTCGGCAATAGTTCCGAGTTCACCATTCTCGAGCTCGCCGAAAACGTCGTCCGCCTCACCGGATCGCGCTCCAAATTGATTTTCAAACCTCTGCCGCAGGACGATCCGCGTCAGCGCCAGCCGAACGTCAGCCGGGCCAAGGCCACTCTGAATTGGGAGCCGAAAATCGCCCTTGAGGACGGATTGAAAGCGACGATCGCCTATTTCAAGCGAACGCTCGAGCTCGCCTGATCACGGCCGACCATGGTAGCGCTCGAATTCCGCCACGCGGGCCAGTACTTCCTTTGGATTTTGTGACCGATTTATTCTCAACTCAGCATGGTTCCGCAGATGCCGCCCAACGTTGAGCACCACGGTATGTAATCCTTTTCGGTGGCCGCGCGTCGCGGATTGGCGCGCGGGATTTCCAAACCATGCGCAGCATCCTGAACGCAAATTAGCCCACTTTCTATCCTAAGTAGGATGGGGTTAAGTTGAATCGATTGGGATTCCGGCGTCCAAAATTGGCCCCCTATGGATTGGGCTGTTGCGCTGCCCGCTTTGGAATGAAGCAGGTGGTGGGAGATGCTGATCGTGGAAACGATTGCGCGGATACGGCGCGAGCATTTCATCAAAGGCAAAGCGATCAAGGAGATCGTCCACGACCTGAAGGTGCCGCGGACCGGTCGCCACCTTCTGCGCGTTTCGCGCTTTGCTGGGACAATCAACCTGCTCTGCAGTGCACTGACGGGCTTAAGAACCTGGATCCTTCAGGAATGTCCGGCCGCCTCTACTACCGCTTCTGCTTCAACGGCTTTCTAAGCCGTACGCCTGGACCGCCACCGTTCTCGTCGATGAACTCGATGCCTCCGGCTTCCAAGGCGTGCTGAATCGCTTCCACTGTACGTTCCTTCAATTCCTCTCCGCGCTCAAATCGCGCAACCGTGTCGATTGACACCTTGGCCGCTGCAGCGAGTTCGCGGACACCCAGACCAAGGGCAGCTCTGGCCATCCGGCACTGCACGGGCAAAATAATCATAACAAAGACATGATTTCAGTTGCAGAACGGGGATTTTTACGATATCGTAACAGGGATCTGATTTAAGAACATACGTACCATCAGGAGAGACCAATCCAAATGATATCTGATTCAAAAAACAGACGCACCTTCATTGGCGGCTCTGATGCGCGAATCATCCTGGGACAGGACGAAGCCACATTGGTGCGACTATGGCGGGAGAAACGGGGTGAAGCCGAACCCGACGATTTATCGGGCGAGCTCGTGGTACAGCTAGGTACCGTGACCGAACCTCTGAACCGACAGTGGTATGAGAAGAATACAGGACAAGTCGTCACGGACGTGCAGCGGCAAGTGTTTCACCCCGTGCATCGCTGGATGGCGGCCACCCTTGATGGAAGGATCGAAGCTAGCGACGCGGTGTTCGAGGCCAAGTTCATGCTGCCGTGGAATTTCTCGGCAGAAGGCGCGGCCGAAAAGCACATGGCCCAGCTGCAGCACAATATGTGGGTCACGGCCTCCCGTACAGCAGTTCTTTCCGTCATTACAGGCGGCGGCAAGTGGACGGAAATGACCATCCCGGCCGACCCGCTTTACCAGCATCTGCTGCTAACCGCAGAGAGAAAGTTCTGGCGTTGCGTCCAGAGCGGCGAGCCCCCGCACCTGTTTGGTATCGAGCCACCACGCCCGAGGATCGAGGCCGTCAGAACAATCGACATGAGCGGCTCCAATGCTTGGGCCGAATTTGCCAACCTATACCGGCTGACCCGATCCGCCGCACTCGATCATGACCGGGCAAAGTCCGAGCTGAAGGCGCTTGTGCCCGAAGAAGCCAGAGAGGTTTCAGGACATGGGGTTCGGGCCAAGCGCTCAAAATCGGGCGCCATCAGTTTCGAAGTTCTGCAGGAGGATAGCCATGCAGCGCTCCAGCGATAGCATTGGCGCGCTGGCGGCGGCGCTTGCCAAGGCCCAGTTGGAAATCGAGAATCCGGAGAAATCCCTCACGGCCACCATCGTATCGCCCTTTCCGCGTGAGGAGAGTCGGACCTTTCGATATGCACCCTTATCTTCGGGTTTAGACCTCGTCCGCAAGTGTTTGGGCCAGCATGAAATTGCAACCGTTCAGACGACTGCCATCGATGCCGACCAGGGACTAATCCGGCTCACCACCACCCTTTTCCATGCCTCGGGTGAATGGGTCTCCTCGGATTGGCCGGTCTGCCCGGTTAGCGAGACGGGGGCACCTCATCGGCTCGGAGCCGCCCTCACCTATGCGCGCCGCTACGCCCTCTTCACGCTTGTCGGCATCGCCGGGGAGGACGATCTAGATGCGCCTGACCTGCCCGCGGCTGAGCTTCCCCGGCAAGCGCAAGCCAGTCCGTTTAGCGGCGAGCAAGGCGCCGGCGCGGAGGCCCCCGCCTCATCCTCGCCAGCGGCTGACCGGGTTGCGCTTGCCCCAGCAAGACGAGCCCGGGCCGAAGCGGTCAGATCACCAATCCTGTTGGCGGAAGCTTCGGACGACCTTCGGCGGCGCCTTATCAGCGAGCTTGAGTTGCTCAAGAACCCGGAGGACCTGGCGAGCTGGGCCCAGAGAGTCCTTCCTCTCAAGAACCAGCTTTCCCGGTCTGACGCCCAAGGTCTAGAAGACGCTTTTTCTGTCAAACTAGCTCAGATTGGCGAGGCAGGCTCCCACCCCGGAGAACAGCCAGATGGACAAACGCTCCAGCAGCCAGACAACCAATCTCGCAAAGAGACGGTGACCGTCATAGGCAAGCCCGTTCGCGAACGCGACCGCAATCACCTAAGATTTGTAGCATCCCAGCCTTGCCTTATCTGCGCTCGCATGCCGTCGGACGCCCACCATCTAAAGTTTGCAGAGCAACGAGCCATGGGACGCAAGGTGAGCGACCGTTTCACCGTGCCGATATGTCGGCTACATCACCGTGACGTCCATCGGGGTGGCGATGAGCGCACCTGGTGGCGTAGCAAAGAAATCGACCCCCTTACGATTGCTGCAAGTCTCTGGGAGAGAACTCATTCAGTCGGTCAGCCTCTCGATCAAGCAGCTAAAGTGATTAACCTGCCGTGAGCGATCAAAACGCCAACGGCGACATTTTGATCCTGAGCTATCTCAAAAATGACGAAACGAGGCCAATTGCTCGCCTGGAGGCTGAATGACCGCGTTCCGTCAAATTGAGGCCACGCCATGCGCGGCTCTCCACCGGAGCGGTGCTGAGGAGCGCGAGCGACGGTCGCGGCAAATGCACCAGACAAGTTTACGAGTGAACCTGTGATTTTTACGAGTGAACCTGTGATTGGCGGGATGGAGGACGCTCAAGCCGCGGCCGAAAAACACGATCGCTGCAAGGGTCGCCATCGTATGATATCTGCGTGGCGTGTGACATCGGGATTTCCTACTCATCCAGCATGATTCACCGGACTTTCCACTTCAGTCCGATATTCCGAACCGTCGGCACCGTAACTGCCATTCACGAGAACCAGGCGTTGGCCATCCAGGCAGTACCGGTCGTTGGCATCGAAGTTTATAGCGCCAGATATGCCGTCCTGCACCAGCGTTCGCGGGCAGCGGGTGACCGTTGGCAGGCCCGCCGGTCTTGTCACGGTTCGGGATGATGTCGATGTCGGCCCGGATCGAGACGGTCTTGAGCTGACCCTTGTAGCTGCCGTTGTCGTTCTTAGTGACGTATCCGATCGCAGTCATGGTCTTGTCCTCTTTCGTTTGTTCGCGAGGAGCCGATCCCCTCATGGTTAGCTTCCTTAAGTTGATAAAGGGCTCAATGGGTTGGGGAGCGGCCTTTCGAAGAGCGATGTCGAGAGACTGCCAGCGGATCGCGCCACAGGGAGGAAAAGGCATCCATAGCCAGGAACTTCACCGAACCCTTAAGTCTTGCGGGCATGTGTTCAGGATCATATTCGCCGATCACGGACAAACTGACGCCAAAGAGTTCAACGGCAGCGGGCAGCAGCGAGACGCCTGCCTGCCAGCGTACCGCCGACTCCGCAGTTACTCCCGCCGAGGTGCAACGCGCCGGATTGAGCAGCACGATCTGGCTATGGCTCGGATCTGCAAGCATCAGTTATTTCTCTCGTGCTGAAGGAAGGCAGCTACCTCTACCGCCGCCAGCGGCCTCATGCGTTCGAGCGCCCATCCGCGACAGGAGATGCATTCCATCCCTATGTCGGTGGCGGTCACGATGGACGTCCGGCCGACGTCGCGGCTATTTGGCGAGACGAGATGCATCGAAATCTCTGCTGGAGCGAAAGAAACGGGACAACCTGTACGCGCACGGTCTAATGTTGCAGGTCGACTTTTTGAAGGTGACAATAAAGAAATAAAATTGCGAGAAAGCGCGAATGTATGCGCAAGTTCTGCGGCGCAGAGTTTCCGATTTACGACAAGTTGCTCTAGCTTAATCATGTGAGAAGGCTGTGATAGAATGGCGAGTCCCTTCGGCAAACACTCCGTTCAGCATGTCCTGTTATGCGTACGCATCCGGTGAGCACCGCCGGGTGACGGCGGTTGATGGCGGCGTTGCCATTTGCGATCTTGTGGGTGTTCTCTGTTCGGGAGTGAGGATGGCCGAGGCCCAGACCCACGTTTTTCGCGTGTCATTAAGTCCGAAGGTTTACCGAGATTTCGAGATACTGAGTGCAAAGAATCTCTACGACCTGGCCGGCGAGATAGTTCGGGTCTTTGGCTTCGATTTTGACCATGCCTTTGGCTTTTACAGCAAATTGACTGGAGATGTCTCCGGCTCGCCCGTTAAGTACGAGCTGTTTGCTGACATGGGAGAGAGTGAGGCTCGCAGTGTGAAGCGAACTCGAATCGTCGAGGCCTTCCCGACGGTCGGCGCCAAAATGACATTCCTTTTCGACTACGGAGACAACTGGCAATTCCGGATTGAAGCCATCGGCCAGAACCGCAAAGAGCCAGGGGGCAAGTATCCGAGACTTCTCAAAACCATCGGAGAGGCGCCCGAGCAGTACCCCGACCCGGACGATGAGTGACGGCTCCCTATGCAGGGCTCTCTATGAGACGACGGGTGTTCAGGCTGCCACGGCGCTCTGCTGACGTGCCGATCTCCAGTTCCACGGAAGCAAATCGGCGACTTTATTGGCGGGATGATCAGGGAGCCGGGCCAGCACGTCCGCAAGCCATGCCTGGGGATCGACGTCGTTCATCTTGCAGGTCTCGATTAGGGTATAGACGGCGGCGGCGCGATGGGCGCCAGCATCTGAACCGGCGAAGGTCCAATTCTTCCTTCCGACCGCCACACCACGCAGGGCTCGTTCCGCGGCATTGTTCGATAGACAAACGCGACCGTCGTCGAGGAAGCGGGTGAACGCCGCCCAGCGGTTGAAGAAATAGTTGATCGCCTTCGCAGTGTCGTTGCTCGATGAGAGCAAGGCTCGCTGCTGACGCATCCAGATTTCGAGCTCGATGACGAGCGGCCTCGATTTCTCACGGCGCACGGCAAGCCGCTGCTCAGGCGGTTGGCCGTTTATGGTGCGCTCGATCTCGAAGAGGACGTCGATACGTCGCACGGCCTCGCTGGCAATTGGCGCCTCTCCCGATTTCGCCAGGTCGAAGAACTTTCGGCGGCCGTGGCTCCAGCAGGCCGCTTCGAGAATCGGCGCCGGCTCCCTATGAGCCTTGTAAAGCTGGTTGTATCCATCAAAGGCGTCGGCCTGCATCAGGCCCACATAGCCGGCAAGATGGCTTTGCGGATGCTCTCCAGCCCAGTTGCGTGAGTAGTAGAACAAGGCCGCCGGCGGATCCTGGCCGCCAAACGGCCGATCATCGCGAACATAGGCCCAGATCCGGCCGGTGACGGTCTTCAGTTTTGCCAGCACAGGCACCGTCGTATCATCGGCATGAATGCGTTCCGCGCTCATGACATGGGTCCGGATGGCCTCAATAATTGGATCGAGCGCCACCACGCAAGCGCCGACCCGATCCGCCAGCGTCGAGACATCGATCTCGACCCCCTCGCGGGCGTAGGTCTTGCTCTGCCGGTTCAGCGGCTGGTGCAGCAGGAACTTGTTGACCAGCACCATCGCCAGCAGGCTCGGTCCGGCAAAACCGCGCGGGATCGGATGGGAGGGCGCCGGCGCCTCGGTGATCGCCTCGCAGTCCCGGCAGGAGAACTTCTCGCGGACGTGCTCGATGATCTTCCAGCGCCGCGGCTCGCATTCAAGGGCCTTCGACACCACCTCGCCGAGCTTGTGCAGCCGCGCGCTGCCACATTTGCCGCACGCGCAAGGCGCCGGTTCGACGATCCGTTCGAGGAGCCGGACTGCCAGCGCCGCGACGTCAGCCCAAAATAAGCCGCCACGTCGCGCGACCGCTTGAAGCGCGAGGGATCGTCGATTGCCGTCACAAAACTCAGCGCCGCCACCGGCCCGACGCCCGGGATCTGCATGAAGCGCCGGCACAGCTCATGGCCAGCGGCAAACTTGATCACAAGGTCGTGCAGCCGGCACTACTCCTTCCACAGCGCGACACGCGCACTCAGCATGGCGTCGATCAGCTCGGCAACCAGCGCGTCGCCGGCGACCGCCTCGCGGACGGCTTGCGCAAATCCGCCGCGGCCCGTGCCTTTGATGCGGATGCCGAAGCTTTTGATCGAATGCCGGATCGAGTTCTCGAGATCCAAAAACTTGCGCTTCAAATTGCGCCGGTGCGTTAGCAATAGCCGCAGCCGGTAGCAGCTTTCGCTCTTGATATGCGTTCGTCTGAACCGGCCGGTGCGCATTAGGTGCGCCAAGCCGAGCGCATCCGACTTGTCGTGTTGTCGCGCTGCGCCGACATCGCCGCCCGCACATGCTGGGTCTCCAGACAGATCGCCGGCAAACCCAGCTTGAGCAATCCGGGCACACGACCTTGGCCTTTTGTTTATCGGATCGAGCAGCTTCCGAGTTAGCTGATCCGGTCAACCGCGACCAGACGATATCGCCCACGATTCGCTCGGCCAAATTCCGACGAACTGTCCCGCCGACAGCCGCGTGATTTTCGTCGATCGGTAAAAATCTACACTGTCAATCGATATTCAAATTTGGTTCTGGTGCAACTTTGGCGAGCTCCGCCTGTTCTCTTCTGCACAGCTAGTATAGCACGCGTGAATCACCTTGCCCCAGCTCGTACCAATAGATGGCACTCACCCACCACCAAAAATGATGGCTTTTCACAGCGGAGCCTAACGTGCTTGTCGCAAACAATTGCTTTCCCCAAAAATTGATTCACTCCATTGATCGCGTTATCCCAGCCTTGGCGTGTCGGGAACATACACGAAAAGTTCGACTGATATCCGCAAATTAGCGATTCCAGACAATATTTGCGTATCGAGGGTCATGCCCGTGTGTTCATCGCAAAACCAACCGATGTAAAGAATAATCGTCCCACCGGTGGTAGTCAGCTTCCGCAACATCGTCCGGTGCTGCTCTAGTGCGGTTAAAGCAGCGCGGATTTTCTCAGACAAAGGCCGTCGCGGCAAAAATTTGAATTCGAACGAAACGCGGGAGTCCTGACGTGTACCCTTAATCCTATTTCCCTTGGGAGTTCGCCGTTCATCACCCCTCTTCCAGATTATTGAGGGCTTCAGCCCAAGTATGGGTCCCACATGGGACAAATCGCGAAAGGGATGTCGTATTTGAAGACCGATTTTTGACTTTTGTTGCTTCATGGTTGTCGTCAGTAGCCGCGCGGGAACTGTTTCAACGGCCTTCGCGTGTAGTCATCCACATGGCCATTGTCGATCGCCTCGCCATTCTCACCTGTAGTTATGACATTTCCGCCAGGAGTAATTCCTACCCAATCTGTTGCTCCAGCTTGGATGCCCTCTTTGATGTCATGAATGTCTTCCCGACCAATTCCCCACTTATCGATCGTGCGCGTTCCTGTTGGAGCATCCGTTGGACCCGAATCGCTATTGTACACCGCGCCACTACTGCCATCGCCATTAAAAGCATCTCTAAGCCAATCGTACACCCCACTCCACAATCCGCCACCGACCGCTATACCGGCCATCGGCGGACCGTAACCGCCCCCGAGTCCCCCTGACTCCACTACTTGACATGACCGGGTCATCACGCATCCGGCAACCGCATTAAACATGTACCCGAATGCGGCGGTTACGGCGCCGTTTTCGAACTTCCCGCCGCCGGCGACCGAGGCCAAACCACCAGCTGTTGCCTCAACGATAGTGCCACCCATGAGTTGAGCGGTATTGGTGCGTGCATTGGGGAAGACCTTGCTAGTCAATGGCGATAGTGCAGAGCCCACCGCGCCTGACAGCGCACCGGATCCGCATTCGCCGCCTGAGGCGACTGACGAGAGGCAGCCAACGGCGGCGTGTCCGGCAACATTGACCGCGTAGGCGTCGGACGAGAATGTGGGTGTGCCATGCCCGCCATCGGGAAGCGGGTTTGCTCCGGAAAACTGGTTCGTCAGATCACCCACGCCATAGAACGCGAATGCTGTGACGCCGGCTATGAGGCCTGCTTTTAGTGTTTGACTTAGATTGCCTCCAGACAGACCTGTCGCGATGATAGCCCCGCCTGCAGCCGACGCCACGGCGAGTCCCAAGCTTCCGGCCACCAGACCAAGGCCAGGCAACACTGCATTCAAAAAGATGGTCGATCCGATTTGCAGAATTGCTCTTGCAATGGCATTGGTTTGCAGGAAGTGGGTGACGGCATTGACGGCACCGCTGATGGCATGGCTAATGCTATGAAATAAGTTCGACACCCACGAGAACCCGTTGGGATCGGTAAAGGCGAGCGGGTCGTTACCGACATAGGAGTAGCGGTTCCAGCCCTGAGGGTTGGCCGGATCAGTGACGGTGGGATCCGCACTGGTGAATCTTGCGAGCAACGGGTCGTAGACACGCCCGTTCAGGTGTACGAGCCCGGCAACGGATAGCTCCTCCTCCCCCGTAAAGCCGCGTGTGGTTTGACTGGTAATGCTGCCGGTCGCGTCATCGGTTCCGTCAGGATTGCGCCGCTTGCCCCAGGCGTCATAGCTGAGGCGCTCCACCACCAGGCCGTTCTCGTCGGTAATGACCGAGATCGAGCCGAGGTGGTCGGTATGGAAATAGCGCGTGGTCAGCGTCTCGGATGCGGCCTGCAGCACGCGCATTCCGACTTTGGCATTGCCGACCGAGAGATAATCCGTCCAACGCTGCGAACTCGCGCCGGGATTGGTGACCTCCGCCAGCACGCCGAAGCCAGCGATGTAGAGCGTCGTGCCCTCCGGCGTCACCTGCTTGAAGCGCTGATGCTCGGTGTCGTCGACGAAGCTGACGGTGCGCGTGCCCTGCGTGATGCTCGCGGGCTTGTTATAGGAGGTCCAGGTGATGGCGCGGTTCAGGCCGGAGGTTTGGTTGCCGTTTTGATCGTAGGTAAAGGTCGTCGAGATCAGGCCGCTGGTGATGCTGGTCACCGCATGCGGCAGCGCCTGGCCGGCGGCCGGATAGACGTAGGTTCCGACGTCCGACTTCGACAGCATATTGCCAATGGCACTATAGCTGAACGACTTGGTCAGCGGCGCCGGCGTCAAATTGACCGTCGAGGAGGTCAGTCGGTTCAGAGTGTCGTAAGTAAACGTCTCGCTGAGATTGGTGTTGGTATCCGAACGCGATAGCGGATTGCCGAGTCGGTCATAGGTATAGGCAAAATTCTGCACCGCGGTTCCGGTACCGGAGCCGGTGGTCTGCCCAGTCAGCCTGCCGGTGGTGATCTCAAAATTGCGATTGGTGACGAGGCCGTTGCCCGAAGTGAGCTGCGTCAGATGGCCGTCCGCATCCATTGCGTTCGCGGTCCAGTAGGACTGGCTGGTCGCATCGTCGGAGAGCTGGTTGGCAAATCCGAGATTGTTGTAGCCATATCTGGCCGTGAAGCCGCTGGGGTAGCTGACTTTGGTCAGACGGCTGTTGGCATCATACGTCGCTCCCATCGTATAGGTATTGCCGTCGATGGTGGTTGCGACCTGCGAGGCGCGACCGAGCGCGTCATACGACAGACTTCGGTTAAAGCCATTGCCGGCACCTGCCGCGATGGCGGAAGACGCTAGCTTGCCAACACCGTTGGCGGCGCTATCGTAGGTCCAGACGCTGGTGACGTCGGCCTCAACACGCTGAACGACACGGTCGAGCTTGTCATAGGTTAGCGACGTGACCTGGCCTTTGGCGTCGGTCTGGCTGACCGGAAGCCCCAGCGTATTGTAGCTGTACGTCCAATTCCCGAGATCGGGATCGGAGCTTGCGACTTTGCGACCGCGCAGATCATAGGTCGCGCTCACCACGTTGCCGGCAGCGTCTGTGGTCTGCAGCAAATTGCCGACCGCGTCATAGGCGAACGTCATCGTGTTGTTCTGGGCATCAGTGATCGAGACGACCTTGCCCTGGCTGTTCTTGGTCGTCGTGCGGGTCTGATTGAGCGCGTTGGTCTCCGTAACGGTAAGACCATGATAGGCAGTCTGCGACACGCTACCGTCGGGCAGGGTTTGGGTGACGACGCGGCCGAGCGTATCGTAAGTGAAGGTGGTGTATTGCGGCGTGCCGCCGCTCACGAAGAAGGGGCGGCTGGTCTGGGTCAGGCGTCCGAGCGCGTCATAGGTTCGTGTTGCGCGCACGATGGCGCCATTAAAGCCTTGCGTCTCGCGGGCGATCTCGCGATCGAGCTGGTCGAGGTAGACGGTCGTATACGTCCCGGTCACCGTACTGCCGTCAGCGGCATAAGGCGTCTCAGTGACCAGATAGCTCGCGCCCGACACGCAGGTCGCGGTTCCTCCGTTCACGCCATTGCAGAACGCGTAGGTCCACTTGGTCTGGGTGCCGTCGGCCCTGGTCTCCTGGATCTTGCGCCCGAAGCCGTCATACGCCCAGGTCGTGGTCAGGCCGTTCGGGCCAGTACGGCTGGTCGGCTTGCCGAACCGGGCGTCATACTGGATCGTCTCGCTCTGACCGAGCGCGTTACTATTCGAGTTGTTGAACTGGCCTTTGGCGTCGAAGGCGCTGCTTGAGGAGCGGGTGACGATATCAACACCGCTGACCGTCACCGATGTCTTGTTGCCAAAGCTGTCGTAGCCATAATCAGTCTCTAGCCGCAGCGCGGGCGTATCAGGCTCCACCACCTCCTGGTTCAATACGCCCGAACTGTCGTAGGCGAATGAGGACGTTCGCGTGATCGTGCTTGAATTGCCTCCACCCGAAGGTGGAGGTGGAATCAAAGCAGGCGTATAGGTGATGACCAGAATACCTGGAGCGCCCGCACCACCGACATTACCAGCGTAGGTGGACGATCCAGCGCCGCCTCCGCCGCCGCCAAAGGAGCCGGCCGCCCCGCCAGCGCCAGACGTGGTCGCAGAAGCCGCTGCACCACCACCGCCACCACCACCAGCCCCTGCAGTACCCCAATCGCTCAGGCCAGCGCCCCCCGCACCTCCAGCTCCGATCGGCGAATTTGCCGCGCCTCCACCGCCACCTCCACCGGCTCCATTCGAACCGGCTGCGCCTGCCACGCCTACCGCACCACCCGAACCTCCGCCTGTCCCATAGGAATTGTTGCCGCCAGACGCCCCCGTGTTAACTGAAGGCAAATTGACGCCTACCGCTCCGCCGTCGGCCGCACCACCACCAGCGCCGCCGGGACCAAGTCCGCCGTTCGTGTTTCCGCCTGCAGCACCGGCGCCAATACTACCAGCGGCGCCACCACCGCCAGTGCCTGCGCCTGCCGTCGACGTCAGTCGAGCTCCGCCGGGTCCTCCGGCAAAATGCACGGTCCCACCGATGCCGCCCGCACCACCAGCAGCCGCTGCTGCTGTGCTCATCCCGGAAGCCACCCCTCCTTGCCCCGGGTTTGCGACCAGCATCGAACCATTGAAAGTCGTCGCCGTTCCCGCAGAACCGTTGGAAGGCGCCGTCGTTCCGCCGTTTCCACCTGATCCAATCACCACAGGGATCGATGCGCCTGGCGTCAGCGTAACGTTAGTCGCTCCCCGGTACTCGCCACCACCGCCGCCAGTCCCGCCGCCAGTTTGGTCACCGACAGCCCCTCCTCCTCCACCACCGCCGCCGATCACCTCGATCGTATTATTGGCGTTGTTCCAGTCGCCCGGCACGGTCCAATTCGTCGATGTCGTGATGATGATCTGCGCCGCGGTGGATGCCGTTGTTGATGCCGCACTGAGCAGCAGCGCCAAGCCCAAAGCCTGAGCAACAGAGCGCCGCCTACGAGGTGCGACGCACTTGGTGCTTGCGTTGCTGCACGCCCGCGATCGCGACACGACAAGGGTAGTTGCAACCGACGACTTCGCGGTCTTCAACATTATTTTATTCCCCAAGCCCCAGAGTGCAAATCATCCAGATGGTCGAAGCACACGCTCAAACGAACGCCGACACGAACACACTTACATACAGCCTCACAGGCGGATTTCTCCGCCGCCGCGCAGGCCCCTAGGGCGCCACGTTGGCCACCGTCGCCCGCGTCAATCTTCCGAGATACCAGTTGGTAACGTCGTTGGCGTAGGTGTTGGTTGTTGTCTTGCTGAAACCATCCGGGGTCGACACCACCACCTGCGTTGCGTTGTTGTAGGCGTCATACTGGTTTGATGTCGTCACCATCGGCAACGCAGACCCATCAAGATCAGAGCCGCTCGATACGTTCTGAGACAACGACACGCGGTAGGGTGCGCTAAACGGGTTGATCACCGTTCCCCCGCTCGCATTGCTGAACTGATAGGTATTGCTCGACTGCCCCAACGTCTGCGAACCGAACGCCCGCATTGTCGATGAGACCAGACCGATATAGGGGAAGGTCTGAGCGTAGTTCGTGGTGTCGACAATGCTGGTTTGAAGATCCTTGACCGCCATCTGACGGAAGCCGAGGAAACCACGGCCGCTCATATCGGCCTTTGCTCCAGCGTAGCTGTAGCTGGCGCTGTACACTCCTCCAACTCCGTTCGAATTATCAACGCGCGAAACAACGTATATCGGACCCTGCAAATCCTGCGTCGGATAAGCACTATTGGTGTCTTTCGTATAAACGCTCGCGTTGGTCAGCGGCTGATACGTGATCGACGTCGTCGCGCCGATGCCATTGGTGACAGAGCTAATTACATCCCAGGCAGATCCGGGAACATACAGTACGCCATTGGAAGCGTCCCGCATCAGAGCGACGCTGGTCCTGCCGTTACCCATGAAGTCACCGGCCAGGACGGACCACTGCGTCGATGGAGGAGTACTTAAATTCGTCGACGAGTTTGGATAGGAGCCACCAAAGCCAGGTGAAAAGCTTCCATCTCCATTGCTGAGCAAGAAAACATAGCCTTGCGGGCCCAGAATATAGAGGTCAGATTTGCCGTCCCCGTTGGCGTCACCGGTGAGCGTGACATAGCCTGAGGTAGGCGGATATCCAAAATTCCATCCGTTCGGGATTGGCCCACCCGATTCGGTAAATGTTCCGTCGCCTTTGCTGAGAAAGCTCCAGTAATTATTTCCGCCCAAAATGGCGAAATCGGCTTTGCCGTCGCCATTCAGATCGCCCACGAAGGGCGCATACGAAGTGGTCGGCGGCAACCCGAAATTCGAACCTCCCGCAAAAGCTAAGCCACCTGCGCCACGGAAACTGCCGTCTCCGTTGCTCAATAAGACATAGTAGTACTTGTCACAGAACAGAACTAAGTCTGTCTTGCCATCACCATCAACATCACCCGCAAAGGAAACATATTGCGAAGTCGTGCTTTGCGGAGCAATCGCCATCATGTGACCGAGGTATGAGACTGGAGCGTTACTGCCGAAATTCCAATTGTTGGGATGTGGCCCGCCGGTCTCGCTGAATGTCCCGTCTCCATTGCTAAGAAACGTCCAATAGTTCGCTCCATTGATGAAGACAATGTCGGTTCGGCCATCTCCGTTGAAATCGCCCGAAAACGGCGTAAAGTTTGCGCTTGGCGGATTGCCGAAGTTTGAGCCGCCCGAATAAGCCTGCGCTACGCCGGAAAAAGTCCCGTCACCATTGCTTAAAAAAACATAGGAGTACTTGTCGCAAAGAAGCGCGAAGTCCGCTTTTCCATCTCCATTAAAATCGCCCGTAAAAGGCGTATACTGCGCGGTGGGCGGGTTGCCGAAGTTCCAATTGTTCGGCATGGGGAAAACGCCCCCGTCCCTGAAGGTCGTATCGCCGTTGCCGAACATGACATAATAGCCGTCGTTACTGACCAACACGATGTCGCTGATACCATCGCCGTTGAAGTCGCCCGAAATCGGCAGCCGTAGCGCGCTGGGCGGTGTCCCGAAATCCCAGGAGTTCGGATTCAACTGCCCCTGCTGGGAAAAGGCGACCGAACTGCCGGTCCACTGAAAATTGGTAGTCGGCAGGCAACCACTATCTTGGTTGCATGCCTTGATCGAATATATCTGCGATCGACCACTCGTTTGGCTTTGCGTATAGTAGAGCCTATAGCCTACGACGGCCGAGGAACCCGCATAGGCCGTAATGTCTGTCGGACGCACATTTGTTTGCGTCAATGATCCCGCCTGATAGAGCGGCGTACTGTCGGGACGCGTCTCGTAATTCAATTTTACCGAATTGTACGGTTGCGTGCCCGCCACGCTGTTACCACCATAGTCAATCTCGACCGGATAAAACTGTCCATACGGCGTCAAATCGTTGACGTAACTGACGGTGTAGTAATTTCCCTTGGTGTCGGCGACCCGGTTCACCGTCCAAATGCGTGCGGAGCTCTTGCCCTGTGCGAGAATCCGCGAGTCGGTCGTGTTGCCGAACTGCATGACCTGTCCAGACTTGGTATGCACCTCGAACCATGCCGGTCCAGAGCCGGACGAGCCATGCGAAAGGATCTTCGAGAACGTCTCGACTTCCGTTCGATATTCCGTGCCGTCGGCGCCATACGTTCCGGTAACTGCAACCAGGCGCTGTCCGTCGAGACAAAAGCGATCGTTGCTGTCAAAATTGATGCCGCCCGTCACACCATCCTGCGCCAGCGTTTGCGGGCAGCGCGTGACCGTTGGCAGGCCTGCCAGAGACCAGCCTATCCCCAGCAATCCGTTCCCACCCTGGCTGTTATACTCGAGCGAAAGCGTCGGCGTCATGCCCGCCGTGCCCGGTGGCAGCGCTATCGGAATCGAATAGGTCGCCGCGCCCGTTGGACTAACGGCAAAATTTCCCGAAATCGACATGGTGCCGGAGAGACCGGGTGTTGTGCTCATAGCGAAAAGAACAACCGCTAGCCCACCGGTGAAAGACCGTTGCATCAGTCGACGACAAGGCCTGCCGGTTCGATAACTCAAGGCATTCGTGAGCATTTTCTATTCCTGTCGAAGATTCTGAAACGCAGAGGCTCATCACGGCGACCAAACGCTCGCATTAGCCACGCGCTCGCGTGGCCTACGATTATCGGGCGCTCAGGAGATCAGATTGGAAGCTGCATTCAGCGGACGTTATCCGGCACGCGATACAGCGAACGGGCAGAGAAGCTTGTCAGGAGCTTTCATCATGCGCTTGTCGTTGCGGTATCGGAACAGCAATCAATAAAGACTTCAGCATACGCTTACCCCCATACAAGCATTTAACATCCCAGCTTTCATCCGCAACATACAGCAAAACACTACAAGTTGTTTCAGCCGTCAACGTGTTGAGTTACTTCTCCACAACCTTACGTGCAGACCAAAGTCACCTGCTTGTCGCAAACATCCTGACCCAAGGTGTCATGCGCGATCGACAAAAACTGCTACGTCACAGCAATGCTGACACATAGTGCAAGCGTCCTCGAAGAAGTGCTGCCCGCCCCGCAATGCTTCATCGTGCCCGCTATTCGCGGCACCACCAATTTCAATTCACGGGATACAGGGTCAAGCGAATCGATCGGCCGTTCTGCTCAAGTTTCACGCCAGAATTATCGATCGATTGCACCCGCCATCCCTGAAACTCCTCTCCTTCGCTTGCCCACGTGCCAGTACTAGGCCCTGCTTTGCTGAAGAGAAACGCTTTACTGAGGCCATTCCTTAGCATCACGCCTCCCACGACCAAGCCGGGGTCAGTCACGACGGGTGGTTTAGGCGTACTGGGTAGCGCCGCCGGTGCGGGAGGCGGCGCTACAAAGGGAACGCGTGACTTGAAGAACACGGGGTGTGCAAGGATCAAGCTATAGTCCTCGAATGGTTTGCGAGCGGTCGCCTCCTTCAGCGAGCCGGAGACATTGAGCGCACCCGCAACCCTGTTCAGAGGCACACTTCCATCGAGCGGGAATTGCATCACAATACAGACCAATAGAACGACGTTGAGCGTGGATAAACTAAGCAGGATCGCGGTCTTTGGAGAAAGCCAGAGCCCTTTCATTGTTGGCCGCCGACCTGCATGGCTCCGAACACATCAAGCTGTGCTTGAACAACCGGCTCTTCCCGGGCGCCCGGGGGGCTTGCCGAAGCCATTTTCATGCTCGCAGCCGATACAAATAAATAGGGCTTGGCGGTTTCGATCGCGTAGACGGCTCGTGCGATCGACTGCAGCGAACCGAAGATCTCGATCCTCACGCCGGCAGACTTTATCTGGTCAACTGTTTTTGCAGGTAATGTCTGTATCGCGCGCGATCGCGCACCAACTGCTTCCGTCATCGCCTTGAGCTTTGCCTGAAGCTCGGCGCTGATAGCATTCTCGTTTGGACCGGTAAGGAACTCGCCAGTCAACATCTGAGCCTTCGTTTGAGATGCCAGCGCCTCGACGCGCTCGTTCTCATTGGCAATTGCTTCCAACCGAGCCAGGCGCTTGCTTTGCAGTTCAATGCGGGAGTCGCGGTCGGCAAACGCCTCATAGATTGGGATTATAAGGACACTAACAAGGATAAATGCCGCGCTGAAGTTACCGAAAATAAACAACACACGGCGACGGATCCTTGCTTCGTTCAACAGCCTTATCATTGCTGAACGTCCTTCATGATCTTCGGAACATGGACCTTCGCTTGCAGCGTAAACCGCTCTTTCCCCTCGGCGGAATCCAGGGCCACCGGAGAGATCAATGCGGCATCAAACAATAGATGCGAACTATCAATAGTCGCAACCAGCCCCGGCGCGGCGCTGGAAAATCCCGTTAGTATCACTAATGGCTCTCCCTTTGACCCGCTCTCGGAGAGCCGAAGCTCAGTGAGCCAAGAATGAGTTGGTAATATACGAGAGGCCTCATCCCAGAGATCGATCAACCCCGGCGCTTCGCTCCTTTGCAACCTCAGGCGCACCAAAGTGTTACGCCTCCGTTCCACTTGATCGAACAGCGTACGTACTTTTTGCGCCGTTCTGGTTGCCGCCGCAATCTCGCCATCCAATCGATCGAGCGCGACGTGCTGGTTCCAATATCGCAGTCCGCCCAAGGACAACGCCAAGAAAACGGTACTGCAACTCATCATAAAAGCTACGTTTTGATGCAAGCGACGCCCCGTGTCGCGATCGCGTCGTAAATGAATGCGAGGCTGGGGATTTGACATATCTTGTGCCTCGATCGTCACAAAATCGATCTGCTCAGGTACGAAGCCGATCGGCAATAAGGCGTCTTGGACTAATTGACGGCGCACGATCGATTGCCGGATATCCATGACTTTTCCACGAACACTTTCGATGGCGTAGTCGTAATAAATGTCCTCCGCCCGAAAGGGCGTCTTCCTTGAGAGATCCTGAGCAACAATAGCGTCGATCGATCCCTCTGCTTCGACTGGCAGCAGGATTTGCCGAGTGAAAAACGC
Organism: Pseudomonadota bacterium; assembly: GCA_018971625.1. Classification (GTDB taxonomy): domain Bacteria; phylum Pseudomonadota; class Alphaproteobacteria; order Rhizobiales; family Xanthobacteraceae; genus Bradyrhizobium. Next base: position 32,644 of record JAGXAJ010000030.1, read on the forward strand.
GTTGCAAGGCAACTCGACGCCGAGGTCTACGTCCCTGCGTCGCAGCCCCTGAGCCACAAGAAAACTATCAACTTCAGCTAGCGTATTGCTCGCAGACAGCTGTTGTACTGTGCATACCTGGTTAGCCCTGTTCTCGACCAGCGCCAAGGAGAGCCCATCTTGATCAGATCGGAGCGTTAGCTGATTTCGCCCGCTGCCGGACAGGCGCTGAACTATTCGCTCTGGCACCACATCGACGAATTGCTTCCACCACCATTTGGTGAAGCGCCGCCCTAACGCCACCACTGCAGGAAAAAATGGTTGATTTAGCGAGAGCAGCATCCGCATCTTCTCCACTTTCCGTCAACCCATCCGTGTTGCACGAAGCACCTCGTTTATGGTGGATTCGCCCTGCCAGACCTTAGTCGCACCCATTTCGTACATGCTGCGCATACCTCGCGCGCGTGCAGCTCTCTCCAGTTCGTCATCTGACCCCCTGGCCAGTATGAGGCTTTGCGCCCCACTATCGATGACGAATGTTTCTGCAATCGTCGAGCGACCCATATATCCTGTACCGCCACAATCATCGCAGCCGATAGCTTCCCGAACTTTCGGTTCTCCAAGCCGCTCGACGTGCGGGACGGTGCGTTGGAGTTCGCGTACCCAGTGGCTTGCCTGCCTGTGTTCGCGCGCACAGTGGCAGCAAAGCTTGCGCACGAGGCGCTGGGCAATCACACCCTTAATAGTGGATGCCAACAAGTAGTTCTCGACTCCGATATCGATCATGCGAGTGATCGCCGAGGCCGCGCTATTTGTATGCAGCGTGGAAAGCACCAGATGGCCAGTCAGGGAGGATTGAATCGCTATTCGTGCGGTAGGTAAATCGCGGATTTCGCCGATCATGATGATATCTGGGTCCTGGCGCAGAATGGCCCGCAAGGCATGTGGAAAGTCGAGGCCAATATCAGGCTGAACTTGAACTTGATTGATGCCGACCAACTGATATTCGACGGGATCCTCGACCGAGAATATCTTACGATCGCTTCGGTTAAGTGACTTGAGGGCCGTGTAAAGCGTGGTTGTCTTGCCACTACCGGTCGGCCCCGTGACGAGGATTATACCGTTTGGTTCGTCTAGAAGCTTTGCGAAGGCTGCAATCTGATCGCTGGAAAATCCCAGTTCGGCGAAGTCCAGCGTCACACGGCTGCGATCGAGTATGCGCAGCACTACACTCTCTCCAAAGACTGTCGATAACGTTGAGACGCGAAAATCAATGTCGATACCACGGATAGCGATTTTGATCCGGCCGTCCTGGGGCAACCGCCGCTCGGCGATATCGAGCTTGGCCATGATCTTCAGGCGTGACGTAATGGCAGCACGCAGCTCCGGCGCGAGCACTTGAGCGTTTCGTAGCGCACCGTCAATGCGATATCGCACAACTACCTGATCAACATTTGGCTCGATATGAATGTCAGAGGCTCGTGCCTCAACCGCACCCGTGATAATTTGGTTGACAAGGCGGATAACGGGGGCTTCGCTTGCGATATCCCGCAGACGCTGAACATCGAATTCGACCGCTTCGCCGACAGCGGTTGTTAGCGTTGTCTGATCCTTTCCTCGATCGGCATAGAGCAGATCGAAGACCTTCTCGAAGTCCGCGGGCGTGAAGATTCGGACCTTGATCGTCAAATTGGTGAGATATGCGAGCGCGCGTATCGGTTCTTCATTGAGAGGGTCTGTCACACCAACCGAAAGAGTGCTACCGTCGAGCGCCAGCGGAAGGATATGATTGCGGCCAACGAAATCCGCCTCGACCAGACCGGCGAGCAGCGGTTCCTGCGGTTCATCTCCGGGCTTTGCTAAGTCAAGAGATAGGAATTTTGCCAGCGCTACTGCAAGATCGGCTTCGGACAACAGGCCGAGCTTTGTCAATACCCGATCAAGCCGCTCACCTGCCGCATGGGCGGCACTCGCCGCACGATCGAGCACCGCGCGATCGACGATATTTTCAGCCATAAGGAAGCCGGCGAATTCGTGCTCGAACTTGGAGACCGGGTCGCTCGACGTGCCGCGCACTAGCGTAAGATCGCGCTCAGTCGTCATTGCTGCGGCTTGCTCGTTTCTGAAGGGAACCATTGCGCTCTCAAGACGAAAAGACGACGGCGCCAAGCCAGCAAACCGCGGTGCCGAAGCCGAGAAACGGACCAAACGGCATGCGGTGGTATCGATCAAACGTTCCTGTTTGCATCCACCTGATAACGACGAAGCCTAAAGCCGTGATCGAGGCGATTGCCAGCATAGGAGCAATATGTTCCCAACCCAGCCATAGACCGGCCGAAGCGGCAAACTTCTGATCGCCGAACCCCAACCCATCTATTCCCCGCGCCCGCCGAAACAGCTTTGCGACCGTGTAGAGCGCCAAGAAGCCGACCAGCGCTCCAGCGCCTGCGTTGACGAAACCGGGATCGCCGCGAATGAACGCCTGACCTACTCCACCAGCGGCTAGAACAAGGTTGAGACAATCAGGAAGCACCAGCCGGCGGCAATCCACAAAACCCATGATCAAGATCGTCGCAAAAAGCAGCGTGCCGAATCCAATCGTCAGCAACTCAACAACATTGGCGCTCATTTGGTCCTCCAATTAAGCACCCAATAGGGCTGGTTTGGATTTTCTGTTAAGCGCACCGTCACTTGCTGATCGATAGGCCGACCTGCATGCTGAAACTCGGCGCGGATGCTGAAGGCGCGCCCACGCAGTGTGGCGAGCCTGTCACTACCAGAAACATCGATGGCAGGTTGCTGGCCTAGCCGCGATGCTAGCGCCATTTCCACGTTCTGCGGAGTCATCCCCGGTAACGCTTTCAAAGCCTCACGCGGTGCAAGTTGGGGGTCAAATAGAGGTCGACCGGAATAGACTGTGAGTGCAGGCTCTATTCTCTTAAACAGCGCTGGCGTCATACCCATCACAAGAAGCAGCTCATCGACGCTCTGAAAAGGCCCGTTGCGCGGCCGGTAAGATAGGCCAGCGGCGCGGTAGTCCTGTTCCTTGGCGCCATCGGCGCGCTTTGCTGGCAGCTCCGTCCGCCAGTCGACGATGTTGTTAGCAAGGTCATTGGCAGCGGGCGGATCAAGTCCTGCCGATTGCAATAGACTTGCAAGCAGCGCCGGCTCGGCTTGATTTAGGTCGATCTTACCCAGCTCGTCCTGGACGGAGATTCTTAATGCGACGCCGTCGAATTCGAAGCGCTGCGGCACGCCATCGGCAGGCCATCGGCGTTCCGGTAAAGGATCCAGCAACGCAGCAACTGCACGATTGACTCCAGCTTCGACCAACACACTAGTACGACGCGGTTCAAGGCTATTTTGGGCGCGACCGTAGGACATGGTGCCACCCGATAACACCGACAGCGCAATCGAGGTTAGCAACGCTAACCCCCATAGGACCGATACGATGGGCATGGTGATCACGCTCCGTTTCCACTTAGCGACCCCTGCAACCCATTGTGATTGGATCGTAAACGCAGCCAACATCTGCGAGCACGTGAGGCGCGATCACGAATTCGGGCCACGCGCGCCCCTCAATTTCATCAAAAGCGACACGGATACGGACAAGCCTTGGTATGTCAGAACGTCGGCTCCAATTTTCGGTCCAAGCCCCAGCCTCGTGCGCCCTCGCAGGTCCAAAATAGGAAAAGTCCGCTCCAACAATATCAGAGAGCAGAATGGTCTTCGCAGACATTGACTGATTCTCAGGCGCTCCAAGCTCCTGTACGGACGTCAAGACTAAATTTCTCTGAGCGCCGCTACGTTCCACCCAGAGCCTATATTGGAATCGGCCGGCACCCCCTGCAACCAGTGGTGCATTACCAAGGAAACTGAGAGTTTCTCGGCTGCCATCAAATTTGACCACCGGCTGGCCACCGTTTTCCGAAATCGTCATGGGATAGAGATTACTGATCAGGCGCCGGAGGAGATCTTGCACAACAACGGTCCGATCGAGTTGTTCGATGCCGTGGCTCGTCTTGTTCCACGTCTTAAGACCGAACTGGACATTGTTGAACAGCACGGTGGTCAGCAGGCTGAAGAGCGCGAGCGCAACCAGCAGTTCGACCAGCGTAAACCCAGCCTCACTCTCTTGCTTAGCCTGTTCAGTATAATCCGTCATCGTTGGACGGTTCTCCGCCCAAGTCGCAGCGTTGACAGCTTGTAGGAACGCTCCACGCCATGGTCGTTCCATTCTACTTCGGCTGACACCGCATAGAGAGTAACCGGACTACCATGGCCATTTTTGCCATCCCCGTAGCGCGATACTTTGAGATGCCATCGGTACCCGTAGGGGTATTCGCCACTGCGTTCACTCGATTCTACAGCGAACTCTGGCCCAATGCGGTCCATTAGTGACTGTATTAGCAAACCGGCTTCTGCCATTTGCCGCGCCGAAGCTGCGCGAGCCAGACCGTTCGAAACCAATGAAAGTAGAAGAGTTAGGCCCGCGGACATCATGGCCAGAGCTACGATCACTTCGACGAGCGTGAAGCCGGCGTTCTTGCGCACGTTACTACCACCCAACTTGAGCAAATGAGCCCAATGCTTCGCCAGCCGTGATCGCGATATGCCGATCATTTCATTGCTGCCAGCTGCTGATATTGCCTCCGGCTCCCACGTCCCCTTCCTGTCCTTTGGGACCGAGCGAGACGATATCATAGGCGCCATGTTGACCCGGGAAGCTGTAGACGTAAGGGTGCCCCCACGGGTCCTGCGGCACCCCATTGCCGCTGAGATAGGGACCATTCCAGCTGGAGGTTCCTTCCGGCTTGTGCGTCAGTGCACCGAGTCCCTCGGCCGATGTCGGGTAGCGGCCATTGTCGAGGTAGAAGAGATCAAGCGCGGACGAGAATCCCTTTATCTGAATGCGTGCGGTCTTTTCCTTCGAGTCTGAGAGATAGCCGAGCACGCGCGGGCCAATGAGACCCATGATCAAGCCAATAATAGTGATGACAACGAGCATTTCGACCAACGTAAAGCCGGCTTGCGCGCTCGAGCGTCGGCAAGCGCGCTCGCGCGAGCTCCCTCCCGCCCGAATGGAAAACAATGCCCCCAGCGTTTTCACGATTTTTCTCATGTCTCCACGTCCTTATGAGGTGCCACAAATTGCGGCTTTGCGAACGATTCCAGTCAGCCAGTCGATGCAAAGCTTCTCCTGCCTACCCCGTAGCGAAAGATCTATTTCGCCGCCAGTTGACGAGCCATCTGGAAAAAACTGAAAGCCGCCTTCAGAGACTGCCGACCGGATGATCGAGGCATAGGTCAATTTGGCTTCGATATCGGATGGAAAGGATCGGCGGGAAACGACATTTGATCTAAAGGTCCGCTGTTCCACATCCACGATCAACGCCAGCGGACGATTGGAAGCGATGGCAGCGGCACGCGTCACCCTGAGCGCGGCTGAAAGATCGCTTATGGTCGTATCCAGCCGAACGCCGTCCGAACCTCCTGAGAGAAGCGGCATCGCAAAAACTGTGGTCAGTGCCAAGATAGCCAATACGACAAGCATCTCGATGAGAGTGAATCCCGCTGCACTGTTCCCGATTTCGTTTCGGTGCGTGCTCATCGCGCCGCCAGATCGTTGATGCTGAGAACAGCACTCATGACCGGCATAATCATGGTCCCGACCAGCAGCGCTATACCGACGGTCAATGCCGGCGTGAGAGCCGACATGAAACGATCGATGTTGTTCTGTATCTCTTTTTCCAGCATAGAGGCGACATGGGTCAGCATATGATCCAGCTTGCCAGCCTCTTCGCCAACTGCGATCATCTGAAGCGCAATGGCTGGCAATACCGCCTCGGCATGCAACGCCGTGTTGAGCGCGCTTCCTTGATGGACAGCTTCGATGGTTCGCTCCAGACTGTCAGTGATGTAGCGGTTGCCCAACACGCTGCAGGATGTCTTTGCTGCATGCGTCAGCGGCACACCAGCTTTCAGCATGCTTGCAAGCGTGCGCGTGAACCGAGCTGTCTCCTGCCGAAGCAGGAATGAGCCGAGTAACGGCAAACGCAGCTTCAGATGATCCAACTGCAGCCTTGTTCCCGGCTTACGATTTGCAGTGGCCGCGGTCCCCAGCAGCAGCGTTGTGCCCAGCGCCACTCCAGTGCCAATCTCGATCCAATGATCTCTGATCATCAGCATGACTTGAAGGCTAGCCGGTAGCGGCTTTCCACTTTGAACGAAAACGGGCGCGAAAGATGGGATCAGCCCGCCAAGAAGAATACCAAGCGTTCCAATACTTAAGACGACCAGTATGGAAGGATAGATTAGTGCCGACTGGACCCGCTGACGAATTTCCGCACGGCGTTCAAGTAGCTCCGCCACTTCAATCAGAACTGCCCCCAACCTTCCACCCATCTCGCCAGCTCGGATGACGGCAATGTAATCGGGCGGGAACAGTTTGGGCTGTTTCTGCATGGCATCGGACAATGCCGCTCCGGCCAGGACGTCGGACAGGAGTTGCTCGACTAATGAACGCAGACGGTGCGAGGATGCCTGCGCGTTCAAGATCCGGAGTGCACTGTCTAACGGTATGTCCGCGCCATTCAGCATCGAAAATTGACGCGTGAACGTCAGCAGATCGGCGCGACGAGTGCCGTCTCCCAATCTGATATCGCGGTTCCACCATTTTGTTTCCGCTTCTTCGGACGCACGCATCTGATAGGGCGACAGGCCCCGCGACCACAGCAGATCGTTAGCCGCATCAAGTGATACAGCCTCGATCATGCCTTCAGCAAAGGCGCCATCCGACCTATAGGCCTCGTACCGGAATGTCGGCATCAGTTGAGCATCCTTTGTCCGGTATCTTCGAGGGCACGCGGCTGCACATGCCGGTGAGGTCCTTCGATCGCCATGTACCGGCGGTATTCGTCGGTAACGAACCGTGCCTCTTCCAGACTGCGGATCACATGCGGCCGTATTAAAATGATAAGTTCGGTTTTGCCGATGGTATTGTCCTTGTTGGAAGCGAAGTTGCCCAAAAACGGGAGATCGCCGACTATGGGTAGCTGACTCCGGCTAACTGATTTGCTGTCTTGGATAAGACCGCCGAGCACGAGTGCATCGCTGTCGTTGACGATGACAGTAGTCTTGATCTTGCGCTGACGAATAGTCGGCGAGTCGATGCTCGACGACGTGGTCTGCGCGACACTGGATACTTCCTGCTCGATATCAAGAAGGACTCGGCCGCTTTCATTGATTCGTGGCGTGATCGATAGGATAACGCCCGTATCCTTATAGCTGATCGAGTTCACGATCGGCGCACCCGCGGTCAGAACACCGGTCGCCGACTGCGTTGTGATGGGAACTTGATCGCCTATCTGAAGCACGGCAGGCTTGTTGTCCATTACCGTTAAGGATGGCGACGACACGATGTTGACATCGGTGATCTGGTTCAGCGTCTCCAGCGTCGCGGCGACATTTGCAGCAGTCAACGCATAGGAAAATCCCGGGAATACCGAGCTGATGGCACCAGACGCCGCATCGCTGAATGTAGAGCTGGCGCTCTTGTGCTGTAAATACCACTGCACGCCGAACTTCAGCTCGTCATTCAGCGTAACCTCGGCGATTGTGGCCTCAATAAGAACTTGGTCCGGCATGCGGTCGAGCTTATCGATCGCCTGCGATACACGCAGGTAGTCCGCCTTCGTGGCTTCTATCAAAATCGCATTCCTTGCGTCGTCCGCAACGATCTTTACGCGCGGCCCATCCGCTTCACCGTCGTCGCCGATTTGCACAGCGGAACCGGAAGAGGATGGAGACGACGCCGGTGAAGTTGCCGGTGCGCGCAGCGCACCCCCTTGGCCAGGGGGCCCACCCATCGCACCGGTCACGTCCGGCATGGAAGAACCAAGGCTGGTCGGTTTAGTGGCGGCCGATGTCTGGAGACTTGTCTCCTGATAATTCGGCGCGACGGTACGTTTTGTGGCTGTGCTGGACGTTTCAGTCGCGAACATCGACTGCAGCACATCAACCAATTCCTGAGCACGGCGATTCTGAACTGAATACGTGAAGAGCTGTTTTTCGCTGCCCTGCGCCTGCGCATCCAGCCTGCGAATCCATGTCTCGGCGCGACGCAGATATTGCGGCTGAGGAGAGATTACCAAGATCGCGCCCAACCGCTTGTTAGGCAGAAACCTGACCATGCCCGCCATCGGCCCTTCGCGATCAGAAGCAAATACGGTCTTGAGTTCGCTTGCGATTGCTTCAGGCTGCGAAGTTTTGACCGGCACGATGGCAAACGACATCCCCTTCATGGTGTCGATATCGAACAGCGCGATCGCATCCATCATCGCGGCGATGTCCTGCCGGTTCCCGGACAACGTAATAAGGTTGCGCGCATCATCAACCCTCACGATGCCGCCGCGCGGCGCTACGGTTTCCAGCACTCGCCGGATCTCGGAGGCCGCGACGTATTTGAGCTGAACAACTTCCAGATTGGACCCGACTAATTCGCTGTTCGCGGTATCGTCGGTTCGGAATGTCCCGCCGACCGCAGCTTGATCTACAGCAACGATGCGATAGATGCCCTTGGTATTAACAAGGGCCGCGTTATTGGATCGCAGTGCCGCCTGGAAGAGATCGATAATAGCCGATTTGGCGACCGGGCTCGGCGTTTGTATCGTGATCTTGCCATCGATACCTGGATCGACGGTGTACTTCACACCGAGAATATCGCCGAGGATACTCTTGGCAGCTTGGGGCGCAGTGACGTTGACAAGATTGATAGTGACGCCATCGCTCACGTTCTCCGGTGCGCGGTCGATGGAGCCAGTTGCTGGCTCACCTACAAACCGGCCAGAGCCCTCAATAATAGTGGACTGGCCACCATGTGTATTGGCGAGCAGTAGCGCCCCAGAGTTGCGATCAGAGCGAGACCCAAAGTTACTCGGCCTTGTAACGGGAGCGGGAAAATGCGGTGTCGGCGCCGGGTCCCATGCGGCATAGGAAGATGCGCTATCAGTCGTCTGGCAGGCCGACAGTACCAACGCGAATAGCAAAATCAGAACCCGGGATAGAAAAGCTAGGCAGGCCAACGCTGCTACTCCCACAAACGCGCAGGCTGCAGTTCTTTTCAGCCTCCGAGCATCGACATTCTAAGCGAGCAGCGTCTAAATCACGCAACCACACAACGTAATGCACAACATTCTTTCGGCGGGAGTAAGTATCGCGTTAGCGAAACCGGAAAGCCGACAAGCTATACGACGCGCGGTTAAGGTGAAGACACTTCATATTGGATGCAATCCGAGATAGCAATGTCAACTCGGGCACTTCTCCACAATCTGCTGTTGTGGTCGAAATTAAGCAACACGGGCTGCGACCGCACAATTTTAATAGACGCGCTCCGAATGTGACTTCGGTTTTAGCCTGGCTCCGGGAATAGCATTGCGGTACGTCGAAATTTCGTCTGCCTGAACTGTCGAGGCGAATGAGGACGTTTGCCTGGATGGTGCTTGCGATCATGCATGGCACTGCGACAGCAGCTGCAAGCGGTGAAATCGCAAACTGCTTTGCGCTAAATTGCACCTCATTGCGCGGCACAGCAGCCTGTCCCACATCCTCCTGTCCGGCTGGAGATTTGCCGCCGTTCTCTCCCGAGAAGGCTGTACTATGGAGCGACGGTGGCTCTCGTCAATCTTCCGAGGTACCAGTTGGTTACATCGTTGGTGTAAGTGTTGGTCGCCGTCTTGCTGAACCCGTCCGGCGTCGACACCGCCGCCTGTGTTGCGTTGTTGTAGGCGTCATATTGGTCCTTGACCGCCATCTGACGTGAAGCCCAGGAAACCACGGCCAACTCATATCGACCGTTGCTCCGGCGTAGCTGTAGCTGGAGCTGTACACTTCTCCAATGCCGTTCGAACTATCAACGCGGAAAACAACGAACATTGGGACCTGGAGCTCCTGCACGGGGTAGATTGCGCTACTGTCCTTGCTATAGACATTCGAATTGGTTAGCGGTGAACCGCCCCGGGTTTGCCGGAGGCTCCAATTCCTGAGAGGATGGAGCCATGACGAGCAAGACGACGAACAAGTTTTCACCCGAGGTGCGTGCACGAGCGGTCCGGATGGTTCTGGATCATGCGATCGAGCACCCCTCCCGCTGGGCGGCAGTGACGTCGATTGCGGGGAAGATCGGCTGCACGCCGCAGACGCTGCATGACTGGGTCAAGAAGGCGGAAGTCGACAGCGGGCAACGGGCCGGCATCTCGACGGACATGGCCGAGAAGCTGAAGGCCCTGGAACGGGAGAACCGCGAGCTTCGGCAGGCCAACGAGATCCTGCGCAAGGCAAGCGCTTATTTTGCGACGGCGGAGCTCGACCGCCGGTCCAAGCCATGATCGCCTTTATAGACGATCATCGTGGGGCGCATGGGGTCGAGCCGATCTGCAAGGTCTTGCCGATCGCCCCCTCGACCTACCATGCCCATGTGGTCAAGCGGCGCGATCCCGCCAAGCTGTCGGCGCGCGCCAGGCAGGATGCCTGCCTGAAGATCGAGGTCCGGCGGGTGTTCGATCAGAACTTCTCCGTCTACGGCGTGCGCAAGGTCTGGCGTCAGCTCAAGCGCGAAGGCTTCGATGTTGCCCGCTGCACCGTGGCCCGGCTGATGCGGAACATGGGTTTGCAAGGGATTACCCGCGGCAAATCCGTCAAGACCACGATCAGCGACAAGGCCGCGCCATGTCCGCTGGATCACGTCAACCGTCAGTTCAAGGCGCCGCGGCCGAACGTCCTCTGGCTCTCCGATTTCACGTATGTCGCGACCTGGAGCGGCTTGGTTTACGTCGCCTTTGTGATCGACGCCTATGCCCGCAGGATCGTGGGGTGGCGCGTCTCGCGCACGGCGCATGCGAGCTTCGTGCTCGATGCGCTGGAGCAGGCCCTGCATGATCGCCGGCCGGTCCATCGTGGGGGGCTCGTGCACCACAGCGACAGGGGCAGCCAATATGTCTCGATCAAGTACACCGAGCGCCTGGCTGAAGCCGGGATCGAACCTTCCGTAGGCAGCGTCGGAGATTACTATGACAATGCTCTCGCCGAAACCATCAACGGTCTCTACAAGACCGAAGTGATCCATCGGCGCCGGCCATGGCGAAGCTTCGAAGCCGTCGAATACGCGACCCTTGAATGGGTGGACTGGTTCAACAACCACCGCCTCTTGGAGCCCATCGGCAACATTCCGCCGGTCGAAGCCGAGCAACGCTACTACGCCATGCTGGAACAACCGGATATGGCGGCTTAACTCAAACCAAATAGCCTCCGGCAAACCCGGGGCGGTTCACGGCTGATAGGTCACCGACGTTGTCGCAAGACCCGAGCTGATGGATGTCACGACGTCTGTCGCACAACCGCTATCCAGCCACTCATCCATCGCTTGACTGCCAATGATCACGAATCCACCGCCCTTTTCCGTTGAAGTCTCCGCTAAGTACCGCCCAGCTGGCCGAAGGCGGATAACCGTAATTCGGGCCCGCAAATGATTGATTCGTTCTGGTGAAGCTTGCATTTCCGTTGTTGATCCACACATCCACTGCTGCTGAGCCTACGAAGGCGAAATCGGCTTTCCCATCTCCATTGAAATCGCCGACAAGCGCGGTATAGCTGGGTAACGTCGGGGCGTGGCCATCCTCACTTGCACGTTCGAGCCGCTCGTTCGCGGATAAGTCCCTGAGTGAGGCGAGCCATAGTTTGGCCCGCTAAACGACTGCGTCGATCGCGAGAATGTTTCAGCGCGATACAGCGGCACAATGTCAGGCCGGCTCGCATAGAAGAATTACACGGAATTGTAGCCCACTACACCGGCCGCATCGTTTAATGTGTAGTCGATGATATCTGGCCGTTGACGCCGTCGTTGACATAGGTAGCGGTGAAGTAGTTGCCCTTAAAGGTCGGCGACTTTGTTCAGCGCCTAGCAGGCTGTTGAAGAACTCAGCCGCGTTCGCAAACGAAGCCTGACTCTTCGCCATTGTGGATGTAGAAGTGGCCGACGAGCCTGCCCGCAATGCCGATCATGACCCATCCGCGACCGCAGACGGGATCATTCTCGTCGTGCC
>JAGXAJ010000107.1 GCA_018971625.1 Pseudomonadota bacterium
GGAGGTTGCGCAATGAAACCACTGCGGGTCAATTTCAGTTTGCCAGAGCTTCAGGAGAAGCTCGATGCGCTTGCCGAGGGAGCGCTGCTTCAGATTTCAGCACGGGATTACAGGCGTCTGTTCGGGGTAAATGACGTCGCAGCCGACCGTCTCCGGCATTTCGCCAGAGGCCACGCATGTGTGGTCAGTCACGCCGACACTGCAATTCTGTTTCGCAAGAAGTTTGCTGAGCTGAGTGCGTCCCCCCCTACTTGAGACGTCGAGTGCAGGATCGGCTAGCCAATAACGCCACTCGTAACGACGATCTTTGGCTCGGGGACGTATGGCCACCACTTCGTCAATCCGTGACCCTTTCTCGAACCATAGCATGCAGGGTCCGTGCGTCTCGCGCCAAGGGTTGATTAAGCGTCCGCTCGCCACCGCCGCCCTGTGCTGCCAATTGCCAATGCCGCTCGCGCCAGTACCGCTGATAGCCCGCCGCAGCCGGGCTTGGCCATGTGTTCGCTGATCGTTGGCGAAGCTCGCGCGCCGGCGCGATATAGATCAAGTGTTCCAGAAAAGACTCATATCGCCGTCCTTTTTGGATTTCTTTCGCGTCGGTGCCGTGACAGGCTGAGCGCCTTCGCCCATCACCGGAGCACGGCGGACTTCGGTCAGATAGTTGAGGGTGAGCGAGACGCAAACGATACCGTAGAGCAGCATGAAGCAGCTTGAATTCACGCCAAACCAGTCCAGGATCGCGCCAAACGTGATTGGTAGCAAAAAGCCACCGAGGCCGCCGGCCATGCCGACGATGCCCGACACGGCTCCCATGTTATCCGGGAAATCGTCAGCAACATATTTGAATGTCGACGCCATGCCACAGGCGAAGGCGACGCCGAGCGCCATCAGCAAGGCGGTGAACAGCCAGGGCGAGAGCGCGATGCCGAAATTGGCCGGCCCCCTGATCGTATGCACGACTAGGTCGGTTTTCGGATAGGAAAGCAGGAAGAGCGCGATCCAGGCGGCCCAAAGCACCCACCAGGTCACCTTATGCGCGCCGAGACGGTCCGACAGCCAGCCTCCCACTGCGCGAAATCCACCGCCGGGCAAGGAGAAGCACGCCGCGAGCAGTGATGCCTGAGCGATTGAAAATCCGTACTCGTTCTTGAAATATTGTGGCATCCATATCGACAACGCGGTGAATCCGCCAAACACGATCGAGTAATACTGGCAATACTTCCAGACGCGCGGATCGCGCAGCACGGCCAGCTGTCGGGTCATTGTTGATCCAGGGCCGCCGCCGGGGCCGGGATCCGGCGCGGAAAACACCCAAAACAATGCGGCTGTGACGAGGAGAGTTACCGCATAGATCTTCGGCACGGCTTCCCAGCCGTAAATGCCGACCAGCGTCGGCGCGACGAACATGTTGAGTGACGCGCCGATCGTGCCGGCGCCGAAAAATCCCATTGCGAAGCCGCGGCCCTCTTGCGGAAAGAAACGCGCGACATAAGGCGTGCCTACGGAAAAAGATGCCCCGACGAGCCCCAACGCCAGTCCCAGCAACAGGAATTGCCAGAGTGCGGTCGCGTACGATGCGAGCCACAGCGGGATCGCGCAGCCGACCAGCAGCAGTAACATGAGGATCCGGCCGCCGAATCGGTCTGTCCAAATGCCGAGAGGCAGACGAAACACCGCACCGGTCAGCACAGGCGTCGCGGTCAGAAGACCGAACTGGGTCGAGTCCAGGTTGAGCTGGGACCGAATCGGGATGCCGATCACGCCGAACATCGTCCACACCGCAAAACATGCGGTGAAAGCCCACGTGGTCGCGAATAGCACCGATAGATTTCCAGATTTCGACATTTTAACCTCAGTATCCGTGTAGGGACAATGGCCGGACTTCAAAGCTTAGCGCACGAATCCCCCGGCCTTCCCGAACATCCGGTGATTTGTCGATGGTCTCGATCCATCGCTTCGATAGACTATTTATAGACTATTTATCGCGATCTGAAGGATGCGACTTGATTTGGAGCAAATAGCGGACGAACGCACCTCCGTAGCAACATGCAAGCGCACTCGCTCCATGCGGCGTCGTCAATGTGGTCGTTCTACCTATAGTCCTAGATTAGATATTGATGTGGATGAATCTATCGGCGTCGCGAAGAGGAGTCCGCTCGCCGCATGCGGCGCGCGCTGATCCCAAAGCCGAAGCGAGACGCCGCTCAGAGATAGGCGCTACGGTTGCTGACGGTGATCACCTTCCATTGAGGGGAATGTTACCAGCTGGAGCGACCGTTCGTGCTGCTCAAAGCGCAGATTGACGTGGATCAATGCAGGTTGGCTTGTCAAAAGGCAAGGTGTTGTGGGCGATGCAAGGCTGCCAGGAAAGACTCTCAGGAGATTTATCCGTGAAAACGAGGCCGTTCATAGTGGCTATATTTATGAGCCTCGCGCCGACATGGTTCGCTGTCGCCCAGTCTGCTCATGAGCCAATATCAAGAGGCGATACGGTTCCTCGTTTAGGCGAAATCATGCGCGGAAAGCAATGGGGACATATCAAACTGTGGTTCGCTGGCAAAGAGCGAAACTGGAGCCTTGCGGGATACGAGTTAGCGCAGATTCGAGCGAGCTTGGCACAAGCGGCGTCGTTGTATTCTGGCATTCCCATAGATAATGTCGCGATCATGGCTGAGCCAATTCGCTCAATCGATCAGGCAATTCAATCGAAAGATAGCGCAGGTTTTGGGAAGGCATTCAAAGATCTCACGACGGGATGCAACGCTTGTCATCGCAAGATGGGTCGGGAGTTTATCGAAATCGCGATGCCCAAAGAGTCGCCGTTTCGCGATCAGGTGTTTGCACCGTCAACGATACGATAAGTTCACTTAAGCGGGTGCTGTAGGCCGAGGCTTCGGGAGTGCGTGGGCGTCCGCAATTACTCTGCCAGACGTGGAGAAAGTAACGACCATTTGTTCCGTCCTGAAAACTCTTTCCACCGGTGCTTGCTTAACTGACGAAGATCGGCGCGCCCTACGAACGCTGCCAATGAGCTTCGAACGTAAAGGGCCGGGTGAGATGATCCTGTCCGCTGGTGAGCGGCCAACCTGTTGTTGCTTGGTCGCCCATGGTTTCGTCTTCCGGTCAAAGGCGATCGAGGATGGGAGGCGGCAGATATTCGCTTTTCATCAAGCAGGCGATATTCCTGACCTGCAGAGTCTCCTTCTGCACGTGAGTGAATCACGACATCTATAGCCTTGAGGAAAGTATATTAGGCCGCATTCCTCACAAAGAACTTCGGAAGTTAATTGAGCAACGACCGACCGTAGCAGCAGCGTTCTGGCGCAACACTCTCGTTGATGCCGCGATCTTTCGAGAATGGATTTGCAACCTTGGGCAACGACCCGCGTCAGTCGGTTGGCTCATTTGTTACTTGAAGTCTATACGCGATTGAAAGTCATTGACCCAGCGATCAAAACGTCTTTCCGTTTTCCCGCTACGCAGGCCATCCTCGGAGAGGCGATTGGAATGAGCGCCGTCCATGTTAACCGCATACTTCGAGAGTTAAAGGCAGACGGATTGTTGCAGTTCAGCCATGGGAAGGTAACGATCCTCGACGAGTTGAAGCTGCTGAAACTTGCCGATTTCGATCCACTGTATTTGCACCCGAATCCTGAACTTTAATCGTCATTGCGGTGCAATCCATGCGTCGTTGGCGAACTATGGTCGGGATTCATCATCAGAGCTAACCGGCAGGCACTTTGCGCGTAGGATCCCTAGTGGACTAATGCCGGTTCCCTCACCAAGTGATTATTGACGTGCTTGCGCCGGAAACGGATTCGGCAGCTACCTGATGGCCTGCCGGTCTTCGTCGGATTCCGCAAAGCCACAGAGATTAACAATGCCATCGGTCACGGTCACGTTTAACCTGTGAACGTGCGACCAGGAGTGCTTCAATTCCGTGATCAATCTTTCCCTGATCATCGCATCTGGAAACAGTTATCTCGAGTTGGGGGCGCGCCGCTCGCGCTAGCCTGAATGATGTTGGAGCGACTTACAATTCCAACAAGATCGCCGGCGTCGTTCACGATCGGGAACGCGCTTTGATACGCTTTTCCTCGAGCAGGCCCGCAACTTCGCACAACGGGGTATCGGGATGAGCTGTCTGCACGTCTCTTGTCATGACGTCCGCGATCTTCGTCGCGTAGTCTCCTAGTTTTCATAAGGATCGGATTCATGAGAGATCATGCATTGACCCTGAGTCAATGGTGCCTCGCGCGATTTTTGCATGTTTGACTTTGGTCAATTCGAACTCTGCCCTTTGGCTTATGTTAGTAAGCATGGAACATTCAGGGATTGTGTCCATGGTCTCATCCGACGTGAAGGAACGCGAAACAAGCGAAGCAGAAAGCCTCCGAGCGCGCAGGGATGAAATGGTCGCGCATAGTATCGCGGCACGCGGCGTCCGGGATGAGCTGGTTTTGAATGCGATGCGCAAGGTACCCCGCGAGCTGTTCGTGCCCAAAAAGCTTCGCGAGTTTGCTTATGAAGACTCGCCGCTACCCATTCCGGACAAACAGACGATTTCGCAACCCTACATCGTCGCTTTCATGGCCGAAGCCCTTTTGCTGAAGGGCGGCGACAAGGTGATGGAAATCGGCGCCGGCTCGGGTTACGCGGCCGCGGTGCTCTCGGAAATCGCTGCGCATGTCTATACTGTTGAGCGCGTCGGCCGGCTGGCGAAAGGCGCGGCGGAACGGCTCGCAGATCTCGGGTACGACAACGTCCATGTCCGGCACGGCGACGGCACGCGGGGCTGGCCGGAACATGCGCCCTACGACGCGATCGTGGTGGCCGCCGGCGGCCCGCAGGTACCGGAATCCTTGAAGTCGCAGCTGAAAGTCGGCGGTCGCCTGGTGATGCCGGTGGGTTCGGACCAGCGGGTTCAGGAACTCGTGCGCGTCACACGTATCTCGGAAACGGAATACCGGAGCGAGGATATAGCTGACGTGCGTTTTGTGCCGCTGATCGGTGAGGAAGGGTGGCCGGGCGAAACGCAGGAGCAGGGATTGTTGCGCCGCAAAATCCGGCCCACGCTTGGCAAGGAAGAGCTACTGGTGCGACAGCTCGCGGATGCCGCCGAGCCGTTTCGATCGATCGAAACGGCAGACCTCCATCCGCTGATGGAGCGGATCGGGTCGAAAAAGATCGTACTTCTGGGCGAGGCGACGCATGGTAGTTCGGAATTCTACCGGATGCGGGCTCGCATCACGCAGGAACTGATCGTCAAGAAGGGCTTTCGCTTCATTGCCATTGAAGGGGACTGGCCCGATGCCGCGCGCGTTGACCATTACGTCAGGCATCTCAACTATCCACCCTCGGAGTGGACCGCTTTCGCACGCTTTCCGACCTGGATGTGGCGGAATACCGAGGTGCGCGAGTTCGTCGACTGGCTGCGCAAGCACAATGGCACCGTCGCGCGCAAGGATCGCGTCGCTTTCCACGGCCTCGATCTTTACAGCCTTTATGATTCGATCAGGGCTGTCCTGGCTTATCTCGACAACGTCGATCCGGAGACAGCCAGGATAGCGCGTGAGCGCTACGCCTGCCTGACGCCATGGCAGCGCGATCCTGCGATCTATGGCCATGCCGCCTTGAGCGGCAAATACCCGACCTGCGAAGCGGACGTTGCGCGCAACCTGACCGA
This sequence comes from Pseudomonadota bacterium, assembly GCA_018971625.1. Taxonomy (GTDB): domain Bacteria; phylum Pseudomonadota; class Alphaproteobacteria; order Rhizobiales; family Xanthobacteraceae; genus Bradyrhizobium. Next base: position 5,687 of record JAGXAJ010000107.1, read on the forward strand.
TCTGCTCGCGAAGCGCCGGAGATACGCCGAACACGACGGCGATCGTTTTCTTGATGCGGCGCAGAACGCACGCCTCGTCGCTAACGCTGAGCGCTATTACCGCATCATGTATTACGGCTCGCGGGTCTCGTGGAATCTGCGTGATACTCATATGTTCGAGACCCTTGAAAACCTTCTTGATTTTTATGGACCGGACAGCAAGGGAGTCATCTGGGCCCACAACTCCCATGTCGGAAATTTCGAGGCCACCGAGATGGTGGCGCGAGGCGAGTACAATCTCGGCCATCTCTGTCGACGGATGTTTGGAGACCATGCCTATTTGGTCGGCTTCGGCACCCACGGCGGAACTGTCGCCGCGGCATCCGAATGGGGCGGTCCAATGAAAGTCAAGCAGATCCAGCCATCGCAGCCGGGCAGCTATGAGCAGCTCTGTCACGCGACAGGCCATGCGCATTTCCTGCTCGGCCTGCGCGGCAATAACGGCCTGAGTGATGCCGAGGCGCTGGGCAAAGAGCGCCTCGAACGCGCGATTGGTGTGATCTACCGGCCGGAAACAGAGCTCGCCAGCCACTATTTCCGTGCCGCGCTCCCGCGTCAGTTTGATGAGTATGTCTGGTTCGACGATACGCGTGCCGTCTCGCCATTTGACACGGCGCAGCTCAAGGGGCTGCCCGACACCTATCCATTCGGCGTTTGAGCTCACGTTATCGCCGTCAAAAGCTGGAGAGCAACAAGATGAGCAGACTAAAGGTCGAGCGCGTATTCGAGGATGTCAACCCTCCGACGCACGAGCAGGGAAGTGAGCCGCCGGGACGCGTGAGCAAGGCCTTCTCCGCTCAGCGAAGCGCGGTCGAGCCGGTCGACTGGCACCACATCGAAGAACACCGGTTCGCAGGGATGGTCGCCACCGCGATGGAGAGGATTGTGCGGGAGAGAAAAGTGCCGGCCCTAGTTGTCGTCGCACCACCAAAGACACTGGGCGACCTCCGGGGAGCCTTTGATCCCGATGTACGGTCACGCATTATCGTCGAAGTCAACAAGGACCTGACCCGGCACCCGATCGAGGATATCGAGAAACACCTGAATGCGGCCTGAGAGGTTCGGACGATGCGAGAATGGGACGCGACGCCAACGAGCGGCTTCCTTTCCCTATGGCGCGTTGCCGTTGACCCGCTCGCGCATCTGGGCGCAGAAGCTTTCCATTGTCAGGAGCGTAATCTCAAAAGTCTTGAGCACCATCCCAGCGCGAATATGATCGGCCGAGCCGTTGGCGAAGCCGTCCCGCCAATCGCACAAGCGGTCAAAATGAACGCGATACTTTGCGGCCCTGCTTTCTGCAAACTCGAGCTGCTCGCTGTCTCGACTGAGCTTGTTCTCTTCCTCGATCAATAGCTTGTTGATGGCCGACTTGCGTTCGGCGGGAATGTCGCCATTCTGCAGCAAGTCCAGAAAGTGATCGATATTCGCACGCGCCACGAAGTTGTCCACGGATGTTACTCCGGCTCGCCGGTTCCATCCTGCTTCGATCCTGCGGTGAAAGCGAGTCACTTTTTGGATGAAGTTTTACCGCCCCGAGGCAATTCCTTGACCCGAAGAAAAGCGATCTCGAAGCGTTAGATAAAGATAAATTAAATCAATATCTTAGGTGATAATTTGCGTGCCTTCGCAATGGAACGACAGCGCGAGCTTAGACTTCGGCGCGCCCGATGCAGCCGGCCGAGATGCTCTTGATCGAAGGCGTGCCCGCAAGCTGCATTGTCATAATTAGTTCATTCTTCAGATGCTCGTAGACGCCCTGCACGCCGCCGAGCGCCGAGCCATAGAGCAGGGGCCGTCCGAGTGCCACGTTGGAAGCGCCGAGCGCAATAGCGCGGAACACGCCCTGACCGCGATAGAACCCGCCGTCCACGATGATCGGCAGACGTCCCTTGAGCGCGGCAGAACGGTCATCGCGGAAGGGACATTGCCAAGCTGCCGCCCACCGTGGTTCGACAACCAGACGGCAGCACAGCCGCGCCGCTGCGCCTCCAGCACCTGGGCCGCGGACAAAATCCCCTTCACGATCACAGGCAAGCCCGTTTGTTCGCGGCAGAAAGCGACATCGTCCCAGGACAATTCGGCCTTCATGGCCATGGCGTTTCCGGTCACGCCGGAAGTCTTCGGAACGTTTCCAAGCGCCAGATTCGGGATCGGTAGGCCGATGAGCCGGGTCGAGCGCTCCCGGTTGCTGGTCACCGTCGCGTCGACGGTAAGAACAATCGCCTTGTATCCCGCCGCCTTGGCTCGTTGCAGCATTTCCATGGCAAAGGGGCGGCTGGCGGGAATATACGGCTGAAACCATTTCGTCCCGCTCGTGGCTGCGGCGATATCTTCGAGGCTAAGCTGCGTGACCGAGCTCGCGACATAGAGCGTGCCCACAGCTCCGGCGCCCTTGACCGTGGGCAATTCCTTCTGCGCATGCATCGACCCCTGGACCCCGACCGACGCGGAGATGATCGGGAACGGCAGTTTGATCCCAAGAGCTCGGTAGAGGTGTCTGGCGTTCCGTGTCCCGAAAGATAGTTGGGTACGATCACCGATTGAACGCGACAAGGTTTTCTCGCATGGTCCACTCGTCGCCAGCGCCCCCGGAAACATAAGCAAAGCCGTAGGGCGTCATGACCTTTTGTGCTTCGGCTTCGAGTTCCCGCAGGTTGATGATCCCAAGCCGCTTCTCATTGTTGGGCAAGACGCCGGTGAGCGGCGGCGATGCCTCGGTGGCGGCAGGTGGGATCGCCCTGCGCGAGACCGCGCCAGCGGCGGTCATGGTCGCAATGGCCGCCCCTGCTGACAGAAAATCTCTTCGCTCGAGATTCATCGCTGTGCTCCTTCGTCCTCACATCGCCATTTCCGGTTCCGGCAATCGTTCACGCTTCGGCTCCGGAATTTCCGTCATTGTTGCTTCGGTCAGCAGCAGGACGCTCGCGACCGATACAGCGTTCTCAAGTGCCGTGCGCACCACCTTGGCCGGATCGACGATGCCGGCTTCAAAGAGGTCAACATATTGCTTGCGCGCGGCATCGAAGCCGAAATTTCCCTGGCCGCTCAACATGCGCGCCACCACCACGCCGCCATCCGTCGCGGAGTTTTCCGCGATCTGGCGGGCAGGTGCTTCGAGCGCGCGCTTCAGAATCTGGACCCCGGTCTTTTCGTCGCCTTCGCAGGCGGCTTCTTCCTTGCCAACGGCGTCCATGCATTTCAGGAGGGCCAGGCCGCCGCCCGGCACCATGCCTTCGGCTACCGCCGCCTTGGTCGAACTGATGGCGTCATCGAGTGCCTCCTTCTTGGCCTTCATTTCGGCCTCGGTAGGTGCGCCTACTCGGATGACAGCGACTCCGCCCGACAGCTTTGCTAGTCGCTCCTCAAGCTTCTCCTTGTCATACTGGCTTGTGGTCTTTTCGATCTCGCGGCGGATTTGCGCCAAGCGTCCGTCGATCTGGGCGCGATTGCCTTTGCTGCCGATCAGCACGGTATTTTCCTTGTCGCAAACCACGCGTGCCGCGTGACCGAGCTGCGCTTCGGTGGTTTTCTCGAGCTTCAATCCGACATCGCTTGAAATCACCTGGGCCCCGGTCAGAATTGCGATGTCTTCCAGCATGGCCTTGCGGCGATCGCCAAAGCCAGGTGCCTTCACGGCGCAGATCCTGAGAACGCCGCGTAACCGGTTGACAATCAAGGTGGCGAGTGCTTCGCCCTCGATATCCTCGGCGATGATCAAAGGTGGCCTGCCGGACTTCGCAACCTGTTCGAGCAATGGCACGAGGTCATTCAATGCGCTGATCTTGTGATCGCACAACAGGATGGAGGACTCCTCCAGAACGGCTTCCATCCGTTCCGCGTCGCTGACAAAATAGGGCGAGAGTAAGCCGCGATCGAACTTCATTCCCTCGACGATATCGAGCGAGGTCTCGGTCGTCTTGGACTCTTCGACCGAAATCACGCCATCGCCGCCAACCTTTTCGAGCGCATCGGCTACCAGACCGCCGATTGACGGGTCATTGTGAGCCGAAATGGTAGCAACCTGCGCGTTTTCGGCTTTCGTCTTCACCGGCTTCGCCATCGCATGCAGCGCAGCGGTTGCAGCGCGCACCGCGCGATCGAGGCCGCGTTTCAGATCAATCGCACTGGCACCTGCCACCACATTTCTAATGCCGTCAGCAAGGATGGCATGCGCCAGGATCGTTGAGGTGCTGGTGCCGTCACCGACGACATCGCCGGTCTTCTCCGCAGCCTGCCTGAGCACCTGCGCCCCGAGGTTTTCCTCAGGATCCTTCAAGTCGAATTCCTTGGCAATGGTGACGCCGTCATTGCAAACGATCGGCGTCCCCCAACTCTTCTGGATAAGCACTGATTTTGACTTGGGGCCCAGTGTCACCCGCACGGCATCCGCAAGCAGCGAGGCTCCGCGCAGAATCTTTTCGCGGGCCGCCGAGTGAAACGTGACTTGCTTGTGGGGCATCGTATGTCTCCAGCCCTTGGGAAGAGGCGGCCTCGCCAACCAGGGGATGACGGGGCCGGGTACCTGACTTACTTGGTAGTGATCGGAATTACCGTCTGCTTCTTCTCGGCTTCCGCGGTCTTGGGAAGCGTGACAGTCAGGACTCCGCTCTTGTAGTTCGCCTCGATCTTGCCGCCATCGACGCCGGAAGGAAGCTGGACGGAGCGACGGAAGGAGCCATAGCGACGCTCGGATACGTAGCGATCCTTCGTTTTTTCCTCCTTCTCCTCGTTTTTCTCACCCTTGACCGTCAGCACATCGTCGGACAGGCTGAGTTCGATGTTTTTTGCATCGAGTCCGGGTAGCTCCGCCGTGATCTCGAACGCATTGTCCTTCTCGATGATGTCGACCGCCGGTGTTACCGGGAATGCGAAATCGCGACGCCA
>JAGXAJ010000031.1 GCA_018971625.1 Pseudomonadota bacterium
GCTTCAAATCGCGCTGCAATGTCATCGGTGAGCGACAACACGCCTCAAGCACCTTGCGATCTTTCCTCGAAAGGCAGACTTCTCTTGCTTCGGGTATCATCCCGACCTTGAATCACGACTCACGTTCCAAGAAAAGCGGGTACTAGGGCAGCCGGCGCAAACCGAATGATGGCGGGTTCGGCGAAAAGGGCTTAGATGTCATCCGTTGCCGTTTAACCACGGCGTAGCAAGGATATGAAAGAGCCCGTCTACTGCGGGTGGCCTTACTCTGTCTTCCCGGTAGGCCCTGATCTCAACCCGTGTCATTGCACATTCCAGCAGCGCAATGCGCAACTCGGTCAATTGCTTCTGTCCCTGTTCCTTGAGCGCACGTCGGCGATCGTGGAGACGGCGGGTATCCTCGATTACGAGTTGGGCACGGGTTAGGAGCGGGTCGGGCATTCGTAAAAATGCACAGTGCGCGCGCTTGGTTGCAATCACCCAAGTTAATAAAAGGCGAGCAATTGAAAATTTTACTACTTTTCATGGCGTTCCAATTGTGCGGCGCGTCCAAGAAATTCGGTCGCAATTCGTATCGGCCTAGCGCATGTTTCTTCTCCGATGGGTCCGGCTAAGCTCGTGCAATGAGCGGCTTTGACGCGCAGGGCGGCAGTACCGTTCAATTCCTTGTTGTCATTGTCATCAGGGGTCGGGGTCAACTGCCCCAACGGCCGACGTTCCTTATTCGGTCCATCAGTGATGGCTACATGCGGCATGTTAGCCATGTTACCGTTCATTCAAAGGTCGTATTCTGATTGGTCTGAGCAATCGGGCGGCACAGGCTGTGGCAGACTTCATTTTTAGGGCGAACATCGCCCACTACAAAGACCTGCTGGCCGCTGAAACGGACGCTCAGAAGGTTGCTGTGCTCCGCAAGCTACTGGCAGAGGAAGAGGCCAAATACGCGGAATGGCGCACCAAAAATCCCGCGCCGAAGAAGCCTGAATAAAGAAGCTGGCGCTCTGAGCTTGTCCCTCGCTGAATTGATTTGCCTCGAGGACCGATCAGCAATTCCGATGGATCTTGCCACGCATGTTGCAGCCAGCGGGAAAGCCCTTTGGCAAACGCGATACCAGTTCGCACGGTGCGTCGATGCCGCTAAGCGATGCTCCAATAACTACAATTCGGCCCTTCATAAAAAATTAGGCGAAGGGAGAAGCCAGCATTTCGTTAAGTCCGCATCATCGCACTTGGGGTCAAAGAGCACCTTCGACGTCTCAATCGTGATGCGTCAATGACCAACCGCTGGACTAATTAAATTTATCTTGTTGCGCGCATCGCCGGAGCTGCCTCAAGCGCTTGCTTTCCCTTTGCAGCCCACTGCGCTCGTGCTCGTTCGCCTTCATCGCTCTTGAGCTTGTCGGCGCTCCAGAGCAGCGCTCCGAGGATGATTGCGCGATCATCGCCGGTCAACTCCACGATCCCGGCTTTGACGACGAGGCCGCCGAGTTCGATGAGATGCCGCGTGCGCTTGCGGCGCTCGACCTGCCATGTGCGCATGTCATGTCGCGCCTTTGCGGTTTGGTGCCGATTGCGCGCCGCTCGGTTGCGCAGGAGCGCCGTCCGGGTTGCGGTTATTTGTCGGTGCATTTCGCCGCGCCCGGCTTTGAAAGAACGCGGCCCCGCGTTTTGCCCATGCCTCCCTCTTTCCGGCCTCTTGCGTCTCGGCCAGCACGATCAGCGCGCCAGCCAGTTCGTTAACACTGAGGCTATCTGCCCCGGTGGCGATCACCAGTTCACCGAGCTGCTGCACTTTGCGGGTTTTCAGCCCTCGCGCCTTGTCTTCGAGCGCTTTCAGTTCGGCATCAAAATCCCTCGGCTTGCGCATCATCGTCTCCCATGAGAGGTGATGGAGAAATGATAGTCGAGCGCCCAGCACAATGCTGTAAGATCGTCAGGACGGCCTGGGACGCGGTAGTCCCCCCCGAGATTTTTTCGAGGGAGGGCGCGCTTATACGTCGTGCCGACGTGCGCTTCGCCGTGTAGATGATCCGGTCGCGATGGCGATCTATCATCTTCACATCAAGGTCATTGGCCGCAAATCCGGCTCAAGCGCGGTGGCGTCGGCCGCCTACCGCTCCGCCTCGCGGCTGCGCGACGAGCGGCTTGACCGCAGCCACGATTTTTCCGGCAAGCGCGGCGTCGTCCATTCCGAGGTGATGCTGCCGGAGAATGCGCCGCAGACATGGAACGACCGCGAACGGCTCTGGAACGATGTCGAGGCGTTCGAAATCCGGAAAGATGCCCAGCTGGCCCGCGAGGTCGAATTCGCCCTTCCACGCGAGATGAGTGAGGCACAGGGCATCGAACTCGCCCGCGACTTCGTGCGGAGCGAATTCGTCTATCGGGGCATGATCGCCGATCTCAACGTGCATTGGGATATGGCCGAGGACGGAAGCCCCAAGCCCCATGCCCACGTCATGCTGACCATGCGTGCGGTGGACGGGAATGGTTTCGGCCAGAAGGTGCGCGAGTGGAATCGCACGGCGATGGTGGAGCGCTGGCGGGAACGCTGGGCCGAGCTTGCCAATGAGCGGCTGGCCGAGCTCGACATCGACGCGCGGATCGACCATCGCAGCCTCGAGGCACAGGGCCTCGCGCTTGAACCGCAAAGCCAGATCGGTGCGCCCGCTAAACGTATCGAGGATGATCGGGGCATCGAGGGTCAAGGGATCGAGGCCGACCGCGCCGAGATGCATCGCGATATCGCGCGCGGCAATGGTGCGTTGATCATCGCCGATCCGTCGGTCGCATTGGACGCGATCACCCATCAACAATCGACTTTTACGCAGCGCGACATCGCAAAGTTCGCGCACCGGCATAGCGACGGCATCGACCAATTCAACGACGTGATGGGCGCGATACGTCGCGCCTCAAGTCTGGTCGAACTCGGCAATGATGGGCGCGGCGAAGATCGCTTAACCACGACCGAGATGATCGAGGCGGAACAGCGCCTGCATCGCGCCGCCGATCTGATAGCCGAACGGGATCGCCACAAGGTCCGTGATAGGGATCGCGAAGTGGCAATGGCGCGTGCGGAAGGACGCGGGCTTGTCCTGTCGGGCGAACAGGCCGACGCGCTGGCGCATGTCACGGATGGACGCGATTTAAGCGTCGTGGTCGGCCATGCCGGAACGGGAAAGAGCGCAATGCTGGGCGTGGCGCGGGATGCCTGGGAGGCCGCGGGCTACGAGGTCCGGGGCGTGGCCCTTTCCGGCATCGCGGCAGAAAATCTCGAAAGCGGATCCGGCATATCGTCACGCACCATCGCCAGCATGGAACACGGCTGGGAACAAGGACGCGACCTGCTCACGTCGCGCGATGTGCTGGTGATCGACGAGGCGGGCATGGTCGGCACGCGCCAGTTGGAGCGTGTCCTTTCCCATGCCGCCGAGGCTGGCGCAAAGGTCGTGCTGGTCGGCGATCCCAAGCAGTTGCAATCCATCGAAGCCGGCGCGGCGTTCCGCTCGATCCATGAGCGTCATGGCGGCGTGGAAATCGGCGAGGTACGCCGTCAGCGGGAGGACTGGCAGCGCGACGCAACGGGCTATCTGGCCACCGGCAGAACCGGCCATGCGCTTGCAGCTTACCGTTCCCATGGGATGGTGCACGAGGCCCAGACCCGCGAGCAGGCGCGCAACGATCTGATCGAGCGCTGGGACCGCGAACGGCAGGCATCACCGGAGCGCAGCCGGATCATCCTCACCCACACCAATGACGAGGTCCGCGCCCTCAACGAGGCCGCGCGGGAGCGGATGCGGACGGCGGGCGATCTGGGCGATGACGTGCGCCTTATGGTCGAGCGCGGCGAGCGAAGCTTTGCCAGCGGGGATCGCATCATGTTCCTGCAAAATGAACGCGGCCTCGGGGTGAAGAACGGCACGCTCGGTATCATCGAACAGGTCAACGCACAGAGCATGACCGTGCAGACTGACGATGGCCGATCGGTCCGGTTCGATCTCAAGGATTATCACCGGATCGATCATGGCTATGCCGCGACCATCCACAAGGCGCAGGGCATGACGGTGGACCGCGCCTATGTGCTGGCGACGCCCGGCATGGATGCCCACAGCAGCTATGTCGCCCTGTCGCGGCACCGTGACGGCATGGATCTGCACTATGGCCGCGACGACTTTGCCAGCGAGGGGCGGCTCACCCGCACCCTGTCGCGCGACCGTGCCAAGGACATGGCCTCGGACTACGAGCAAAGCGATCCGGTGCAAAGCTACGCCGAGCGGCGTGGGATCAGCTTCCGCGAGCGCGTGACCGAGATCGTGCGCATGGTCGTGCCCGAGAAGGTACGCAACATGTTCGACAGCCTTCGCTCTCCTTCAGAAGTGCCGGGCCCGGATAGCGGACGGAGGCCGGAACGGGAGACGCCGGAAAGGGAAAGGAGTGTGACAGCCGCCGCGCGGCGCGAGACCGAAGCGCCGGAAAAGAAGGCGGCTGAAGACCTGGAAAAAGAAATGCGCCGTTTCCGCACCCGGATGCTCGTGCGCCATGCCCGCGCCGTGGATGCGGTCTTCGAGGCGCAGGAGATGGGCGGCCAAGCAACTCCCGAGCAGGTGAAAGAACTCCAAAAGGCCCGAAAAATCTTCGAGGAGGTGCGGCCCTATGGCTCGGTCGACGCTGAAGCCGCCTACAAGAAAGATCCGGACCTTGCCCACGAGGCGGCTGGCGGCCGGGTCAACCGGGCCATCCGCGCCCTCCAGCTCGAAACCGAAATGCGCATCGATCCCAGCCGTCGCGCCGACCTTTTCGTGGAGCGCTGGCAGGAGCTCGGCCAGACCCGCCAGCGCCAATATCAGGCGGGTGACATGTCCGGCTACAGGTCAACTCGCTCGGCGATGGGCGACATGGCGAGAAGCCTCGAACGCGATCCACAACTGGAGTCCCTCCTCGAGAACCGGAAACGGGAGCTTGGCATCTCCTTCGAATCAGGTCGCCGGCTCGGCCTCGAACTCGCCTTCGCTCACGGCATCGACCTCGGCAGAGGTCGGGGCATCGAAATTTGATTCGTCCTATTTTCTGCCGGCTCTACGTCACAGTGCGGCGACGCAAAAAGCTCTCTTGCACGCCTGCAACTGCTGCCCTGTCTTGTCTCAGAAGCCATCAGAAAGAGCCAGCAGGAGGCAGCGCAGCCATGCGCGAACCAGACCGTATCGTCCGCTTGAAAACCGTTCTCGCCAGGACCGGGTTGTCCAGATCCACCATCTACCGCAAGATCGCCGAGGGCACGTTCCCGGCTCAGCTCAAAATCAGCACCAACGGGACCGGCTGGCACGAGTCCGAAATCAACCGCTGGATTGCCGATCCCGTTGCATGGCGTCCGAAAACGTAAGTCCGATGAGCGAGGGCTTGTAAGAAGGGAGTGGCGCGGACCCGCAGCAGGGACCCCATAGACTTGGCCCGATTGTGATTACCTTGAGCCCATAAGGGCGCGCGCCCGCCCTGCCCTCGCAAGCGGACGTTTGCAATGGCCAATAGGAGATCGGCAAAGGGCCATGTGTGGACGGCTCCGGGTTGGCAAGGACTCTTTTCACGCCTGCAGGATTGATCGGAGCAGCCATGTGTTCGGCCTTTGAGCGCGGTTGACCGCTGGCCATAATGCCTTCCGCGGATCAGGTCCCAGTCAACAGGACGCATTCGACAATGCTGTGGCCCATGTGGGTTGTCCTGATCGCCAGATCGACCGGCTCTGCATTACGTGCTGTTGACCCTCCCAACCGTCACATCACGCCGAATACACGGCGCGATCTCGTTAAGCCGCAAGCGCAACTGGTTCCTTATAGCGCTCACTCCTGGCCATCATCGCCCAAGCCATCCTGGCGAGCTTGTTGGCGAGAGCGATAGCAGCGACTTTGGCAGGGCGCCGTGCCAGCATTGCTGCGAGCCAAGGCCGATGCTTAGTGCCATGGATTTTGGCATACCTGATCACAGCGAGCGCACCGATCGTGAACAGACTGCGCAGATAGCGATCGCCTCGTTTACTGATATTGCCAAGCCGCTCCTTGCCGCCGCTTGAGTTCTGCTTCGGCACGAGCCCGATCCAGGCTGAGAAGTCCCGCCCTGATCGAAACGCCTTCGGCTCGACGACGCTGGCAACCAGCGCGGTAGCTAATACCGGCCCGACGCCGGGGATCTCGTCGAGCCTTTTGCTCACTTCACTGGATCGGTGCCAAGCCGTGATCATACGATCGGACTCAAGAATCTGAGCCTTCAGCAGCTGCAGCTGGGCGCCGAGAACGGCAACACACGTGCGTGCGATCTCGGGTAATCTGCTATCTTTTGAATCAGCGACCACCCTAAGCAGTTGCCCAACTCCATTACGCCCGACCGGCGCCACGATCCCAAACTCAGCAAGATGAGCGCGGATCGCATTGATTACCGAGTTCTGCTGACGCATCAGCAAATGACGGGTACGGTGGAGGACTAGGCAGCTTTGCTGCTCGACCGTCTTGGTCGCAACGAAACGCATGTTCGGCCTGGTGACAGGCTCGCAGATCGCCTCGGCATCAGCCGCATCGCTCTTGCCGCGCTTCAGTAGAGTCGAGGAAAGGCGCGACGACGCGCTTATGCGCGTTCCGTTTCCTCTCCCCGCTCATCAAACCGGACGTGCAGTTTTCCCGCATCCGGCTTTCCGACAGGCTTCATCACAAGGCACACGTCGGCGACACTTTACGCACGCGGTTCAGCACAAGAACGCCAGGGTTCTCATAGATTTCACGAGAGAACCGTCTGACGCCACGGCCGGGCGTATTATGTCGTCTGCGCAGAAAGGCGAGCACGCGGTCGAAGACGTGTCGATCAACGGCCTGATGGGCTGTGGCAAGAGAGCCATAGCTGAAGTAAGCGGACCAGCCACCCAGAAGGCGGTTCAGTCGCGCTTGCACTTCGGGCCACGCGCCCTTGTTGCCCGGCGTCAGTAGCTCGCTGACCTTTCTCTTGATCCGCAGCACACTTTTCTTGGACGGAGCCGCGCCGAGATACCACCGTCCCCCTTTCGGGAAACGGCGGGGTCCCAGTGTGTATCCAAGGAAATCGAAGCTTTCCAATCGGGCGTTCTTCACCGAGGTTTTCGCCTCGTTGAGAGTCAACCCAAGCTTTGTCATCACTGCTTTCGTCCACGTCAATGCCTCCTCCGCGTGGCCGCGGCTGAGAATGACGAAGTCGTCGGCGTAGGAGATGACGTGCGCACGGAATGCTTCACGCCGACCGCTAAGACGCCAATGCTTCAGGAACCGATTCATGTAGATGACAGAGAGCAACGGACTGACGACACCGCCCTGTGGCGTGCCGCGCTTGTTGCTCTTCCCGCCATTCATGCGCCGTTTTCCGTCGCTATCCCGTTCCTCGACTGGAGCTTGCAGCCACAGCTTGATCAGCCGCAGCACATTCCGGTCAACGATGCGTCGGGCCACCGATCTAAGAAGGTCCGAATGCGGGATCGTGTCGAAGTATTTCGACAAATCGGCGTCAACAACGTCTGTGTAGCCCCGGCACACAAGCCGGTGCACTTCCTTGACGGCATCGACCGCGCTGCGACGCGGGCGATATCCATAAGCGCCGTCCTCAAAATCCGCCTCGAAGATCGGTTCCAGCACGATCTTTGCAGCAGCTTGGACGACCCGGTCCCGGATTGTTGGGATGCCGAGTGGACGTTCGCCGCCGCCGGGCTTCGGGATCATCACCCGCCGCACCGGATCGGGCCGGTAAGTCTTCGTGACGAGCTCATCGCGCAAGCCGGCCAACCATGCTTCCAGTGCCGACGCATCGATATGCTCGAAAGCTATTCCGTCCACTCCTGGCGCACCCGCGTTGGCGCGGGCCAGCTTGTAGGCATGGCTCAGAATGTCCTCGCGGCAGATCTTGTCGTACAGTACGTAGAAGCGGAAGGCAGGCTCCGCCTTCGCCTTGCAATAAAGCTTTCTCTGAAGGCTCCTGATCTTATCGGGCGTTTCAAGGCTCATCGCCAATCTACCCTTTCCCTCGCCATCTTCAAAAGCGCACCTGAAGTCAGGGTCCTTTCCTCCGCCGGAATTACCCGGTTTCATCGGTATTACGACCCTGTCCGACTCCCGTCCGGTCCATCGACTACTCGATGCTGAAGGCGCGACCTTCGACCAAGATGGGTCTCCCCCGATTACCCGCACTACCTTTCCAGCGTGCCGTGCCCATTACCCCGATGAACCAGACAGGTGCATGCGTCGATTGCTTCCCTGTCCACACGGCCTTCCCCACCCTACGATCGGGTCGGCATTCACATCGTAACTTTCGAGGCGTGCTCAGGCTTCACTCACGTTACGGCCCGCTGGATTGCTCGGCCGCCCAAGGCGACCTTTGTCACGAGGCTTCGGTCCGTCCGATTGCTCGTCCAAACCGCTCGTCAGCTACCCGATCAATCGACAACTTTCTGGGTGGATCCTTCCTCCACTGGTAATACGCGCCGTCGGGGCGCACCGTACGGCTTCACATAGGCCGGCGGCATCAGCCGTACCGTGAGGCCGAGCGCCTGCAACTCGCGCGACCAGTGATGCGACGAGGCGCAAGCTTCGATGCCAACTAAGCACGGCTGCAGCTTCTGGAAGAACTCCAGAACGTAGCGACGCTTCAGCTGACGACGAATGACCACCTGGCCAACGGCATCAACGCCGTGCACTTGGAAGACCGACTTCGCAATGTCCAGACCGACCGTCAAAATTGATTGCATAGGTTGCTCCTCCGATTCGTGGGAGCCTTAAAACGGCACCCACTCCTTGGCACTCTCGTGCCGGTGGAGGAGCCGTCCACAGCATCAGCAGGCGACATCAGAGAACTGAAAGAGGCCGCCAACTGAGGCGGACTTACTCGTGCGGCGCGGGCGGTACTTGATTGAGAAGTTGCGAGACCGCCGTGACGACCTGCGCTGGCGCGAACGGCTTTTGCAGGAGCACGCTATTCGGTACGCCATGCGCCGACCAGTCTTCGGCTGCCGCGCCTGTCATGTAGACCACGGGCATGTCCGGATTTAACTCTCTAGCGCCCGTTGCAACGTCCCATCCGGTAAGCTGACCTTGCAAATTGATGTCTGTCACAACTGCGCGGTATTTGTCATGTTTGTCTTTGAGAAGGGTCACGGCTTCCTCGCCAGAGGCCACAATCTCTGATTCAAAGCCGCCGTCAGACAACGCTTCTTGAACCATTTCTTTGACGTAGTAGTCGTCCTCAACAACCAAGATCAGCAACCGAGGATTTTCCATAAATTCGCCCCCAACCTTGGCCGTTGCAGTTGAGGGTTAAGTTCAAGAGTGAACACTCGTTCCTCAAAAATCGAATTGGAACAATCAGGACTCCAGTACGAGCCCAGAACCAAGGCCGTCCAAGTGGCTGAAATGGGTCAAGAGGCGACGTCGGTGGCATGACGAGGCCGTCAACTGAGGCGGCCCTAGTAGTCCCGTTCGGCTTGATCTGCCAACCTGCGCCAACGTTGGGCAATGTCCAAAAACATTTCTTTGGCGATCTGGTCGCGGGTGGCCTCAGCCATAGCGTCCGCTTCTCTAGCCTTTCGGCGGAAGTCGTCTGGCTGGAGGATATCACCCAATTGAAGCGGCCTTACTTTTGCGACTGCTGCTCAAGGGATGTTATCGCGGGGCAGTGCTTACATTCATACAGCACGGTCGTCGGCCGTCCCGACGAGGCTGGGAGAGTGGAGTGAAATTCGGTTTCCCGGCCACGTCTCTCACAATGCGGCGGCTCTACTGGATCTTTCTGCATAACAAATTGGCTCTCCGTATCGCGACAAGAACCAATAAGCTTGCTAAAGGTTCTCATGGACTAAACACGTTTCGGCTCATAGTGAGCATGCCTCTCGCCTCCGATAGCATCCACTTGGTGCGCGTCACCACCGACGACCGGGAACATCAGCTTTGGGTCGCGGCGGCAACCTCCCAGGAGGATGCGCTAACTTTGGTGTTGAGTGCGGTCCCCAATGGGTGGACGGCTTCGATAGTGTCCAACAAGCTGAAAACGACCGAGATTGAAATCCTCGACCTAAAGCTGGGAGATGTCCGCGAGCTAGGGCGCGGACTCATAGCGCGCGGCCAGCCATAGTCTGATAGATGCGAGTTGAACGAAGGCAAGGTAGTTGGCGGCGAGCTTGTCATAGCGCGTCGCCACCCGACGACATTGTTTGATCCTATTGAAGAACCGTTCGACCCGAATGCGAGCACGATAGAGGTGCGGACTGAAGCAAATCGGATTGCTACGATTGCTTTTCGGCGGAATGTTGGCCCACGCGCCCTTCTTCATGGCAAGCTCTGATCCAGTCGGCGTCATAGCCAGGGTCGGCCAGCAGCATTGATCCGGATTTCAAACGTGATAGCAGTTTTCCAGCGAACTGAACGTCGTGGTCCTCACCGGGGCTCAGCGCTAACCGTACCGGCAGACGGTTGCTATCGACCAGCGCATGGATTTTGCTCGTCAAGCCGCCGCGTGACCTTTCCATCGATTGGCGCTGGTTCCTTTTGATGCAGGCTCCATGCTGATGCACGCGGACGATGGATGTGTCGATCATCTGGACAGCGGCATCATGGGCAGCGGCGAGCGCGTCGATGATGCGACCCCATACACCAGCCCGCCGCCACCTAACGATAGCAAGTGGTGTACGGGCCAAACGCCTCGGGCATATCACGCAAGGGTGCTCCGGATCGCAAGACCCAGAAAATGCCTTTGAGAACACGGCGGTCGTGTACCCGAGGAACGCCACGCGGCTTGTTCGGTAGCATCGGCTTAATGGCAGTCCATTCATAATCGGCGAGTTCGTAGCACATGATTCAAGCCCCAGTTTGGGAGCTTGAGTCACGAGGATCTGACCGAGCACAACGCTCCTGGCAGGGCGCTTGCGGACAGGAGCGGACCAACCAACAATCCCTGCCGAAATCGTCGAAAATGACCCCAACCAGACATATCCCGCCTTGCGAAGAGTTGATAGGCTCTGCTCAGTTGGCGGGCGAAAACCTCGTGCCAGGGGTAACACCACAATGAGAAACGGACCGTCTGAAGTGCCTCAATCGTTGCCAGGCGAACCAGTAGCAACTTCCATCGCATTGGACGGGGACGCAACCGGTGCCGCGCTTGGTCTTCGTGATAAGGAACAGGCCTTCGAATTGCCGGCGCGACTATTCGACCAGGTCCCGTTTGCCATTTACGTTTGTGACGCGGATGGTCTCGTCGTTCGATACAACAGGCGCGCTGCTGAGCAATGGGGCCGGACGCCTATACTCGGCGACCCCAATGAACGGTTCTGCGGATCGTATCGAATGTTTCGGCCCGACGGCAGTCTGCTCCCTCACCATCTATGCCCCATGGCTGATGTGCTGCGTACCGGCGTTTCCGTGCGCGAACAGGAAGTTCACATCGAGCGACCGGACGGCTCGCGGGGCATCGCGCTCGTTGACATCGAGGCAATCAAGGATAGCCAAGGGTACGTTATCGGTGCCGTCAACTGTTTTCAGGACATAACGGAGCGCAAACGCAACGAGGTGACCGCGCTGCGGCTCGCCGCTATTGTCGAATCTAGCGACGACGCTATTGTCAGCACGGACTTCGACGGCAACGTCACTAGTTGGAATGGCGGCGCGGAACGCATTTTTGGCTACCTCGCGGCGGAAGTCATCGGCAAGTCGATTACGATTTTGATTCCACCTAATTCTCAGAAAGAAGAAGAGGTGATCCTAGAGCGCATCCGTCGCGGCCAGCGCGTCGAACACTATGAAAGCGTTCGGCAGCGGAAGGATCGGAGTTTGGTTGACGTCTCGCTGACCATCTCACCACTCAGAAACGCTCAAGGCAAAGTCATCGGCGCATCGAAAATTGCTCGCGACATAACGGAGCGCAAACGCAGCGAGGCGCAGATCGTCAATCTGGCGCGCGAGGCCGAACATCGAACAAAGAACATATTGTCCACTGTGCAAGCGACGGTGCGTCGCTCCCATGCCAATACGTGTGACGATCTCAAGGAAGTGATCGAAGGGCGCATCAGTGCGCTCTCCCAGGTTCATGCGCTGTTCGTGGAATCCCGCTGGGAGGGAGCCGAGCTTCACCGTCTGGTCATGCAAGAACTTTCGGCCTACAGCGGGCAAGGAGAGGCGCGCGTGCGAATTGACGGGCCTTCCGTAATGCTGGAACCAAGTACCGCCCAGGTTACTGCAATCTTCTTGCATGAGCTGGCGACCAACGCAGCAAAATACGGATCGCTATCGGTAGCGGCTGGTCACGTTGAAATCGCTTGGTCCATTGCGGCAGACCGAAGGCTCAGCTTGCGCTGGATCGAGTCGGGTGGGCCGACCGTCACGCCGCCCACGCACAGCGGATTCGGCACAAGCATTGTGGAAAATATGATCGGCTACCTCAGGGGCGAGGTGCGTTTTGATTGGCGCGCCAAGGGGCTGACATGCGAAGTCGCCTTGCCTCTCGTGTAGACGGGCCACCGCTTGCGGCGTTCTGAGCCACTGCATAAGGGCGAAGTTGGCCCATCGCGACATACTGCGCTGTCGCACGAACTAGGCCGGTATCGGAGCCAAGCGGACGCAGTCACCAGTCAGATAACGCTGCGCGGTTTATAGGTACACGGCCTAACATTGCACCAAGATGCACCAAACCAAATTGAGTTTTTCTAGTTTTGCATCGGCCACCGCGCTTGGAAATCAGGCCCGAGCCAAACCAAAGCACCTGATGTCGCCTTTGGGTCAATCGCATCGATTCCGCGACGTCTGCTCTAGCGTCCGCCATCCGCAACGCCGGACATTATTGCGTCCCATTGGGACCGTTCTGCCTAGCCCTCCCTTCGCCCGAATTGCACGCGACCGGCGCACCGCTTCAGCTCCGGCGGAGCCAGAAGCGATCGCTAATTCTTCCGAACCGCGAACTGGGCTACCGCACCAGTTTCGCACCAGAAACGGCCTGAACGAAACGCAACGAACCCGGTTGAATTCAAATGAAAATGCAGAAAAATCAACGAGCGCAATCGATGTTCTGCCGCTCATAACGGTCTGGTTGCAGGTTCGAGTCCTGCCGGGCCCACCAGCGATATCAATGATTTACAACCGGGTCCGAGCGTTGGAAAGGTGGTCACGATAGGTAAACATGGATAAGACGTTCGCAGAGATTCCCAAGTGAATCCTTAGATCTACGATCGGTGCCTTAGCCTAGGCCAACGCTCATGCGGTCTTCGCTAACCCGGGAGATGAAGACCGGTACTTTATTTCAATCACGAACACGGCTCATGCTGGCGAACTGTTCTAAAGGCGATAGTCGCGAAAGAGCATCCGCTTCTAATATTCAAAGACTTATTTAGTCTCGACGACAGCCGCGCCGATCCACTTCGACTGATTGATCTCATCAGGAAAGGACGGACACACGATTTCGAGAACTCCCGCAAGTGCTCTGGGTCGTGACCGGCGAACGCATCCCGAATGCACGATGCTTTCAACGGTTGAAAAGAGCACGTCTTCTGTACTCCCGAGGACGAGGACTTCCGCGCACTTTCGCTGGAGTTCATCTACACAATCATCGATCCGTTGATAGCAAAACATTTCGGAATTTTTGCAATCGAGCATCATGAGGATCACAGCGTAGGTTACGATTACGTTGTGAGCGCTTTGCTTCGACGCGAGATTAAATTCTCCGTTCCTCCCGACGTCGACTTGGGCGAGATCAACCTCAAGCACGAACTTAAAAGCGCAAAGGCATCCTACCGAAAGTGGGTGGGCCAGCGAGCTGGCGCGGGTCGGACGTGGCGACCTCTTGAAGTCTCAACCGGCTCTCAGAGCAAAGTCAGACTAACGCCCGGCCGGGCCAGGTGCGTCCGCCTCGCCAGATGCTCTACGACTCAATTCCAAGTCGATCTTGGTTGAAATCGGGGTGCCAGGACCTGCCTTCTTGGGTAGACCGCTTGGCCGCCAAGCCTCGTAGGGATTCAAAGCCGCACAAGTCCACAAATCAACAATTTCGAACGAATTTCTTCGAAATTAAAGGAATAATATGTTGATTCCTTCGAAAAGATTACATAAACGAAGAGCCGTCGCGGATGGAACCCGCGACGGCCTCTATAACTCGCGATCATCTAGGAGAAAATCGCATGCCTATTGTAGTACCTGCTCTGGCGGACATCAACATCCCGCCGCACGTCAAGGTGACCACTACCGACAGTTTCGAATCGCTCATGTCGGAAATCGGGCGCCGCTCGATGATGGGCTACGCTGGAGAAAGTTTCTTCGGCACAGCCTTCGTACAAGGCTCTCGACTTCAATTCACTACCGCGATGCCGATTCAGAAGATGGTGGAGGTCAGCAAGACTGATCGCTCGCGCAAGAAGGACAACGTGCGCGACGTCACCGAACACTCGAACCGACCACAGGAATCTGGCCATGCGAAGCAGGTGCGCAGCTATTTAATGAACACGGCTTGCACTGGCGACAAGTTCATCTTGCCGGCATTCACGTTTAACTATGGTGTTGGCTTGGATGATGATTCGCCGATCGCCTCACTCATCCTTTTTGCGAGCGGTAGTGATGGAACTAATGCTTGGCCGGGCATTCTACTGCTTCCACAAGGGGCAAAGCTTGACACTACGGATGGTGCGCACAGACGCTCACAAATCGATGAGATTCTCGGCAGCCCGAAAGTCGATGACGATGCCAAGGAAGCGCTGAAACGTAACGCGGTCGACGTGAAAATTGTATTCGAAAACAGTCGATCGGACAGCCACCAGGACTTCGCCGACTGCGGCAAGGCTAAGGCTATCCCGAAATCGTTGGTCGCTACTTTCGATGTCCGTGACTTGCGCAACCAGCGCAGCCGTGAATTAGTGATGAAGACGCCGTTCTTGTCCAAGTATGTGGATGCGACGGCATCTAATGTGAACCTGTCATCGAAGTCGCGCATGATTTGGTCGATGAGCGCCGTTCGCATGTTCATCGCGCACATCGTGGACCATCATCCCGATCAAGGCCTCACTGAAGCCGAGAAGACTCAAGGAGCGGAAGACTTTTTTGCTGCTCTTATCCGCCATCTGCCGCAACTGGCTGCGCTCGAAAAGGCACGCAAAGACCCGTCGTCTGAAATAACGACCGGCTCACTACGCGACATTAAAGGCGGCGACGTCGCGCTCCGTGGTATTGGCATGGCCATCTTCGCACGCGCCTTTCTACAGTGCATTGAGGACGACATCGACTTCGAGGTCATGGCCGCGAATCTAGCTAGGATCGATTGGCACCTGCTGGCCTGCGAGCGAAGCGACTTGCCTGATGGCCCAACCTTCGGCAGCGAGGTTCAAAAGAACGCTTTGCCGACTTGGGCCCATCTTCTGGTGATCGGCGAGTCAAGATACCGTGTTAGTTCATCGTCGGTCGATGCCGACATGGCTTGGGATAAAATCTGCAATCAGGTACTTGCCGCCAGCGGCGCAAGCAAGACGGCAGCCTAAACTCGCAGTCCTTAGCTTCCGCAAGGCCCCGGCATTTCGCTGGGGCCTTTTCGTTGGCAAAACGCATCGCACCCCTTTGGGTCGAGCAGGCGTCCAATCTGGTTGCGCGATGCCTTCATGCGCTGGGCCAGGTTGTTACGGGATATGTTCTTCGTTTTCATTTCACGCCAAGGCGACGTCTTCGATGGTGTGATGCTCCTTGAGCAACAATAGGTACCGTCTGATGTCGAAGAGCCGCAACAAGCGCTCAAACGGGTAATCGCAACGAGCTGGCGAAAATTCGGACGACCGCGGGACCAAATTGAGTGTTCCTTTTGTTGAGCTATCGACGCCAGTCGGTGCTCACCACCAGCAACCGCGATCGTCAGGACCTCGCGGTCGGCCAGCCAAATATCCACGTCAAAACCGGAAGAGGTGTAAAGAATTGCAAAAGAAGGCCAATTATTACGACGAGAGCCCCATAGGACAATACTCCGCGCACGATCCGGTGCCGCAGGGGTGGACAGGGCGAGTTATCGTTCGACGGCCACGCAAACGTCTCTTCCCAGGCTTGCTGGGAGATGTTGGTCGGCCTAATTCTCTCAAGCGGCAACCAGGCACGATAAGCGGCAATACCGCGTTCACGCGCGATAGGATTTCTCAAATACAAGAAATTGCTTTGCCCCGCTAAATCGACGATGGAATTGATTATGAGACTCACAAGAGCCAGAATTAGCAGGCCGGCGAGGTAGACAAACGCAATCATGAATCCGGATATGATCCAGGCTCTGGTGAAAGATTTTATGGTGAAAAACTCGGACACCAATCGCACTGTGGCATCGCTCAGCTTGTCGAGCGCGTTAAACAACTGGCCAAAGATTGATTTATCATCGGCCGCTTGCAGCCAGAGGATTACGCCAATTACCAATGCGAGCTGAAACAGGGGAAATCTCACAATGCTTCGGATTGGCGCTGCAATCAGCCTGATCATTCGCGAGTTCCCCATTGTGGCTCAGCAAAGCGACGCAACGTAACTAGCACAATATATGGTTGTCCGCATTGTAGCTTGACAGGCAGCGGCAAAGTAGGCCCGGATATTGTTGCAGTTCAGCTTCACACTTCAGGAAGCTCAATGAAATTTACGCGGAAATTTACGCGCGAAATTTTCCGGTGGGCCTCCCCGCGCGTATCTTTCTGTACATTCCTTCCTGGCTGGGCCCCTTCGATATCGAGGTCGCGCTGGTGTGAGCCAACACCCATCGTAAAGCTCTCCCGGCCGATCCAGAATCAGCCGGAACGACATTGGCGTTTGCAACGTGTTTCGCATCGACGTCTCGGACAAGCCGTTACTAGATGTCGATCAGGCCGCGATAGACCGCCTGGACGGTAGCCTGCGTCTTGTTGGTAGCCCCAAGTTTGATTGTCGCGCTCTTGATATGAGCTTCGACGGTCTTGCGGCTCACACTGAGGATGACGGCAGTTTCGTCCGAGGTCTTGCCCATCCCGGCCCATTTGAGCACCTCTTTCTCCCGATCCGTCAAGGGAGACGCCTGAAGCTCGTGGAAGTGATGGGTCCTGGTGCAAGCCCTGATTTCAATGGCGTGCAAGTCCACGATCTTCTGGGCGAGGTAAAGCAGAATTACATGCAGCTTCACGCTGTTATGTCTGAGATTCGCCAGAAAACGGTCGACGGGGTCTTTCCAGAACAGCGCGCAGACGCTGGTGTAACGCCGGCCCAGCGCATCATTATAGTGAACCGGGATGGTGAGGCCCTCGTTGACGCCAAAATCGCGCGCGGCCTCCATGGTCTTGACTGCTCCAGGCTTGCGTTTGCCCGTCACTGGCGGCAGCGACACGCTTCCCCAACGAAAGGGCAGATTGGTCCGGCGGGCCAACGCCAGGCAAGGATCGGTGCTGATGAAGTTCTCCGTCCGGTAGGTATCGATCCACGCAGCACTGTGCGTGGACACCAGCAGCGGATCGTCTTCCCACGGATGCGAAGCGTCCATGAACCCGAAGGAGCTGAATCCGTAATCCTCGATAATGTGTTGAAACACCGTGCGAATCTCTGCGACCGAGCCGCAGGCTTCGAGCGCGTTCAACTCCTCCTCGAGAACTCCCATCCGCTCAAACCTTGGGAAAATTCCTAATTCCAATTAGCCGGTTGATCCCATCATCTTACCGCCGCCGACGCAATACGATTGGGGGCCCGGGGGTGCAACTACCACGATATAAAGCGGTATTTTTTTCGGCGGCCACGCGACCCGATCTGGCCCGTTCGCTGTTCCGGTTGCGTCATGCGCTGTTCGTGCGCGAACTTGGCTGGGCGCTGGCGACCGAAAAAGACCAGGAACGCGACGAGTTCGACACAGACGATGCGGTCTACTGCAGCCTGTCCGTTGACGGAAGGATGATCGGTTGTTTTCGCGCCATTAGCTGCGATCGCCCCTATCTCGCGCGGACGATTTTCTCGCATTTGGCCACCAACCGGCCGTTTCCGACGTCTGCCGACTATGTCGAGATCAGCCGCTTCGGCGTTCTTGGCGTCTACCGACAGGCCAGCACCGTGCTCTACAGCCTCCTGATCCGCTTCGCCCTGGGATGCAACGCGACGGCTTTGGTCGCGCTGGCCGAATTGTCCCACGAAAGGCTGCTCAATCGGATTGGGCTTTCCACATCGCGCTATGGCGGCGTTCAGATCGTCGGGTTCCGCGACGACGGGCAATGGATCCTTGCCGTGGCCGGCGAGATCGGGATCCCCGGAAATCCGCCGCCCGCCTTTACGGCGCTGCTTGAATTGACCAAAACGATGGAGATTATAGATGAAGCATCCGTTTTCGGACGTGAGCGCCTTTCGGCATGATCCGCTCGAGCTGTTCAAGAAGCATAGCTCGCCCGATGCCGCACCTCTTGTTCGGCTGAACCTTGGTCCGTCTCCGGTCTACCTGGTAACGGACGCGGCGCTGGCGAAGACCGTTCTCAAAGCCGACGAATCGTCGATTGACAAGGGCCGTCTTGTCCACAAGCTCCGCACGGTCATCGGTACCAGCTCGATCACATTGAGCGGCAAGGAGCATCAACGGCGGCGCGCTATCATCCACCAGCATTTGGCGCGCGGCATCATGAACGATTTCGTACCCCAGATCGCGGGCCTCATTCGCCGGCAGGCAGCGCTCCTGGTCCGCGAGTCTTCGTTCGACGCCCATGAGATCACCGCACCGCTTGCGCTTCGGATAGTCGTCGCACTGCTGTTCGGCCCCGGAGCTCTGACGCCGGCCGATGAATCCGCATTGATGGAAGCCGTGCATGTCGCGGAAGAGGAGATGGCAGACAGCCTGTTTCGAATCCTGCCGAGAACGCCCTGGCGCAGTCTCGTGAAGCGGCGAGAACTGCGTAAAAGCCGTGCGATCATGGGCACGGTCGTGGATCGCGTGCGCAACCGCGCCTGTTCGGGAACCCTGTTGCAGGCGTTGAAGGAGCTCGATCTGTCTCCTGACGACATGCGTGATGAAATTCTGTTGTTGTTGCTCGCGGGTCATCACACCACGGGAAACGCCGCTGCCTGGTTGCTTTACTATCTGGCGACGGAGCCCGGACTTGCAGCGCGCCTCGCCGAGGAAATGCAGGCGATCACGAGTGACTCGGGCGAGATCGATCCGCTCAAATTGCCGAAGGCCGAGCTCAGCCTTCGCGTCGCACGCGAAGTTCTTCGGCTCTATCCGCCCTTCTACTGGTTCTCGCGGGAGGTTCGTACACCTCGGGATCTTGGTGGAATACGGCTGAAACGAGGAACCTCCCTCATCATCAGCCCGTGGCAGTTGCAACGCAACGACCGCTACTGGAAGGATCCTGACAGCTTCCGGCTGGACCGCGCATACAACACGCCCGCCTTCATGCCGTTCGGACTGGGTCCGCGCGCTTGCGTCGGCATCGGGCTGGGGTTGCTCGAACTGCAACTGCTGGCTCTGGAACTGGCTGCTTCCTGCAAGCTGGAAGTTTTATCCAGCGTTCCGGCCGGCAGACCAACGCCTCAAGTCACGTTGTTGCCGCCGCGCATCGAACTGCGATTGCGGCCTCGCACCGAGGAAAGGACATGGCGGTACGTCGCCTGATCGAGAAGCATTTGCGCCGATCGCAGTGCGGGTTGGTACTCAGCTATGCAGGTATTGTTCAACCCGTTCGATGATGTCGCGGCGCTGATTGGATGAAAGCTTGATGAACATCTTAAGCAACCGCAAACTTTCGACGGTTTCGGGCGAAGCTTCTCGCATTTCTTTGATCCGAAGCAGTTTGGCGAAGCCGGAGTCTATCATTTTGGTCCCTCCATCAGGAAATCAGCATGAAACCGTATGCAGCAATCGAGCATCTCCGCGGTGCTATTGACGAGGCAATCGGATGCGCCGAGCAGGCGGGCTTGCCCTTTGTGGTCCTCCTTCTGGACATGGCACGCCTGGAGGTTGATCAATCGACCGAGGATAACTCAAACATTGTGCCAATTACCAGATCACTCGGCAAGCGGTCCTGACCGTTTAATGCTCCCAGCAGGTAAGCGCACCGGTTTCGCGCCAAAAACGGCCCTCGACAAAACCGGACGAATGCAATCGAATTGAACGAAAAACCAGTAAAGTCAAACAAGCTTCGATATTCTGCCGCAATCCACCGCTGGTTGCAGGGTTGCGCAGAGAGGACGCGGTCACCGCGCCGCATCGATCAGGACACAGCCTGCGAGATCATCGGCGCGCCCATGCGTTTCGAGAGGACTTCGGCCATTCGTTTCACCGCATTCGCGCGACATGCTGGATGTGTTTGTTCACAATAGATCGCGGAGGAGGTCACGCAGGCGGCTTAGTATATGGGCCCTTCGCGGCTTTGCGCCGGGCCGCCAAATCCAAAATAGCGGGCAGGCAATCTCTACCGATATTCAACCTTTCCGCACCGGCTGCGTCACGCCTGCGAGAGTGCGGGCGCGAGCCTTCTTTTCCTCGACATTCATCGTGCGGGCGATCTGGATGCGCTGCGCCTGGGGAGAGCCGGCCCCGTGCAGGCTCTCGGTGAGATAGCCCACCGCGTTGCGGCCGATGGTCATGTTCTCGATAAGCCGCAGGATCCGCATCCGATCGACCGGATCAACGCCGTCGCGCCCGTGCAGAAACTTGCGGACCAACGGGCCAATCTCGTTGTTTTGCAAATCCTTTTCCGAAGGCATGGTGGCGACCAGACCGCCGGCAATGTCCTGCGCGAGCCGCGCGATTTCGAAGGGGAAGCGGGTCACATTGTGCTTTGCGACGTTGGAGAGCATCTCGTCATTGAGATAGGCGCCCGAAGCCTGCGGTTTCGAGCCGTGAGCACCGGCCATGCAACTCGAATAGATGGTTTCGTTGAGATGAGTCATCTCCACCAGCTTGTCCTTGATGTGGGATGCTCCCTCGACCCCGTTATGTGACGCCGCCTCGGCGGCTGCGCCGATCAGCACGTCGCCCAGCCCCGTTTTGCAGACGTAGGACGAGCGGTGATAGGTGGTGAACCGCTCGACCAAAGTCGAGGCGTACTTCCACTCTCCGTCCATGAAGACGTGCTCGTGGGGAACGAACACGTTCTCGAACACGATCAGCGCCTCCTGGCCGGCAAACCGCGCATTTCCGGCGTCGAGATCGCCGCCGTCGACGGCCCGGGTATCGTTGGTCTGACGGCCGACGATATAGGTGAGGCCGGGCGCATCCACGCGCACCGCGCCGACCACCGACCACTCGCGATCCGCATCGGTCATGCGCATGGTCGGCATGAAGATCAGCCAGTGCGAATTGACCGCTCCGGTCTGGTGCATCTTGGCCCCCGACACCCAGATCCCCTGCTCGTCGCGGCGCACGACGCGCAGGAACAGATCCGGATCCGTCTGCTGATGCGGCGACCTGGAGCGATCACCCTTGGGATCGGTCATCGCACCGCCGACGACGATATTCGCCCGCTGCGCGCGCCGGAGGAAAGCCAGGAACCGGGCATGGTAGTCGGTGCCGTATTCGGCATCCATGTCGAAGGTAACGGAATGGCACGCGCCGATCGCATCGAGCCCGACGCAGCGCTGGAAGCAGGTTCCGGTTCGGCGCCCAAGCTCGCGCTGCATTTCGTGCTTGGTGACGAGATCGCCGGGCTTGGTCGGCACGTGCAGGAAGCGGTTGATCTCGCAGCCGGCAATGTCGCTGCTGACGCCTCCCAATTCGGGCCGCTCGACCGCCAGCCTGAAGGTTTCCGCCATGGCATTGATCGAGGGCCGAATGACAGGATGATCGACCGGCTCGGGCACGCGCTCGCCCATGAAGAAGACATTCATCGATCGCCCGCGCAGCGAATTGATATAGTCGTCCGGCGTGACAATCCGTTGAGCGAAGTCGGTCCACAACGTTTCCACCTCAAACATCGCATTGTCCTCCTCTACCCTGAAATACACGCCCCTCAGCCGTACCACGCTTTGCGGTTTAGCCTACGCCTTCCCTTGCGCAACCCGTCGAGATTTTCGTTGATTTGATCGAACCGCAACCGCCTGCGAACAGCCGGTTCATCGGCGGGCGCCCGTGCCGAAACGATATACCGCGGCAAATCGCGTGCGGGAACAGACGTTCCGACGTAACTTCCTGCGCTCTTCGGCGAGATTGACGGCCGGCGCGCTACGGGTACCGCAGATCCTGTTTCGTCGGATGAAGCACGCCGTCAGATTTTCATTTAAGTCCCATCGCTTTCACCTTAAAATGCGGATATCTAGGAAAGCCTTCCACCGAGTACACCGAAATGCACGAAATCTTGTTGTCCTACGGATACGAACTGGTCGATGATGGGTGGGAGGCGCGCGGTCACAGGACTTATGTTCACAACGGCAAGGCCGATCACCAGCACATGGTCCAACTGGAGAAAAAGATACGTCCCGCAGGTTGGGTGCGCGCCCAGGACCAGATGCGGATGTTCCGGCACAAGACCACATCCGACATTATCGAGCTCGAGCCCGGCGGAACAAAAATCGGCGGCCATTTTCTGCACCACATGAAGTGGGAAAGCATGTGACGGGTTTCTGACCCCCTGCTTGGTGTCTCCCCCTGCAATTTCGAAAGCTTGTGCGGCGTGTAGATGCGCGCGCTGCTTTCGCATCGTCCGCGCCGGGTCAGCGTCGATAGCCCCTGACAGACGCCGGCCGGTTCGGTATTCTGCGATGCGGTTCAGCGCTTTGCTGAGCCGCGGCACGCAGATCGTCATTAATATGGCCGCATTGAGCGATGAGGAGTCGGCAATAACGCAGACCTGACCGTCGAGGAATTGGCAATCGAGGCAGCCTGACGAGCATCGGAAAGCCGAAAGCAATTATCCCGGTAGAGGTGTATCAGTGAATATTCTTGGAATTAATTCAGTCTATCACGATTCAGCGGTGGCCCTGCTCGTCGATGGCAAGCTCGTCGTCGCCGCCGAGGAGGAACGGTTCAATCGCATCAAGCACGGAAAATTGCCCGACGTCGACAACCCGCACCAGTTCCCCGAGCAGGCGATCCGCTTCTGCCTCGACTACGCCGGGCTCACCGCCGACGACATCGATCACATAGGCTATTCGTTCGACCCGGAACTGCGCCGGGCGCGCTTTCGCGCCGATTGGTGGGAGAATTCGCGGGTCGAGGAGACCTTCCTGCTGCGGCTCGGCCAGGTACGCGGCATCGCCGACAAGATTTTTCGGCGTCCGCTGCGGCAGGGATTTCATTTCGTGCCCCACCATCTGGCGCATGCCGCCTCGGCCTACTATCCCTCACGCTTCGATCGCGCGGCCGTGCTCATCATTGACGGCATCGGCGAGGCGGCGGGAACGACCCTGTGGAAGGCCACAGGGCACAAGATACAGCCCGTCGAAACGATCGACTATCCGCACTCGCTTGGCTTCGTATGGGAGGTGGTCTGCGGCTATCTCGGCTTTTCGACCTATGACGCCTCGAAGCTGATGGGCCTTGCTGCCTACGGCAATCCCCAGGTCTACCGCCGCGCCTTCCAGGAGATCATGCCGGTCGACAAGGAGAATTATAGGGTTGACCCGGGAGCGATCGGCTTTCAGTCGGCGAAGGAAAACAGAATAGAGAGCTTGCTGGGTCCGCCGCGCGAAATGAACATGGAGCTTCAGCCGCGGCATGCCGATATCGCGGCGGCGCTGCAGGAGGCCACAACTGAAGCCGTCACGGCGATCGTGCGGCGCCTCAAGCGCAAGGTGCCGCTCGAGAATCTATGCTTTGCCGGCGGCGTCGCGCTCAATTGCGTGACCAACGACCTGATCCGGCAATCCGGCGATTTCTCCGACGTGTTCATCCCCTCCGCGCCGCACGATGCGGGCACCGCGATGGGCGCGGCCTATGTCGTGCATTGCGCCAGGCAGAAAAAAGCTCCCGAGCGCGGCAAGTCCTCGCCCTATTTGGGTCCTGAGTTCGACCGGCGCGAGATTCTGGCGGCCGTCAAGGCAGCCGGCCTCACGCCCCAGCGCAGCAAATCCCCCGCGCGCGATGCCGCGGAAATGATCGCCGACGGCAAGATCGTCGCCTGGTTTCAGGGCCGCATGGAGTTCGGACCGCGCGCGCTCGGCAACCGCTCGCTGCTCGCCGATCCACGCCGGCTCGACATGCGCAACATCCTCAACAAAATGGTCAAGCACCGCGAAGACTTCCGGCCGTTCGCACCGAGCGTGCTGGCCGAGCACGCCGACGAATGGTTCGATGTCGGCCCCCATACGACCAGCCACGAATTCATGCTGTTTGCATGCGGGGTCAAGCCTGAACGGCGCGATCTCATCCCTGCCGTCCTGCACCACGACAACAGCGCCCGGTTGCAGATCGTGCGGCGCGAGTCGAATCCGCGCTACCACGAGCTGATATCCTGCTTCTACGAGCGAACCGGCGTGCCGCTCGTCGTCAATACATCCTACAATGACAGCGAGCCGATCGTCTGCACACCCACCGACGCGATCGTTACTTTCCGCAAGTCGGGTATCGACGCGCTGTTCATGGGCGATGTCTATCTGACCGCGCGCTAAGGTCATTCGACCACGACAGCTCCGGGGTATCGTGCAGCGACATCGCACTGTTCTTATCAAATTAATCCCGACCAGCCGCGACCGGCATCTTGCAGCGAGATCGACCGACGCCGAACCGCGATCCGGATCACCGGCCGGTCGGTTCGCATTCGGCTGGTTTTCAGCCAGAACGAATGGCCCCAGCCCCGGGAATGGGCTGAGGCCATTGCAGCCTGCGAAGGTTTCGAAGGCGCGCGGGAGCGGCCCTCGAAGCAGGCTTGGCCCGGGGCTGCGGGCTCATCGCTATTGATCCGGGCCGGGCGGGGATCGCTCGTCTACCCGTATCGTAGCGATGGTCTCCGTGACGTCCGTGAGATGAGTCACACGGCATAAGACGCATCGCTACAGCAATTGCCGCTGGGCAAAGGAGGCGAAGATTCCTGGTGTCGTGCTGAGTTCCGCATACTTTCCGGCCTGCACGATCTTGCCGTCGACGATCACGACGATGCGGTCCGCCTGACGCACGGTGCTCAGCCGATGCGCGATGACGATCCGCGTCACATTGAGATTGCCGAGCGAAGCGCTGACGATCGCCTGCGTCTGGTTGTCGAGCGCGCTGGTGGCCTCGTCGAACAACAGAATGCGGGGACGGCGGGCGACCGCACGCGCGATCATGATCCGTTGCCGCTGTCCTCCGGACAGCGTGTTCACGCCTTCGGAAACCACGGTATGCATACCCATCGGCATGTCCTTGATGTCCGCGTCAAGGCCGGCGAGCCGCGCGGCTTCCCATGCCTGATCGAGCGGCAGTTGCACGCCGCCGCAGATATTCTCGTAGATGCTGCCGTTGGCGAGCCGCGCGTTCTGCAGCACGACGCCAAACTGGCGACGCACCGCGCTGATGTCGAGCGTATCGATGGCCTTGCCGTCGAGGAACACGGCGCCGGATTCCGGCTTTTCGAAACCCAGCAGCAGCCGGAACAGCGAGGATTTTCCACTGCCCGACGGGCCGACGATGGCGACATATTCGCCCTGCGCGATCCTCAAGCTGACATTATCGAGCACGGGCGGACCGCTCGGCACATAGCGGAACGTCAGGCGGGACAACTCAATCGCCCCCGACAACTCTCCCGGTGACTTGCGATCTTCGGATATCTCGGTGACGCCGGAAATCAATGGCTGCAGCCGCCGTAGATGGGGGATTGCGATCAGCCCCTCGCTGACGCCCACCGCCCAAGAGCCGACCGATCCCATCGATTGCCCGAACGCGGCGAAAAAGGCCAGAAAGCCGCCGACGTCCAGCAACAGTTTGCTGTTCATGAACGTGGCCGCCGCGAATATGATCAACGTAGCGATGGTCGAAAACGCCGACTCAAAAACGCCGAGCACGTTGGCGGCATGCTGGGAAGCGATGAAATACTGCTTCTGGGCCGCAAACTGTCTCGACCACACCGCCAGCGCGCGGGCCATCGCCGAAGCGACACGGAGCTTGCCTACCCCCGAAATAAGCTGCAGCACGAAACCGCCGATCTTGCCCTGCAGGTTGAAGTGTCGGGTTTCGTGATAAAGCCGTATCGCACTGGTGGCGACGATCAAGAACGCCCTGAACATTGTGAGCAATGTTGCGATCAACCCGAGCTTGAGATCGTAATAAAGCATCAGGCCGATGCTGAACCAGCAAAACAGCCCGGCCATCATCCCGCGCAGCGCGCGACCGGTGAAGATGCGCCGCGCAGTGTCGACCCCCATCGAGCGGTCGACGAAATCGCCGACCGTGTATTCGCGGAACAGGGACGCCGGCAACCTGAGCAGGCGGTCGATCACGGCGGCTTGCAGCCGCCAGTCGATCAGGCCCTCGACCCTGAGCGTCGCCATCGCCTGTATCGCCTGCACGCCGGCCATCGATATCGCGGTCACGACAAGCGCGAGGGCGCAAAATGCAAGCTGGTCGAGTTCGGTCCGCGGGATGACGGAATTGATCAGGACGTTGGTGATGAATGGCGTCACCAACGACAGCGCGCCGATCATGCCGACGGCCAGCACAATCCGGCCGCCATTGCCTCTCGAGTGACGATACGAAAAAGCGGCCAGATCGCGGAATCCAAGCGGGCGCGCCGGCAGCGCCGGGTAGAACGTGACGGCTTCGGGGGCGAGTTCCATGGCCAGCGACCGGTCGAGCGCACGGTGCGTTCCCGTCGCCGGCTCGATCATGGTGTAACCGCGGCGACGGCCTGCGCCCCGCAGCAATGCAACCGGATGGCGTTGCTCGCCATACCAGGCCAGCAATGGACCGACATCCTGCGTCCACCAATCGCCGCGCAACAATGTCCGGCGAACCCGCAGTCGCGCGATCCTGGCGATCTCGATCACGTCGACGAAGTCGTGGCGCGCCGGCGCCGGCCGCGGCGAGGCGACAAACGGCGATCGCACGGCTTCCGCGACGATCTGGCAAGCAGCAAGCAATGGATCAGACGGATCGGCCTGGAGCGCCGTGCGGTCGTGCCGTCGCATCACGATCGCCGAGAGGCGGTCGAAGGTTTCAAACGTCTGCAACGTCATCAGTTCGTTGCGACGGACCAGACGCTGCGCTTCGCGCCCGCCATCGCGCGCCAGATAGTCGCGAATGCCGGCGATGACGCCGAGCCGGAATTGATCGACGGCGCGCCACAACGTTTCCGTATCCGGCATGTCGGTAGTGCCGACGGCAGCACATGGAGACGGCCCGGCTTCCAGCCACATCCCGGATGTCAGGGGCAGTGGGGGGCCGCCTGCAGCGAAAACCGGCCCAAGCCCCATCAGCCGGGCGGACCCCGTCTGCAGCGAAACCCAAACGATATTGCGCGCCGGTCCGCGACGCCGTTCGCCGGACGGAATCTCTTCGACCGACCTGACTTCCGGCACTTCCCAGCTTGGATTGGTGCCCGCCATCAGCCTGGTCAGCCGCACGATCCAGCCGACGACCAGATCGGTCGCGACTTCCCGGCGCGGCATGAGCAATGCTTCAGCGCCGGGACCGCCGACAGCGATCACCCGAATCCGCGTGCCCGGACCGTCGACGGTGTCCTGCAGGTCGAGAGCGATCTCGCCGGCTTCAACCCGAAACAAATGGTGCCGGACGCCTTCGTCATACCCTTGGGCGATGCCGACCGCGAAGACATCGACGTGCCCTGCCGTGACCTGCAGCGCATGGTCGCGATTGTCGAGGAGTTGCGGATGGCGGCCGTCGAGCACGATGCGTATCGACAAAGAACCGGTCGCGCCTTGATCGGCCGCGGCCGTCCGCTGGAGGAGGCTTTCGTTCATTCCTGGGCCACGAGTTTGGCATAGGCGCCCTGAAGCGCCATCAGTTGTTCATGGGTGCCCCGCTCGACGATCTTGCCCTGCTGCAGCAGAATGATTTCGTCGCAGTCGCGGATCGTGCTCAAGCGATGCGCGATGATGATGCAGGTGCAGCCGCGGCGGCGCAGGCTGTCGTCGATGGCTTTTTCGGTGATCGGGTCCAACGCGCCGGTCGCTTCGTCAAGCACGATGACCGACGGATTGGAAACCAGGGCCCGGGCGATTTCGATGCGCTGGCGCTGACCGCCACTGAAATTGCTGCCGCCCTCGTTGACATAACAGTCGTAATTTCCGGCCCGCGCCGCGATATCCTCGTGGATCGCCGCATCCCGCAAGGCCTGCGACAGGTCGGCTTCGGTAGCTGTCGCGTCCCATAGCGTGAGATTGTCGCGCGCGGTGCCCTCGAACAGGAAGACGTCCTGATCGACATAGGCGATCGAATTGGCGAATACCTGCGGCGGAATCTCCGGCAAGGTCCATCCGTCGATGCGGATTTCGCCGGACCATGGCCGGTACAATCCGCAAATCAGCTTGGCCAGCGTCGACTTTCCGCTGCCGGAGGCGCCGACCAGCGCGATCCTGGCGCCCGGTGGCACGGTGATGGAAAGGTCGGCCAGCAATGGCGGCTCGAGCACGGAGTAGCCGAACTGGACGTTGTGAAGCTCGACCCTGCCGGCAAGCTTGGGCGGGAAACGATCCGTGGCGATGGCTTTGCCGGAATCGTCGACAGGATAATTGTAGACGTCCTCGAGACGTTCGAGCGCGCCCTTGATGGTCTGAAAACTTCCGACGTAATTCACGAGTTCGTTGACCGGCTCGGAAAAGCTCGCCACCAGCGACTGGAACGCGATCAGGCTTCCCAGCGTCAGCGAGCCCTCGATCACGCGCAGACCGCCAAAGCCCAGGATTGCTGCAACGGTCAACCCGGAGAACAGCGTCGGCATCAAATCGAGCATCGCCGAGGAGACCCCGAGCTCCTGCTCCGCGTTGAGGGCCTTGGCCTGGATGCCGGCCCATTGGCCGAAGGCCTCGTCTTCCAGTCCGCTGGCCTTGAGCGTTTCGATGGTGCGCACGGCGCTCACGGTGGCGCCGATCAGCTTGCCGCGCTCGATCGTCAGGCTGCGGCTGACGTCCTGCCGCCGATCGCCCATCAATCTCAGCGCCAGCACGTTCATCAGCGACATGCCGACGCCAAGCGCCGCCAGCGGAAGATCATAGATCGCCATCGCGGCGGCGAAAAAAACGATCGATGTCAGGTTAAGCGCGTTGGCCGCGATCCCGTTTGAGAGCAACCGGGCGATCTGCTCGTTGGCGGACACCCGGCTTGCCACATCGCCGGCATGGCGCTGGGTGAAGAACTCGACCGGCAGTGCCATGACGTGCCAGAGAAAACGGCTGATCATGACCACGGCGAGCTTGGTTTGCAGCCGCAACAACAGCGACTGGCGCACCATGGTCAGGATGGCGCGGAACGCTGCGGTGATGGCCATGCCGATCAGCAACGGAACGAGCCAGTTCGAGGCGTGCCGGATCAGAATATCGTCGACGAAGATCTTGGAAAATCCCGCGACCACGATGCTGGGCACCACCAGCGCGAGGCTTACGACCACGAGAAGCCCGACCGCCGTCCTCGAACCACGCAATTCGCGCAGCAGCAGCCGCAATCCCCTGGGTTCGCTACCCAGTTTCACGAACGATTCGGTGCGCTCCATGGTGAGCACGACGCCAGTGAACGCGAGATCGAGTTCGGCCATGTCGATCCGCCGCCGCCCGAGCGCGGGATCGTTGATATAGACGCGGTCGCCGTCGATGCCTTCCAGCACCACGAAGTGGTTGAAGTTCCAGTGAATGATGCAGGGCATCGGCATTTCGTGCAACGTCGAGGGCTCCTTGCGAAAACCCTTCGCCGACAGGCCGAAGCTGCGTGCCGCCCTGACGATGTTGCTGGCCTTGCTGCCGTCCCGCGAGACGCCGCAGGCGGTGCGTAGTTGCTCCAGCGGAATCCAGGCGCCGTAATAGGCAAGCACGATGGCCAGTGTCGCCGCGCCGCATTCGGAGGCCTCCATCTGCAGGATCGTCGGCGTCCGCGTCACGGCCTTGCGCCAGAAACGCCCGCGAGCGCGCCGCGGCGACAGGCGCATCTGTTCCGAAGCCGGCGAAGTCAGGGATGGATCACTCAATTCCAGTCAACCGCTTCATGATCGGCACCACCATATCGATCGGACGTTGCTTTCGCGTGGTAATTTCTGCCCGGATGAGCGTCCCGCTGGTGAGGCGAATGGCGGGCCCCTGTCCGACCGCCCAGCGATAGCCGCTGACGGTGCTGGCGTCCTGTACGAGCCTGATCTTCGCTGCATAGGACGGTCCGTCATGCGCGAAGCGGTTGACGAGATTGTCGTTGTGCAGCACCGCCGCCATGCCCTGGGGCGTGATCGGAAATTCCGAGACCGTCACCACGGTGCCGATCATGGTGCCGAACTCCTCGCGCTTCACGGTGCTGGGCTCGACGCGAACTTCCATGCCGGGTTTGACGTTCTTGCCGCTTTCGGCCGGGATGTAGACCAGCGCATCGAGCTTGCTGCCTTCGCTTTCGATGACGGCCACCGGCGTGCCGACCGCAAGCACCGAGCCCGCGGATATCTTGATTTCAAGCACACGCCCCTCCATCGGGCTGATCACCTGGGTGTTCTGGCTCAGCATCTCGGCCGTGCTGTCCATTTGCCGGCGGGCCTCATTGAGCGTGAATTGCGATTGCTCGAGGTCGTGGTCGCGTTGCGTCTCCAGGTCCATCTTCTGCGATCGCAGCTTCAGTATTTCGTTCTGGGTGTCCTCCTTGCGCTGCTGCGCATCGGCGAGCTCGTGACGGCGATCCTCGAGATTGCGCCGCGTGGTGTATCCCTTGGCCAGCAAATCCTCGAGCGTCTTGACGTCGGAGGTCAGGTATTCGATGCGCTGATCGGTCGCCTTGATGACCTGGTTGAACGCCGCCTCGAGTTTCGCAAAGTTCTGGCCCTTGGCCGCGAGCTCGCGCTGAACTTTCGCGGTCAGGTCGTTATATTCGCGCTCGCGTTCGTGAAACACCTCGACCGCGCTGGCGTGGCGCTGCTCGATGTCGGTCTGGACGATCCGGGCGATCTGCTGGCCGCGTGCGACATGATCACCGACCGAAACATCGATCGCCGAGAGCCGTCCCGCCGCGGCCGAGACCGCATCGACGACACGGCCGCCGCCGCTGATCAGAATTCCCTCGCCCGCCGCGCGGGTGGGAACGCGGCCGAGGAACCCCCAGGTGAGCGCGGCCACCAGCGCCACACACATGACGACGATCAGAATCCAGTCCGACAATTTGGTAATGCCGACCAGATGGTCAAGCTGCTCCGGCGATGCGGCTCGCTGCAACGCGATGGCGCGAAATGTCCGCTGCGACAGCTCGCTCACCCTCCGCTCCTCCGGTTCGCGGTCAAACCGCTGACGAACTGACTGGGTGCGCAGAAAGGATTCTGCCGGAAAAGCTCACCCCTGCCTTTGGATTTCGGATAATACACAAAAGACGATGCCGAACAACCAAATGGGCGCCGCTCGAAATCCGCCGCACACGCGTCGACGATGGCCCTTGCCGGAAAGACCTGCCTGGATCGTCCGCCCTAGCGAAACAACGCCGGCCGCGCTAAGCTCGATCGGCGCGTTTTTTCGAGGTTGATCTGAAATGGCCCCGACCAGCATCAGGAAGCTCGCCCTGATATTTGCCCGGTGCGGAGCGGCTGGCTCCGGCCGATGGATGAAACGACGATCCATCGCCCGCGCCCGTTCTGGAAAGCGCTGCCGATGGCTGGCGCTGCCTGGACTTGCTCTCGTCCTGCTGGCGCCGGCCGCCTCCCATGGCGGCGTCATCAGCGACAGCGACCTGCGCAAGGTCGAGGGCATCAAGCCGCTGTTTGTCACCCTGATGGGCGATCTGGTGCAGGCGTCCAAGCGCGCCGACCTTGCCAGCGCCGATGCGGAGTGCGTCAGGTCGACGATCCGGGAGTTGATGCAGATTTCCGACGAGCTTTCGAGCTACGAATATCTGATCACGATGGAAAAGGACATGAACGACTTCGGCGATCACAATCCGATGCAGGATGTCATCAAATTCGCGATCGACAAATCCAACGCCATCCTGACCAGCGAGCGAAAGCGGCTGGTTCAGCTCTCGGATCAGTGCACGCATTTTCCCGTGTCGTCAGCAAAGACCCATGAGGCGCTGCAATTCATCGACACCACCACCGGAATTCTGCAATCGATTCATCCGCAGCTCTGAGCGGAAGCAAACCGGCGCGGCGCGCGAGCCGCACGGTTAGCATGTTCCCCACGGCGGCTGCGAAGTCTGAAAAAATGGGCAATGGAGCCACCGGCTCACCCGGCGCCGGTGGCTTTTTGATCCGAAAAAGAAATTCGGTCAGAACGGATTGAAGGCGACTTTGCCGGCACCGGCTCCGCTGCTTTGACTCCCGATCGACAGCACCGGGATTTTCATTCCCGGGGAAGCGGTTGCGGATTCAGTCCGCCAGATACCCGATCGAGTTCGAGATCGGAAAGGTTCTGCCGGACATCGAGGCGGGAATGGGCGGCTTGCACGGCGGTGGTTTTGGTCATGGTAAGCTCCTGAGGGTGATGTCGCAGCTTTCGACGCTGCACCCGCAGGCTATCCGCACAGGCCTCACGCTTCCGTGCGGTGAGTCACATTACCGAATTCCCGAAGAGCCGTGAGGTGAAGTAGCCGACCGAAGGGGGTACGCCGCCCTTTCGCAAACCCGCAGCCGTTCGGGTGATGTTCTAATTTGAATTCTGAAGCTCATACCAGACGGTAACGACGATGCAGGGATGCGTCCCGTCGTTGGGCTTCTCGGCCACGTTGGCAACAGCCGTCTCCGTTTTGATGATCGTCGGCGACCCCAGCTGATCGAGCCAGGCGTTGATCTGACCTTCAATAGTGCTCGCACTGGTGTCCATAAAGATTTTAACCTTCATTGGTCTGGGCATCTTACTCGTCCGTTCTACCAAAGGTCCAAAGCCGGTCCGTCACATTAGCAAGGCAGGCGTAGCCCGCAAAGCCTTATGCAGCCGCGCTGGATTGCAGTGTACGAAAATGCAGCAGAACAACGGCTTGAAGCTTTTTCCAGCTTCTTGTGACTAGCGTAATTGGTACTTTCGTTGTCCTTCAACCTACCGACACGCCCGCCTTTGCCCGTCTGATTCCCAGCGCCAGAATACGATGCAACAGCTCCGGGTAATCGAGCCCGTCATGCCGCGCCGCGGTCGCGAATTCCTGGTTCTTCGCAATCTCGGGATTGGGATTCGCTTCAATGAAATACGGCGTCCCATCGGATGAAAGGCGAAAGTCGATGCGAGCGTATCCATCGAGCCCGAGCGCCCGGTAGATGCGTTTCGCGGCTCGCTGAATGCGCGCGGATATTTCCGGCGACAGGTCGTTGGCCGGCCCGTCGACGATTCCGACGCGCTCCTGATAGGCGGTATCATGTTTGGCTTTCTCGGTGGCAATGTGTCGCGCGCTGTGGCCTCCCATGCTACCGAATTTCAACTCCCAGATCGGCAGCGTCCGTAACCGGTTGTTGCCGAGCACGCCGACGTAGAGCTCTCGTCCCTCGATAAATTGCTCCGCAATGGCAGCCGTTTCGACCCGCTCATGGATGAAGGCGACGCGCTCTGCGAGTTTCTCGTCCGTGGTGACGATGGATGCCTGTGATATGCCCAAGGATCCATCCTCGTTCAGGCTCTTGACGATCAGCGGCAGCGAAAGGCGTGGAGGCCGCTTGACCTTGCGACGCATCGGAAACACCGCAAAGGCCGGCACCGCGATACGGCGATGATGCACCAGCGTCTTCGACAGATCCTTGCCCCGCGCCAGCACCAGGCCGCGCGGATTGCACCCGGTATATGGAATCTGCATCAGCTCCATGTAGCTTGCGATATGATGGTCATACATCGTTTGCGAGTAGAATTCCTCCAGCAACGTGAAGACGACATGCGGCTTGAACCCATCGATCTCGTCGCGCACCGGCTTGATCTCTTCCTGCACGCCGAGCGGACGAACGTCATGGCCTGCCGCGCGCAAGGTGCTGACGACGTCGTATTCGGTCTTCCATTCGTTGATTTGCCGCTCGGTATAGCCGTCACTGGAATCCGGGGGCACAAAGTCCGGATGCATGAGAACCAGGATGCGCAGGCGTCTCATAGCGCGATCCATTTCCGCCGCGACGGACCGAACAGCGCGTGCATGGTTTTCGCGGTCAACAACACGGTGAAGTCCATCACGAGTTTTCGTTCGGGGCCGACAGCGCGCAGATCGAGTTCGCGGCAGCGGGAGATCATATCGTCCAGCACGGCATCCAGCGTAAGCTGATTCTCGCCGGTCCAGCGAGCCACCAATTGCCTGATCCGGGCGCGATGCCGCCGGATGAAGAGTGACGCCGCTGGCGCCCGGCGATGCCGTGGATTCGCGGAAAACAGCCGGGACAGGTCGCGATCGTAGGTCTTCGGCGGTTTGAACGTGTAGAATTCCTGCTTTTTTCGGTAATGGTCACCCAGCGTTTCGCTCAGTCCGCGCAGCGGATCGACACGTTCGCGCGTTTTGATCAGCGGTCGCTTCCCTGCGATCTCGCCCATCAGCTCGTCGACATATTCCAGCTTCTTCAACGCCGGCCAGTCAGCATACCGCGTTCGCCAATTGGACCGGGGCCGCAGCCACACGGCGAAAGTTTCCGCAAAGTCCTCGTCCGGATGGCTTTGCGCATACCAAAGCCGAAGGTGCTGAACGTAACGTCGGCTGGCCGGATTGGGCCGGTAGTAGCGCGGGTAGTGCTTCGAGGAAGGACCGAACAGCTGTCGCCAACGCCGGCGGCGCTGCAACTGGTAGCCGTGCTGCACGGCATGCCCCGCCTCGTGACGGAGGATGGCCATACACTGCGACCAGGTGCCGCCCTCGATATCGAGCATCATCTTCTGCTCGAGTTTCATCAGGCGGGGATGCGCGAGGTAGAACGGGACGGCGATCCCGGGCACGTCAGCCGGACTGAACCATTCGCTCGATATCCAGGCGTGGGGCCGCAGCAGGATGCCCCGCTCCTCGAGCTCTTCGTATAAAGTGTGAACGCAATCCTCGAGCCAGGTACCTTCGACCTTGACCCTCAACTGG
Source organism: Pseudomonadota bacterium (assembly GCA_018971625.1). Taxonomy (GTDB): domain Bacteria; phylum Pseudomonadota; class Alphaproteobacteria; order Rhizobiales; family Xanthobacteraceae; genus Bradyrhizobium. Next base: position 35,041 of record JAGXAJ010000031.1, read on the forward strand.
CTGAAGCGGAGTTCGAGCAGCTCCTCATCCGACAGGCTTTCCCAGGCATATTTCCGGCGTGGCATAGGGCTTCTGGAGGTCACCAAAAAATCGATATCGGGATGGTGTCACAGGACGTTGCCTGCAACAACCGCAGAGTTTTCGAGGCTGCGGCTGTTCGTCCGGCAGATCGGCAAAGCGGCCGGAGCTAGCTCCCCTATGTCCGGCAAGCACGGTGCCTCCGGGTCGATTAATCATCCCGAAGGATTGCCGCGCACGGGCGGCGGCGCCTGAACCGCGGGAGCCGCCGCGGCAAAAAGGTCTTCGCGGTGCCCAGTACGCGGCGGATAGATGCGGTCGTGATTGATGATCCGTTTGGTCGCCTTGGCTACGGGTCCGATCGCGGTGACCCGGCGATCCCAACCAGCGGTGTAAAGCGCTCCCCATGTGCCGAGGTCGAGAACGGTGACATACCAATCGATATCGAGCGGAAGCATCGGCTTTCCGAACAGATCCGCTACAACGTTGTGTCCGGCAAAGCGGCCCATGGGACGGGCGAACTGGCAGGACATAACGGTGGAGTGAGCACCGTCGATTTTGCAAACAGCGATATCGCCGGCAGCGAAAACATTCTGCAGGTTCATGGCCCGCATGAACCGATCTACTGCAAGGCGGCCATACCGGTCGCGTTCGACAGCCAGCGATGCCGTTAGCGGACTTGCTTGCATCCCCGCGCACCACACGACGGTTCGCGTGGGGATAATCTCGCCAGAGGTCAGAGTGATCCCGGTTGGCCCCACGCCAGCAACCTTGGCGCCGAGCCGCGTTTCCACGCCCAGCGCGGAAAGCGCCTCGTTAACGACAGGACGCCCGGACTCACCGATCGTCGCTCCGACGACGGGATTGGGATCGATGAGGATGACGTGAGGATTCCCAATTCCTGCATGAGCAAGTTTACCCGGCATTTCGGTTGCCACTTCGATGCCGGTAAAACCCGCACCAACGACCACCACCGTCGAGCATTCCGGCGAAGGCCCGAGCCTGCTCAAGGCCGCAAGATGCTCGTTGAGACGAACCGCTGCCGCGTACGTATCCACATCAAAGCTGTGCGAGGCAAGTCCGGCTATCGCGGGCCGTACCAGTTCGCTACCCAACGTCAAGACGACGCGATCATAGTCTATGATCTCCAGACCACCGTTGGCCCGGATCGTCACCTTTTGGTCGACAGGATCGACGGCACAAACCTCGGCGGCCAAATGATCTATACCGATCGGATCGAGCAGATCGGCAAGCGGTAGGGCGGAATCGTTTAGGTCAACCTCATAATTGCGAACGCGAATGTTGTGATAGGGGTTACGGTCGACGACGAGGATTTCCGCCGCCTCGCCGAGCTCATCAAGTTTTCGAGCGGCGCCGATAGCCGCCCACAGGCCCGCGAACCCGGCGCCAAGAACGACTATGCGCGCCATGCTTTCTCCGACTCGTTGCAAGGCGGTGCCGCCACCCGGCGCACATTGTAGAGGCGCCAACGATGTAGAGGCGCTAACGATGGATCGCTGAAAAGTCCGTTACCAAGTGACGACTTTCATGCTGCGAACTAATGAGCAGGATGAAGCCGATGAGAGCGCTGATGGTTACCACGAGTTGCGCGAGCGTCCGGTCGTCCATTCAAGCCCCGTGCTGAATCAACGTCATTGCCATGAATATATACGCGTTACGCAAAAATCACCATAACCGGCGACGAAAGCTTTCCCCACCAATCGCACATCGACGCTACAATTCCGACGCACGCTTGAACCGGTACGTTCCCGTGAATCAGCACGAGCATAATTGCCTTTAGCATCGTTTGGCGATGACGGATGGCTTCGGGTACTGCGCCAGCGTGTGAACCAGTTCATATCGGAAATCAATATCCCGATCTATCCTTTGGTTTTCAGATTGGGGAACCGCAATGACGCGGCAAGAAGAAACTCATCTGCCAAGCGGCGGCGCTGCGATCTGCATTGGTTTCGGTGCGGTATTCGCGTTGTTGACGGGATTGCTCATCTGGCAGCCGAGAGCATCCGTCTGGATTGCCGAAGCCGTCGAGGCGGAGTTCTCCGGAGTAGCGGATGCTCGCATGCCGGTCAGCCTTGCCGGCGAACCAAAGCGCCGGCCGATCGATCCCGGAGAATGGGGCCAAACCTTTGATCGCCGGCCATTGGTTCGAGAATCGGCCCGGCAAGAACAATAAGCACAAACACGCGACGCCAATCGCTGCCGACAGGACCCGCAAATCCGCGTACCAGAGCGCATATGCGCGCGCCATGCTTTCTCCACCGAGCGGCGCCGGGGCCATAGCGGACATTGGCCGCAGGCTTGCCCCGAAAGCACAGATTGACATCGTAGCACCCGATACACCAGATTAGCGTGGTTTGCGGTGATGACCGCAGACGAAATAGCTTTCGGTGGGGAAGCAAATGATGGACAGACGTGACCTGCTCAAGGGAGCGAGCCTTGCGGCGTTGGCCGCGGGGCTCGGCGCAACCAGGGCACTGGCGGCCGATACCGTCACCTTACCATTCGCCAATGGCGAAAGGCCGCTGATCAGATATCCGCAAAAGCGGCCGATGATCGGCCTGACAAGCCGGCCGCCGCAACTCGAAACGCCGTTCCACATCTTCAATGATGGCCCGATCACGCCGAACGACGCGTTCTTCGTCCGCTATCATCTCTCCGACCTTCCCTACAATCTCGACCCCGACAAATTCACGCTCGAGGTCAAAGGCAAGGTCGACAAGCCGCTGAAGCTGTCGCTGCGGGACCTCAGGAAAATGCGTGCGACCGAGATCGTCGCCGTCAATCAATGCTCGGGCAACAGCCGCGGCTTTTTCGAACCGCGCGTCGCCGGCGGCCAGCTCGGCAACGGCGCGATGGGCAACGCGCGCTGGCTCGGCATACCGTTGAAAGCGATCCTCGAAATGGCGGGCGTGCAGAGCGGCGCCAAGCAGGTCAGGTTCGACGGCATGGACGGGCCGCCAAGCAACAGAACGCCGGACTTCGCCAAGGCGCTTGATTTCGATCACGCGGCCGACGGGGAGGTCATGCTGGCTTACGGCATGAACGGCGCGCCCCTGCCGTTCCTCAACGGTTTTCCGCTGCGGCTGGTCGTGCCCGGCTATTACGGGACCTATTGGGTCAAGCACCTCAACGAGATCACCGTTCTCGACGATGTGTTCGACGGCTTCTGGATGAAATCCGCCTATCGCATCCCGGACACCCCCGACAATTCCATCGAGCCTGGCACGACGCCCAAGGCGACCATCCCGATCAACCGTTTCACGGTGCGCTCCTTTATCACCAGCGTTGCCGATGGCGCGAAACTCAAGCCGGGAAGCACGACATTACGCGGCATCGCTTTCGATAGCGGCAAGGGTATCAAGGACGTCACGGTCTCGACCGACGGCGGCAAAACCTGGACGCAGGCCAGGCTCGGCAAGGATCTCGGCAAATATTCCTTCCGCGAATGGAAGCTGCCGGTGAAGCTCGCGGCCGGCAGCCACGATCTCAAGGTGCGCGCCACCAGCAATTCCGGCGAGACACAGCCGGATAAGCCCCGCTGGAATCCGGCCGGGTACTTGCGCAACGTCGTTGAAACCGTCCGCGTCACCGTGGCTTGAGGAGCATGATCATGCGACGTGTTTTTCTCCTCACCACCGCATTTGTGGCCGGTCTCGGGTGGCTCGCGACCTGCAGCGCGATCGCGGCACCCGTGAACTATCAGGTTCCGAAAGAGACCGCGGCGTTCAAGCCGGGTCCCAACCTCGACGTCGTCCAAAAGAACTGTAGCGCCTGCCATTCGGCCGACTACGTCAGCACGCAACCACCGATGAAGAACAAGCAGCAGTTCTGGCAGGCCGAGGTCACCAAGATGATCAAGGTTTACGGCGCGCAAATCGATGATGCCGATGTCGGAAAAATCGTCGACTACCTCGCCACGACCTATTGAGGTACTGGCAAGCGTGACGTCGCCATTGTGATGCGTGCGTCCCGCGAGCGGACGGCGAACACGTATCGTGCCCGCCGTTTTGGCGCGGGTGGTGAGACTCATGCGTCAGGCATAGTCGAACAGGGCCATGAATCCAAAGTCCATGTGTAGTTGCTGATGGCAGTGAAACAGCGTCATCCCGGGATTGTCGGCAACGAAGTCGAATTCGACTTCCTGGAAGCCGGCGAGCATTACGACGTCCTTGATGACACCCGTGGTCGGCTTGCTGCCGACCCGCACCAGTTCGAAGCTGTGGCGATGGAGGTGTAGCGGGTGGATGTCGTCGCTCGCGTTGCGGAACTTGAGACGATAGCGCCGCGCTTCGTGTACCTTGTACATGGGCTTCATCGTCTCCATCGAGAAAGCCTCGCCGTTGAGCGTCCACTGGTTGAAGCCGTTGAGCGCACCGTTGCGCTTGACGATCGTGAACTCCATCGTCTCGTCCGGCTTGGCCGGTGACGCGCCGGGCTTGCCGAACAGCGTGTAGTCCCAACGATAGGGCTTTGGCTTCGTCCACTGCGGCTTTCCCTTGGCGCCGGCATACTCGACGACGATGCCCATTCCGCGCTTCCGGTCATCATCGGTCAGATCCCCCATGACCCAGACTCCCGGATGGCTCATTTCGACGATGGCGGAGATGCGCTCGGCCGTTCCGAGCCAGAGCACCGGCACGTCCCTCGGCATCGGCACGGGGTTGCCGTCGAGCGCGACGATCTTGAACGAGTGTCCGGGCAGCGCGAGGCTGCGGATCTCGCCGGCGCTGCCGTTCACGACGTGAAAGAGTACGCGTTCGCCCTGTTTGACGCGGATGGGCTCGCCGTGGCCAAGTGCCTTGCCGTTGATCGAGAATAGATCATAGCCGACTTCGAAGCCCTTGGTCTTCTCCTGCGCTTCGTCGTCGGACTTTTTCCCGAGATCCTTCAGGTCCTTGATTTCCTCGCCAGCGAGGAAGTCCATCGCCATGTCGCCGCCGCGACTGAAGGACGGTGCGAATTCCTTGAGCACCAGAAACACCTCGCGGTCATAGGCACCGGGCTCGTTTTTCGGCTCGATGTAGAGGGGACCGACCTGGCCGGTGTAGGTGCCGCGGTTGAGGTCGTCGCCCGCCACCACATGCGTGTGGTAGAAGCGAAAGCCGGCGGGCTTCGGCACGAAGGAGATGCGCCGCTGGCCGTGCGGCGGGATGAACGGCGTGCCTTCCTCGGCGGCTCCGTCGACGTCACTTGGAATCATCTGGCCATGCCAGTGGACCAGCTCCGGCACATCCGTATCGTTGTGGATATCAACGATCGCGCGCTGCCCTTCCTTGAAGCGAAGCAGCGGGCCCGGAAATTGACCGTTATAAAGCGTCGTCGATACGATACGGTCCGACGCCAATTCGGCGAGCCCGGTCGCGATCCGCAAGGTATAATCGGCCTTTGCCTGATCGTCTTGAGCGAATGCCGGCCCGATCCGGCTGTGCAGGCCGAGCAAGGCCCCACCGGCGAGCAGCGAGCGGCGATCTATCGGCACGTTGGAAATATCCTTCCACTAGGCTGCGCCTCGTACCCGCGGCGGCCTTATCGGGTTCCGATAGCGATAGTCGATGTCCGGGCGAAGACAAGTAACTTTCCGGATCAACGGCCGTTCCTATCGAGCGTCTCAGGTCAGAAGCGCCGTTTTGAACGCCGGTTGGTGACCTACTCGACGACCCTTGCGATAGTGAGCAGATACTTTTGTTTTCATCAATGGCTTCAAATCCGTTGTTATTCGATAGTAAAAATTAGAGTTTTGAAGGCGGAGATGTTCGACGGAAGATGTGTAATGGCTACCGACACAGAGTTCCTTACGCCACGGCGATGCATGCGAGAACCGATCAAGGATATCTTTGATGCAGCCGCATTACTGAGTGCCGCTACTGACGCGCATTTGGCAGGCGACCGTTTAACCGCCGACAGCTTATTAAGAGCCGCGAACATGCCTTTCGGCGCCGCGCGCTACGCCGTAACCGAGATCGCCGCAATAGGCGACGATGTGAACCTGCGGCATCGACATCGCCACGCAACAGGCGACGCCGGCGAGCGACAGGATCGCGGTCAGCGCGTTGGTCGACGGCCGCAGGTCGACCCGCGGAGCGGCAGCGCTGCCATGGCTGCGTTGCACCGCCACCCCCATCAGAAACCCGCAATGCGATCAGCGACAGCACCATGGCGACGACCGTGAAAGCGCCGATCGCGAAATGGGTGTGGCGCCAGCCGATCGACTGCATGCCGAAATTGATCAGCGAGGGCCAGATCGTGCCGCCGATGTAGTTGCCGCTTGCCGCCAACGCGACGGCAAGGCCCCGGTAACGATCGAACCAGTGCGAGGCCTCCGCCATCAGCGGGCCAAAAGTCGCCGACGAGCCGAGGCCGATGGCGAAATGCACCAGGATGAATGGCCAGATCGACGACGACATTCCGGCGCCGAGGTAGCCGAGCCCGAGGATGCCGAGGCCGAGGCCGATCGCGGTGACGATGCCGTAACGGTCGGTGATCTTGCCGGTCAGCACGCCGCCGGAACCGAAGCCCAGCATGACCATGGTGAAGCCAGCGATGCGGTGCCCCGGGTCACGCTGAAATCGGCCTGCACCACCGGCAGCACGACCACGACCGACCACATCCCGACACTGCCGAGCGAGCCGATCAGCACCGCAACCGCAAGCCGGGTCCATACCCGACGCGAATCAGGAACGAACAGCCCGAAATCCTGGGTGAATGGAGCAGAAATAGCCACGGCGGCAGCCACTTGTCTGCACCTCGCCGTTCGGGTCAACCGCCCACGGCGCGATATTGAGCATGCAGATCCGGCAGGACGGGTTTTTCCGCGCGATGCGGCCGCTCGACCGTTGCTTCCGGGCCCGGAAGGCATGCCGCTAGCATGACGAAAGATAGCCCGGCCGCGCAGCCCCGCGTTAACGCTTTGCTAACCATACACCGGGCAAAAATTGCCCAGTGAAGTTGAGTGTCGTCAGCCGCGTAAAACGGGAGTGCCCGTGGACGCTAGTGCGGTGCCTCACTTTCGAAACGGCGGCCCTTCGGCCGTCGCACAGACGTCGGGTGGCCGCGGCCGCCAGGCGCGGGGGGAAGCTGCGACCATGGTTGACGTCACGGCAGGTTCGGGGACGGATGCGCCGGGAAGCGGATTTCCCGGCCTCGGCGAAATCGGCAAGATCCTGAAACGCGGCGATCTTGCGCTGGCGTTCGGCATCCTCATCATCCTGGTCGTGCTGATCCTCCCCCTGCCCTCGATCGTGCTCGACCTGTTCCTGGCGATCTCGATCACGCTGTCGATCCTGATCCTGATGACCTCGCTGTTCATCCAGGCGCCGCTGGAATTCTCGTCGTTCCCGACAGTGCTGCTGATCTCGACCATGCTGCGGCTGTCGCTCAATCTTGCCTCGACGCGGCTGATCCTGTCGCGCGGCCATGAGGGCACCGACGCTGCCGGCCACGTTATCCAGGCATTCGGCAATTTCGTGATGGGCGGCAATTTCGTGATCGGAATTATCGTGTTCGCGATCCTGGTGATCGTGAACTTCGTCGTCATCACCAAGGGTTCGGGGCGCATCGCCGAAGTCGCGGCGCGCTTCCACCTCGACGCCATGCCGGGCAAGCAGATGGCGATCGACGCCGATCTTGGCGCCGGCCTGATCGACGAGAAGGTCGCAAAAGAGCGCCGCAAGGCGCTGGAGGACGAAAGCGGCTTCTTCGGCGCCATGGACGGTGCCTCGAAGTTCGTGCGTGGCGACGCCGTCGCGGGCTTGCTGGTCGTCTTCATCAACATCATTGGCGGCATCGTCATCGGCGTCGCCCAGCAGGGCCTCGGCTTCTCCGAAGCGGCACAGACCTACACGCTGCTGACCGTCGGCGACGGTCTGGTCACCCAGATTCCCGCCCTGATCGTCTCCACAGCAGCGGGCCTCTTGGTGTCGAAGGCGGGTGTCAGCGGCGCGGCCGACAAGGCACTGATGAAGCAATTGTCCGGCTATCCGCAGGCGCTCGGCATGTCGGCCGGCGTGATGCTGGTGCTGGCGACGCTGCCGGGCATTCCGATGCTTCCATTCCTGGCGCTGGGCAGCGGCGCGGCCGCGCTGGCGTTTTACGCCCGCAAGACCAAGCGCGACGCCAGGATCGCAGCCGCAACCGCAGCCGCCGCCCCCGCCGACGCCGCGGCCAAAGCTGCGGCGGCCGAAGAGCCGATCGCCACCGC
>JAGXAJ010000108.1 GCA_018971625.1 Pseudomonadota bacterium
GCCCTGGAGATCTATGCCCCATGGCTCCGGCTGCCCCAGCTCTTCGGCCGACGCCGCTCCGCCGCTTATCAACGCCAAACCAGTAAACGCTAACCCTAACAACCAACGGCCCATATGGCCAATCGACATCCTCATGCCGCTCGCGCTCCCCTGACTAGTACACCAAAGCACTCCGCCGGATGGCCGAAGATGCTGCATCATGTCACTCTCTGCCAAGCCGCTCGGATGCGAGTTCTGAAGTTGACTTCACAATATCCGGGCCTGATCGTCAGAGCGGCACTCTAAAACCATAATTCTGAGACACCCGCAATGCAGTAGTTTAGAGGAATCGCATTTTCTGCCCCCTTGATGCGACATTTTTTCTCACACCTGAGCGCCGGCCGACCTTTTCTCGCGCCTAAGGACCGACCGTACCGCTGCCGTGAGCTTGACAGGCCGGTTGTCCGATGTAGGCAAAGCTGGGGCTTTTCCGCCGGAACCTGATTTGCAACATGCAGAAGCAACGGAGTCCGGTTCCGAAATCGGTCTTTGGACGATTCTGGGCCGCCTTCAAGGCGCCGTCATTGGCGTATCAATCCGAGGTTCGCACCAAACTTGAGAGATCCACCCCGATGGGGCCTTCGCAAGACCCGAACCAGCGCGGCATCAGCCACCGCACTCCGTTGCCTGCCGGCCTAAGCCTGATTTTGCGCCTGATGGCATGCGCCGCTCTCGCCGTCATGGCCCTGCCCACCGCCGCCAGCGCTCAAGGCGCGGTGCGCTCGGTCCATGGCGACTGGCAGATCCGCTGCGATACTCCGCCCGGCGCTCAGGCCGAGCAATGCGCGCTGATCCAGAGCGTGGTGGCCGAAGACCGCTCCAATGCCGGCCTGACCGTGATCGTGCTGAAAACCGCCGACGGCAAGAGCAAACTGATGCGGGTGGTCGCGCCGCTCGGCGTATTGCTGCCTTCTGGTCTTGGCCTGAAGCTCGACAATGTCGATGTCGGCCGCGCCGGTTTTGTCAGGTGCCTGCCCAATGGCTGCGTTGCCGAGGTTGTGATGGATGACAAGCTGCTCAATCAACTCCGCACCGCCAAGACCGCGACCTTCATCATCTTCGAAACGCCGGAAGAGGGCATCGGCTTCCCGCTCAGCCTGAACGGCCTCGGAGAGGGGTACGACAAGCTGCCGTGAGGCAGTTCGTCAGCCCCTCCCCTTTTCCCGCAATCACTACTATCTTTGATTAATCCGGGGTCCTGGCCCGTCGAGCACGACGGTGGACCGCAAGAGTTTTCGGAGCCGATATGACCAATCCCGCCACGACCTCGCTTCTCGACCGCGCCAATCTTGACCGCGATGCCGTGCGCGACGAGGTGGCGCGCGGGCTATCGGGCGCCGACGACGGCGAATTGTTCCTTGAGTACAGCCAGACCGAAGCGCTGATGTTCGACAACGGCCGACTGAAGCAGGCGACCTATGACACTTCGCAGGGTTTTGGCCTGCGCGCGGTCAAGGACGACGCTGTAGGCTATGCGCATTCGTCCGACGTGTCGCTGCCGGCGCTGATCCGCGCCGCGGATGCGGTGCATGCGGTGCGCGGCGGCTACTCCGGCACATTCGCAAGCCCGCCCGCCCACACCAATGTGCGGCTCTATGGCGATGACAATCCGCTGGATGCGCCGGGCTTCGAAAGCAAGGTCAAGCTGCTCGCCGAAATCGACGCCTATGTTCGCGACAAGGATCCGCGGGTGCGGCAGGTGACGGTCAGTCTCGGCGCGACCTGGCAGGTGGTGGAGATCCTCCGCCCCGACGGCGAGAGCTATCGCGACATTCGCCCGCTGGTGCGGGTCAATATTTCCGTCGTGGCCGGCCAGGGCGATCGCCAGGAAAGCGGCAGCAAGGGCTATGGCGGCCGCGAGGGCTATGCCCGCTTCATCGAAGCAAAGGCTTGGCGTGAGGCCGCCGACGGCGCGATCCGCGAGGCGATGGTTAATCTGGAATCGATCCCGGCGCCGGCTGGCGAGATGGATGTCGTGCTCGGCGCCGGCTGGCCCGGCGTGATGTTGCACGAGGCGGTCGGCCACGGGCTGGAAGGCGATTTTAACCGCAAGAAGACTTCGGCCTTTGCAGGCCTGATGGGCCAGCAGGTCGCCGCCAAGGGCGTCACCGTGGTCGATGATGGCACCATGGCCGCACGGCGCGGCTCGCTGTCGATCGACGACGAGGGCACGCCGACCAATCGCACCATGCTGATCGAGGATGGCATCCTGGTCGGCTACATGCAGGATCGCCAGAACGCTCGCCTGATGAACATGAAGCCGACCGGCAACGGCCGCCGGCAGGGCTATGCCCATGTGCCGATGCCGCGCATGACCAATACCTACATGTTGGCCGGCCAACACGATCCCGCGGAGATCCTCGCTTCGGTGAAGAACGGCATCTATGCGGCGAATTTCGGCGGCGGCCAGGTCGACATCACTTCGGGCAAATACGTGTTCCAGTGCACTGAAGCCTACCGGATCGAGAACGGCAAGGTCGGCGCGCCCTTGAAGGGCGCGATGCTGATCGGTAACGGGCCGACCGACCTGCATCGCATCACCATGATCGGCAATGATCTCGCGCTCGATACCGGCGTCGGCACCTGCGGCAAGAACGGCCAGGGCGTGCCGGTCGGCGTCGGTCAACCGACCTTGCGGATGGAGCGTATTACAGTTGGAGGTACTGGCTCGTGAGCGTCGATAAATCCTCAATTGAATCCGAATCGGATGAGACCAAGCCCACGACCTGGCGCGGTCAGGCAGTGCAGCTGGTCGCGATCGTACTGGCGGTGTTCGTCGCCAAAGGCGCGATCGCCGAACCGTTTTATGTGCCGTCGGGTTCGATGGAGCCGACGCTCATGATCGGAGATGCGCTGCTGGCGTCGAAATTCCCCTATGGCTACAGCGCGGCCTCGTTACCGATCCAGATCACCCTGCCCGAGACCGGGCGCGTGCTTGGCGGCACACCGAAGCGCGGCGACGTCGTGGTGTTCCGCTGGCCGGGCAACCGCTCGCAGGCCTGGGTCAAGCGCGTGATCGGCTTGCCCGGCGACCGCATCCAGATGCGGCAGGGCCAGCTCTTCATCAACGACCGCGCCGCCGAGTTGAAACCCGACGGCACCGGCCAGGCCGAGGACGACAACGGCGGCTTCGAGTCCGCGCTTCGTTACACCGAGACGCTGCCAGGCGGCGTCAGCCACGAGATCTACAAGCTGTATGACAATGGCCGGCTCGACAACACGCCTGAGGTGACGGTGCCGCCGGGACACCTGTTCGTAATGGGCGACAACCGCGACAACTCCGCCGACAGCCGCGTTCCCGTGCGCGAGGGCGGCGTCGGCCTGTTGCCGATGGACGACCTGGTCGGCCGCGCCGACGCGGTGGTCGGATCGTGGGATCTTGGCATGCGCAGCCAGCCGGTATGGACCTGGTTCTCCGGCTTGCGGCTGGCGCGGTTCTTCACCGCGGTGCATTGATTAGCGGGGTCGTGATCGAGCGATCCGTCAATTCGACTGGCCCGATGCGATGACGTATCGCGCCAGATGTTGCGATGAACGATAGCGAATTCCTCGACGCGGCCCTGCAAAATCCGATCAACCGACGCATCGCCGACGAGTTGATACGGTTGGCGCTGCCGGATGCGTGGATCGTCTCAGGCTGCTTGATACAGACCGTCTGGAACGTGAAGACCGGGCGCGCGGCCGATCATGGCATCGCCGATTACGATGTGTTCTATTTCGATCCCGATGTGTCATGGCAGGCCGAGGATACCGTGATCCGCCGGTTACAGCGGATTTTCGTGACTTCGGGCGTGACCATCGAGGTACGCAATCAAGCGCGGGTCCATCTCTGGTATCCGCTGAAGCATGGCCTGCCCTACCCGGCGCTGACATACTCCACGCAAGGCATTGACCGTTTTCTCACCCAAAATACGCAAGTCGGAATCCGCCGTGCGCAGGACCGCACTCAAGGAGGGTACGACGTCTACGCGCCGCACGGCTTCGACGATATCGAACGTCTGATCGTACGTCCCAATCAAAGTGCTAACTTCTCGGCGGCAAAATACGCGGCGAAGGCAGCGCGCTGGAGCCTATGGCCTGAAATTACCGTGCTGGCCGCCGACCCACAATGAGATTCGCATGTGCCGCGCGCAATCCGTTTCGCAGAAGCGGTATCCACGACCACCACAAGGGTCGCGGAGAGGATCCGGATGCGAACTGACTATCGCACCACCCCGGAAATAAAGCCGGCCTTGCGCCGGGGCGGCTTGATCTCCTTTTTCAGAAAGCAATGCGCTTCCCGTCCGACATAGCCGCGACGGACATAGGTCCAGGCCCGGCATTTGTTGTCAGCGGTGCAGGCGGTCTGGCAGGGCTCGTCGCCTTCGCTCCCCTTGAGATCGAAGCTGCGGTAGTCTCCGCCGGGCCGGTCGATCGCATGCTCGACCGCGTTATTGCGCGGCTCGACCACGCCGGCGCCACGTACACCTGACACGCAGCAACTATCCTGTACTCGCGCCGGCACCGAGTTCTTCAGCCAGCACATTGCGCTGCCCGCGATATCCGTCGGATAGCTGAAGGTCCAGGCCCGACAGCGCCGGTCGTGCTCGCAGGCCAGCGCGCAATCCGCCGGATCGCCGGAGGTTACCGGCGAATTTTGATAGTCGCCGCCGGGACGATCGAAATTGGTCTGGGCTTGCGCCGGTCCCGCTGCATGGATGGCAAGCAGGAAAGCTGATGTCACCCAGCACGCCCTGAGCAGGCGGCGTCCCGTCATTTCAATGGCTTTCGACTAACTGGACCGGACCGCGATGCGCGGTTTGCCATTTGATCGCCATCAACCTGTACGGCAGATGAACGGTCGGGATTCAGTTGACAACAACCGAGCGCTTCGCGCGGCGATTTGCTGCAAATCGACCTTGTCTGTTCAATGGACTAGAACGCGTATTCCTCATAGGCGGGTTCTACCGAGCCCTCCCAGGGGCCGTGAAATTTCTCCAGCATCTCCTCGGCCGGGGTGCGTCCGGCATCGATGGTCCGTTGCAGCGACTCAAGATGACGGGTTTCGTCGCGGCCGAACTGGTCGAGACGGCCGCGCCGGCGCAGGCCCGAGTACGACAATGTCAGGCACTCCTTGGCGATCTCGAATAGGTAGCGATCCCTGATCCGGGCCTTGAAGCCGGAGCGCGGCACATCGTCACGCAACGCCTGACGTTCCTGCGCATTCCAGTGCTTGACGATGTCCCAGGCTGCATCGAGGCTGCTGTCGTCATAAAGCATGCCGACCCAGAACGCCGACAATGACGGCAGCCGGTCCCAAGGCACGCCATCGGCGCCACGCATTTCCAGATAGCGCTTCAGCCGCACCTCGGGAAAGATCGTCGACAAATGATTGGCCCAGTCCGACAACGTCGGACGCTGGTTGGGGAGGGCCGCGTTCTTGCCGGCGAAGAAATCGCGAAACGACGATCCTGCGACGTCGATATAGGCATCGCCACGTTTGACGAAATACATCGGCACGTCGAGCGCGTAGTCGACCCAGCGCTCGAACCCCATGCCCTCCTCGAACGCCCATGGAATCATGCCGGCGCGCGCATTGTCGGTGTCGCGCCAGATCTCGGAACGGAACGACTGGAAGCCGTTGACCTTGCCTTCGGTGAACGGCGAGTTGGCGAACAAGGCGGTCGCGACCGGCTGCAGCGCGACCGATACCCTGAGCTTCTTGACCATGTCGGCTTCCGAAGAGAAGTCGAGATTGGTCTGCACCGTGCAGGTCCGGTACATCATGTCGAGGCCGTACCGGCCGACCTTCGGCATGTAGTTGGTCATGATCTTGTAGCGGCCCTTGGGCATCACGGGAATCTGCTCGCGCGACCAGGACGGCGTCATGCCTAGGCCGAGAAAGCCGATGCCGAGCGGAGTGGCGATCTCTCGCACCTGGGCCAGATGCGCCATCAGTTCGGAGTGGGTCTGATGCACGGTTTCCACCGGCGCGCCCGACAATTCGAATTGGCCGCCGGGCTCCAGCGAAATCGCGCCGCCGCCGGTGACGTCGTAGAGGCCGATGATGTTGCCGCGCTCCATGATCGGCTCCCAGCCCAGCAGGAGCTTCATGCCGTCGAGCAACGCGCCGATGCCGCGGGCGCCTTCGTACGGCACCGGACGATGGTCCTGCAGCGTGAACGGCGTCTTCTCGTGTTCGGTGCCGATGCGGAATTCGGAAACCGGCTTCACGCCGGCTGCCAGCCACGCCACCAATTCGTCGCGCGATTGCAACGGCGTCATATCGGTCTGGTCACGCGCCATACAAATTCCGGATGTGGGGCGATTCGACCGAACGCGCCGCGTGGCAGGAGATATCCCGGACCGGGCGGTCCGCAGATGCGAAAGAGGAATATATTATCATCGCGCGGCTACGCCATCCCTGGCAACCGGCGCATGACTCTCGTCACACGAGCAGCCCAGCCGGTCAAGCAGACCGCACAGCTTGACGGCATCGGCGTCCGACAATTTGGAGCCGACGTGCTTTTCGATCGCAGCCGAATAGGCGCCCCACATCTTCTTCTGCAATTCGCGCCCGGATTCGGTGATCTCGACGAACTGACCGCGCTTGTCGATCTTGCATTCGCGGCGCGCCGCCAGACCTTCGTCCACCAGACGATCGATCAGCCGCGAGGTCGAATATTGCGGAATCAGCATCTGCTTTTCTAATTCGACCGGACGCATCTCGCCAGACGGCGCACGCGACAATTCGAGCAGCGCGTCGTACCAGGCCAGCGGCGGGAAGCCGGCCTTCTTCAACTCCTGCTCGACCGTATCGAGCACCCGGCGCTGGACTCGCATCAAGCGGATCCAGGCGGCGGTCGCCTCGGTGGATGGTTTGCGTTTCATTGGTGTCGCACCTGGGCCGATCCATGATGATTAGCGGCCACTGTACCGCAATAAATGCAGCTGCATCAATCTTGAAAAGTGGAGGAAGCGCTGGAAGGGCACAGAAGCTTTCGCCGCCGAAGTTCGACGAAAAAATAAAAACGGGCCGGATTGACCTGGCCCGTTTTGCTGCCTCATCGTTTCGAACAGAACAAAAGATCTACGCCGCTGCCTGCTTCTTCGGGGGAAAGCGCCCGTAGAACGTCTCGCCCTTGGCGGCCATGTCGATCAGCAGTTTCGGCGGGGTAAAACGCGAGCCGTATTTGGCCTCGAGTCTGTGGCACAGCTCGACGAATTTTTTCGTGCCCATGAAATCGATATAGGACAGCGTGCCGCCAGTAAACGGCGCGAAACCAAAGCCGAGGATCGAGCCAACATCGGCCTCGCGCATGTCGGTGATGACATGATCCTCCACCGTGCGCGCGGCTTCGACAGCCTGCACCACCAGGAAGCGCTGCTTCAGTTCCTCGATGTCGAGCGTATCGGGGTCGAGCTTCTTGGGCTGCAGGCTGCCGAGTTGAGGCCACAGGCTCTTCTGGCCCTTGCCCTTCTCCGGGTAGTCGTAAAAACCCTTGCCGTTCTTGCGGCCGAAGCGGCCCTGCTTCTCGACCATTTCGACCAACAGCTTCTTCTGGCCCTGGTCGATGGCGTTGACGCCAAGATCGGCTTCCGTCGCCTTCATGATCTTGAGCACGAGATCGAGCGCCACTTCATCCGACAGCGACAACGGCCCGACCGGCATGCCCGCCATCTTCGCGGTGTTCTCGATCATCGCCGGCGGCACGCCTTCCATCAGCATTTCGAGGCCTTCGGCGGTGAAGCGCAGCACGCAGCGGTTGGCGAAGAAGCCTCGGGAGTCGTTGACCACGATCGGCGTCTTGCCGATGGCGCGGACATAGTCGAGTGCGGTCGCGAGTGCGACATCACCGGTGTTCCTGCCGACGATGATCTCCACCAGCATCATCTTCTCGACCGGCGAGAAGAAGTGGATGCCGATGAACTTGCCCTGGTCCTTGAATTCCTCGGCCAGCGAATTGATCGGCAGGGTCGAGGTGTTGGAGGCGAAGATCGCGTCGCCCTTCAACAGCGGCTGCGCCTTGGCGTAGGTCTCGGCCTTGACCTTGCGATCCTCGAACACCGCTTCGATGATCAGGTCGCAATCCTTCAACGCGTTGTAATCGGCGGTCGCTGAAATCCGCGACAGAATCTTCTCGCGATCGCCTTCCTTGGCGCGGCCTTTCTTGATCAGATCGTCGATCACCGACCGCGCATGGGCCTTGCCCTTGTCGGCGCTTTCCTGGTCGCGGTCGATCAGCACCACTTCGATGCCGGCGCGTGCCGAGACATAACCGACGCTGGCGCCCATGAAGCCGGCGCCGATCACGGCGAGCTTCCTGACTTTCGTCGGCGGCACGTTTGGTGGGCGGCGCGCGCCCTTGTTCAATTCCTGCATCGACAGGAACAGGCTGCGGATCATCGCCGCCGCTTCCTTGCTGCGCAGGATCTGCGCGAAGTAGCGCGACTCGACCCGCAAGCCGGCGTCGATCGGCAACTGCAATCCTTCATAGACGCACTGCATGACGGCGCGCGCCGCCGGATAATTGTCGTAGGTCTCGCGACGGAAGATCGCGTTGCCGGCCGGAAACATCATCATGCCGGCCTTGGAATAGACCGGTCCGCCCGGCAGCTTGAAGCCCTTCTCGTCCCAGGCCGCGACCGCCTTGCCACCACCCTTGATCCAGTCCTTCGCAGTCTTGATCATGTCGGCGGCGGGCACCACCGCATCGACCAGCTTCAGCGCCTTGGCCTTGTCGAGATTGATCGCCTCGCCCTTGAGCAGCAACTGCATCGCATCCTGCGGCGGCACGATGCGCGGCACGCGCTGGGTGCCGCCGGCGCCGGGGAAAAGCCCGACCTTGATTTCCGGCAGGCCGACACGGGTCTTGGGATTTTCAGCCGCCACGCGATAGTGGCACGACAGCGTCAGTTCAAAGCCGCCGCCGAGCGCGAGACCATTGATCGCGGCGACCCACGGCTTGCCCGACGTCTCGATGCCGCGGAACACCTGCGAGAAGCGGCGGCTCTGGTCGAACAGCATCTGGTTGGCCGCAACCTCGCCCTTCTCCTTGAGCGCCTCGGCATAGCTGCGGCTCATGCCCTCCAGCATCGACAGATCTGCGCCCGCGCAGAGCGCTTCCTTGCCGGAGGTAATGATGACGCCTTTCACGGCGGCATCGGCCGAGGTCTGCTTGACGATCGCCTCGAGCTCGTTGATCGAGGTTTCGTCAAGCACGTTCATCGAGCGGCCCGGCGTATCCCAGGTGACGAGCGCAATGCCGTCGACGTCGGTCTCGATCTTGAAATTCTTGTAGGCCATCTGTCGCTCCCAAATTCTTGTCTGCTGACGCGCGCAGGCGCTGCGAATTTCTTTCCCCTCCCCCTTGCGGGGCCGAGACGAGCAGAGCTCGCTCTGGGTCCGCAAGCACTGACCCCGTGGCACCCCCACCCCAACCCTCCCCCGCAAGGGGAGAAAAACGTCTCTAGAGTGTCAAACCCGCTCGATAATCGTCGCGGTGCCCATGCCGCCGCCGATGCACAGCGTGACAAGAGCGGTCGATTTGTCGGTGCGCTCGAGCTCGTCAAGCACGGTGCCCAAAATCATCGCGCCGGTGGCGCCGAGCGGATGGCCGAGCGCGATGGCACCGCCATTGACGTTGATCTTCGAATTATCGATGTCGAAGGCCTGGATGTAGCGCAGCACCACCGAGGCGAATGCCTCGTTCAATTCGAACAGGTCGATGTCCGACTTCTTCATGCCCGACCGCTCGAACAGCTTTTTCGTCACGTCGACCGGGCCGGTCAGCATCATCGCCGGCTCCGAGCCGATATTGGCGAAGGCACGGATTTTGGCCCGCGGCTTCAATCCATGCTTGGCGCCGGCGTCCTTGCTGCCGAGCAGCACCGCACCGGCGCCGTCGACGATGCCCGACGAGTTACCGGCGTGATGCACATAATTGACGCGCTCGATTTCCGGATGCGACTGAATCGCCACCGCATCGAAGCCCCCCATCTGGCCGACGCTGGCAAACGACGGCTGCAACTGAGCGAGCGACTGCATCGTCGTGGAGGGACGCATATGCTCGTCCTTGGCGAGGATGGTCAGCCCGTTGACGTCCTTGACTGGCACCACCGAGTTATTGAAGCGGCCCTCTTCCCACGCCTTCGCGGCGCGCTGCTGGCTCTGCACCGCATAGGCATCGACGTCGTCGCGCGAGATGCCGTATTTGGTCGCGATCAGATCGGCGGAAACGCCCTGCGGCATGAAATAGGCCGGCACCGCGATCGAGGGGTCCATCGGCCAGGCGCC
>JAGXAJ010000032.1 GCA_018971625.1 Pseudomonadota bacterium
GCTTCAAATCGCGCTGCAATGTCATCGGTGAGCGACAACACGCCTCAAGCACCTTGCGATCTTTCCTCGAAAGGCAGACTTCTCTTGCTTCGGGTATCATCCCGACCTTGAATCACGACTCACGTTCCAAGAAAAGCGGGTACTAGGGCGAGCGACGATACTTGCGCCTGCTCATATCCGCCGATCGTGCTTTAGCCGATCGATATAGGCAGTGATTTCAGGCGGTAGCGACCGGAAGCCTTTTTGTCCTGCCATCGACAGCCATGGCCGCAGCTGCGAACCCGTGAGGTAGGCGGGTTGCCGGTCGGTCGGCACCAGCTGATCGAAAATCAGGACCAGCGTGACCGCAACCAGGCCGACGCGCACGGCTCCAAGTATGGCGCCCCCGAGCCGATCGCCGAGCCCGGTCTTGGCTCCGATGGCGTCGTCCAGCGCCATCCGCGCCAGCCAGCCGAGCGCCATGCCGGCGACCAGGAAAATCGCAAAGAACAGTACCGAGTTCTGGGTCAGCGGCGCATCGCCGCGGCCGATAGCAGGGGTAATCAGCGACATGATCCAGACCGCGATCGGCATCGCGACCAGATAGGCCAGGATGGTGATCGCGCTGCGCAACAGCCCGGCCCGAAAGCCCGTAACC
The DNA here is from genome assembly GCA_018971625.1 of Pseudomonadota bacterium. Taxonomy (GTDB): domain Bacteria; phylum Pseudomonadota; class Alphaproteobacteria; order Rhizobiales; family Xanthobacteraceae; genus Bradyrhizobium. The sequence continues at coordinate 638 of JAGXAJ010000032.1, forward strand.
ACCGCAACAGCCAGTGCGAGATAGACGACGACGTCGAAGCTGTTCATGGGTGCCTGCTGCGGTCCATTAGTCCCGCGTCTCCGCCTTGATCATATCCATCATATCCGCGGCTTTCTCGCTGATCATGATGATGGCGCGTTGGTATTGCCGCCGATCGGGGGCGGCATGATTGACGCGCCGACGATCCGCAACCCTTCCATGTCATGTACTCTGAGCTTTGGATCGATCGCGGCAAGCGAATCGTTGACCTATCTTGCAGCTGCCGACCGGGTGATAGACCGTATCGACACGGCGACGCAACCCCGCGCCGATGTCGTCGTCGCTGCACACGCCTTGGGTGAACATATCCTTCTTTTGCAACGCGCGCAGCGCCGGCGTTTCCAGAAGACGCCGCATAGTCTTGAAACCCGCGACCATGGTTTCGGGATCATCGGCCTCGCCGAAGAAATTCGGTCGATTACGAGAGCTGCGAGCGGATCGGCGCTGCCGATTGTGACCGTGCGGCTGCTTTTGTCCGCGACAATTCAATCATCCGCTCGAAGCCGGCCACCGCGCTGCGCAGGGGCTTTTGATGGAATGATCCATGATGTCGCTTCCGGCGTTTTCGGTGGGTTCCGGGGCCGATATGGCGGAGGCCGGGCTTTTGTTTTCGGTTCGGCAAGACCCTCCGGTCAGGCCGATTTAGTGGGATAAGGGCTGGATTTGGCACCATAATTTACGGAAAGATCGCCCGCGGCCCTTTCCAAAGCCATCATGCATTGATACATACCGCCCGCGGCCCAAGGGCTCTTGCCCGGGTTTGCCTTCTCAGGAGCCTCCGGACGGGATCGATCGGCGCCCTCAGGCGTTGGCGGCTCGTTTCGGCAGCGGCTTTTGACAAGGCCGCGCAAAGATTTATCGCGGGGTGGAGCAGCCCGGTAGCTCGTCAGGCTCATAACCTGAAGGTCGCAAGTTCAAATCTTGCCCCCGCAACCAACCTTCAAGCCATTGAAAATACAGCGTTTTTACATGGCTTTGCTGCTCCCAATTTGTCTCCGATGCTGCTCGTGGAAGCGGCCGGAGGAAAGTCGCGGCAGTGGCATGGCTGTTCGTTAAAATTTTCCTTATGGGAACCAAAACAATTTGTGCATTTTTGCACGGAACGAAATCGGTATTTGCGCGTCTTGGGAATGCAAGATCGGAGAATAGCGTACTACCGTGTCGAAGCTTCGTTTCCATGCGCGAGAAGCGGCGGCAGCACTGCTTAAAATGGCAAAAACAACTTCAGACCCGAAAGTTGCGGCTGACCTGATTGACGCCGCCGCTTCCCTCAAAGAACAGGCTGGAGAACTCCGAATTCCCATAAGCCCAAGAGCGCCTGATATACAGACCGAGAGGTAAAGGCGAAGCTCGGACTGAACCGAGGCTAGTTTCTTGACCTCTGTCACTGGGTGTTGAGGAACTGTTTCAGCTCCGTATCGCGATGACTTGGCTGCACTGTTTTGTTCCATCCCGCCGCTAAAATAATGACTCGCGCTTCGAAGTTCCAAGGTTCATTTCACCGCCCGGCCCGTGGCATTTATCGGTAATGAGAACGCTCATTTTTGCGCTCCCGCCTTCCTCTTATGGAGTGCGCTGTGTTGAGGCGCAGGTTCAAACAGACCATTTCGCTCGAAGATCGCCTTACAGCATTCGCAAAATCCCTAATGGAACTCAAAGCCAGCGACGATTGATCAGGCGAGACGGCTCGTCTCTCACATCATCCGACGGCCCGCGCCGTGCTCCTGGCACGCACAAGCGGCACCCCACGCTCTGGGGCAAGAGCGTGGGGCTTCCGCCCCGGGGGTGTAGCTGCCCTGAGGGAAGGGCATGCATCAAAATAACAATTCGCGCCGTGGCTGATTGTTCCTGTGTTATTCACCTTGGCTGCCGCCGGAACTCGATGAGCTATTCAATATGGAAAAGCGAATTACCTCCGTCACCGAGTCTTGAAGGCCGCAAAGATTGAGTTCGGCGGCGGCGTCATCGATTGCTCCATTCGCAATATTTCGGATACCGGGGCGGCCCTCGAAGTCGAGACCCCAGTGGGTATCCCCGAGCGATTTACTTTGATCATAATGGCCGACAAGCAGCGGTTCGCCTGCCGTGTGGTCCATCGAAGAGAAACGGTTTGGGCGTCGCATTCGAATAGGGGCGGCAAGCTGCCGGCTGGCGAAGCTCAAGCTTCCTGCGTGTCTGGATGTTGGCCCATCGGCTACCGAAGCCTACAAACCCAAGAGATAGCGCTGTGATCGACGCGGGCCGTGCGAATGCGTGCTTGTTCATTGAGCAACAAACAGTCCTGACAGCTTTACCCTGCAAGTAGTTGGCGCAGCATGGGGACACAGCAGCATCGCTGGAAGCATCCCATCATTTTGAAAGGAGCACCGATGGCCGAACGACGCTTACGCCAGTTGAAGAAAAAGCGGTCGTAGCTGAAAACATGAAAGGACAATATAAAGCAATCGATGCTTGGTGATGCTGGTTCAGGACAAATCATATACGTGCGATTCGATCAGCGCGGTGCGCTCCCGGCTGTTTTCGCGCGGCTCCACTTTGGTATGCAATCGCTTCAGGTGCGAATATGAGATCGCCGACAAGGGGGTCATTGGATCGTGACCGTCAAGTAATTCTCTGTTGGGGCTTTGTTCGGGCCCGCCACTAGGCTGAGCAGCACATTAGGCATGGCGTGCGTTGGCCCCGCGATGCTAATCCATCGCGCCTGCCGGTTCGGGCACTAATTTATACGTCGATAAGACTGAATAGCTGGCCACCTAACGATGCTTTGAACACACGTCAAGGTTAGATGTGCTCTCTGAACCAGCTCGATGTTCTACTGGTCGGCAACGATTTGCAGGCGACCATCGACTTGACTGGTGTCATCACCAACACAACCAGCAACAACGCAGCTTCGTCGTTGACCGGTGCGATTAAGCCTAGGTCAGCCCGTTAGCTCTTCAACGTGAGGTCTGTCGTTGAACTGGTCTGGATGCCAGTCGTTGCATCGGTATTGATCGTGGTAATCGCCGCCTGGCCGCTCCCGGTCAGCGCGAACTGTGAATCGCCGATCCGGAACGTGTTGTTGGTGGTGATGAACGCCCGCTGAAACTGGTCGCCGGCGGAGCTCGAAAACACCACGTTGGCACGGTAGCCGCTGACTTTGGTTATAGAAACCGTGACGGGCTGATTGGAACTGTCTTTTCCGGTCCACGTACCCTGCCACTTCGTGGGGTCGACGTTAGCAAATTTCGAGCCCGGAGCGATCAGGCTTTGTGGCGTCGAAGCGTAAGCATTTTGCAGGATGCTCATGATGTCCGACATTGGAAACTTCCTCATTTGCCCAGTGATTTGCAGACAGTTGGGACATTCTTGCCGGAACAAAGTTAATCGTTGAGTAACCAAGCTAAGCGCCTTGGAACGCTGACGTTGGTTGCCGCCGGTGGAAACCGCGATGCGATAGATGGGTGACTCGCAGCTCGCGGTACCCACGTCAAGATTGCTAAGCTCGTTTGGCTCGCCACCAATCAGCCATGCTGCAACACCGGCGACACGGCGCGGAACTCTACGCCATGCAAATGAATGGTTGGCGCCATGCCGAAATGGCCGCCACCGAACACCTTAATACGACGATTCAGCTCGTCCGTGGGAATATCCAGAGGGATGTCGCAGATCTCCGCGTATCCGCGACGTGTGCGTTTCTTGCCGCTCCATTCCACGCGCAGCCGTTCCAACGGTTCGCTGCTAGTCGCAAGTGATTTTGCCAACTTCCAGAACAGATATGAAAGGCGCGCGTAGGCCAAACCCTCGAGACTGGCCACAGAAGCGCTTCGCGGAATCGAAAACATCTCGACGCCAACAATCGGGCCTTCGTCTACCCGTGCAACCATGGCATGCGCTGTGGCTCCGAAGTCAGTGGCATCCTCATAGAGTGCGAAATGGGCAGGTGCCCAGCCTGGATACGTCGGCGGCCCCGGATGAAAGTTGTAAGCGCCGTAGCCGAGTTGATCCAGCACGTGCTCTGGTACGATAACGCTGGTAACGTACGCAATCAGCCGTGCGCGGGAGAGTGTGCCCCGCTCCAGCGCATTCAGGTCGGCCAACGTTTCCACAGGAATGAGCGTCAGACAAGGATTGTGTTCGGACAGAACAGTCATGAAAATCGGCCGTTCGATCGGGCTGGTCAACAAGATAATCGTATCAAACATCGCATTGCTTCCGCCTGGATATTCGCTGCTGCGCTATTGTGTCTCAGCTACAGTTAAAGAATTATTTACCATGCGTTGCGTGCGTTCCGACCGCGAGAGTCGGCACCTTACCAAGTTGTAACTCTCGCCCTTAAAGGGCCGCTGTTGATCCTGCCGCGTATATGTGCCTGGTTCGTGAGATAGCGACCAACAGGCTCGAACCGCGTCGGTGCACAGTTGAGAGCGTCAATACTCGATGTCCTGCCAGATCCTCATCGAATATTGGCAGGTCGAGCCGCATCGCGGACCCATGCGTCGCCACCCAGAGATGCCTATGCCCATCGCGGCTGTGGATCGGACCACGACATATCCGGTGAAGCGCTCGAGATGGTGGTGCAGGGCAAGCCGGGAGCCACTCCCTCGATCGGACCCGCTAGAATTTCAACTGGCATATAGTTGAAACGATGTGACGAGTATTCGGCGCCGTAGATCCAGCCATGGTGATAGCGGTTCAAGGGTTCAAGGCCGATCTTCGTGAAGCCAAACCGCTCTCCGAGTTTCGATCTCGGATCCAAGGCGATCGGTGGCGTCACGATATCGGGAATTCGCACGTCGAGGGCTTGATCGAGCTGAACGTTGATGGTGCCAGCCTTGCAATTTACGATATGCGGAAAACACTCACGAAGTAGGGCCGCTGCAACTCAATCAGCTTGGTCGCGGCTTTGAGGCCGTTAACGATGTGCCCGTGAAGTGCTGTCGGCACGACAAAGCCTCTCGCCAATCACCACCGGTTCAAACCGCCTGAAGCGCAGTCCTTCCACTTCCAAATATGAGAGTCGGAATTTTTGTCAGGTTAAACTTCTGTCAAAGTCCGAGCGGTGCTTGGGAAGACAGATCGCCAGTACAGACTGCGGCACTCCGACCCCTGGTAGGTCTCGTCACGATAATCGCGTCGCTTTTGCGATCTCGGCTTTAGCGGTCTGCCCGTTCCCCTGCCGGAACTGTAAATCGCTGAGGATCACGACGGTTTCCGATGTCGGCCTTATCGCCTTGGCGGCGCGTGCCGGCTTCTGCGGAAGGACTTTCCACTGTTCTCTACTTTGCAGAAATACTTTCGGCGCGGGCGACGATGGTACCTTACTGCGCACCATGCGTCGAACGGGCGATGTGCAGCCGACGATTACGCTTGTTGGACTTTACTGGGATTTCCCGGAGACAGCGGAAGCGCCGTGGGCTTTCCCGGCCGCGGTTTGGCGGTCGCGCGCTGCGAGCAGTTCTTTCTTGATTTTAACCTGCTCAGCAGGCGTCATGGCAGGCTCAGCGCGCGGCGGCGGCAGATCTTCGACCGGAAGATAGGCGCTTGTTGTTGCATGTGCTGGCGCTTCAGCCCGCGCGTCCATCAATGATGAGCCAGCCGTGGAGGTCACGCAGCCGCCGAGCGACAGGCTCAACAATAGCGGCGCTCGCACAGCGATCGCCGTCATCCGCCTGTAGACATACGCAAAACCCATGCATGATCGCTCGACGACCATTGCGGACCAATTATGTCCATTCTCAGTTCCTCATGGTGCTAGCCTGAGTTGAGCACCGAAAATGACATCTATGGTTACCGGTGAAGAAAACCCGCCGGCGCGGCGCGTCCGCTGACATCGCCGTCCAACTTCCGAGGTTTATAGTCGCTTCTGCCACGAAAAGCCGGCCATTGGCTACAAAGTTCCAATTAGAAGGAATATCCGTGATTCACGCAGTGGAGATGCCGGTAGGCACACAGGCGCGGTGGCATAGATCTGCCCGAATCCTTCTCGGAAGCTTTATCCTTCTGTGCGTTGGCATGGGTTCGGTCGCTTCTGTGAGGCTCGACTTCGCCCGAATTCAGTCATGAAGGTCAGCTTCCATGCTCTTCGATGGAGTGTAGGATTGGGACAAGAATGAGCAGGACGATGTGGCTCGTCCTCCTTTGTTTGGCCAGCTAGACTGCGGCGATCACGATTAAGGCCGGCACGCAGTCGCGTTCTTTGGTGGCCGCACCGGCCGGGGAGCAAAGCAACTTAAAAGTGGGGTTTGTCCCGAACGAACTTGCAAGATCCGACAGGTTGGAGCTGTCTATCGTTCACGTGAGCAACGAAATAGTCACGCCAGCTGAGAAGGTGAGGTTGCCCGAAGCGTCCGTATTTCAATAGTGAAGAGCCAAAAGAAGAGCGCGCACCTGCGCTGGCGAAACGCGAATGCGAAGGTGATGTCCGTCAACGCGCCAGTTTATGAGAAACACAAACAAGCCAAGAAATTCGTGGCCAAGAATTCCTCCAATACAAAGACAGAAACTTGCCGACAGGACGCGACGGGCCGCCTCCTGAGGTCATTGGACCTTTCGCCACAATGCGACTCGCAGGTCGGCCCGGCTCACTTTCTGCCGATTAACGCAATTACGACGGAGTGACAGAATCGTAAGGTGGCCCGCTGCTAGTCGAAGTATTGGTTTCTGAGCTGGTGACTGGCACACAGGAGTACTATCGATGAGAGCCGCTCTCTCCGCTTTCGCGGGTCGATCTGGAAGGAAATTCATGTTGCGGCTACGATGAATGTGTTTCGCGTTTAGCGAAAGCTCTCGATGATCGCAAGGGCGCCGATCTGGAAGAAGTTGCGTTTTTAATTGGCCAATTAGCTGTAGTCGTCGAGCTGTAGGAGACTTTTCGAGTCGTCCTCGCATTGCACTTTGCGGGACATAATGCCCGAGTCTGTGAAGTAGGCGGCGGCTCATACCCTATGGATAGGGCAAAATGACTGGAAGGACGGCGCGGTTCTCGGTTTCATTAGAAAGCAATCGTCGTCGCTTCCGCAAAAATGAAGGCCATCTTGCCGACGTTAACGCGCACAGCCTCCTCGTCAGGTAAAAGTGCTACCTCGATTTCACCCCGAGATAGGAAAGCCGGCGCGCCTGCGGAATTTGCGAGTGAGGTAACGAGATGAAGGGTGCATTTTTTTCGGGATTCTACTGCTCCTGGTCATACCGCCTGCTTTCGGTCGGATGCCGGAGCTAAGCGTCGAGGCGATTTGCAAGGCAAGATCGTCCGACGCCAGAATGTTGCGATCCCCTCCTGATCAGAGCCCTGCGGATTGTAGGCGCGATGAGGAAGCTAAAAAACAGATGCTCAAATCCATTTGGGAATCAACCTCGCCGACGATACGAAACCGATGTCAAAGTGATGCTCGGGCATTAGGTACTACGAGCTATCTGGAAATCCTAACATGCATACAGATGGCTGAGGATCTGAAATCGACTTCCAAAAAGAATGCCGGGAAATAATGGTAATGGAGTTGCGGCTTTCTCAGCGCCCTGCATTCCCCCAACCAGAAACCGCAAGATCCCGCTCGATTACGACAAAGCGCTGTACCGGACGCGCCATAAAATCGAAAACCTATTCGCAAGGTTGAAGGACTGGCGGCGCATAGCCCGCTACGATCGCTGCGCCCACACGGGCTCTTGCACACTTCGAACACTCACACCCGCGAGCGCACTTGGGTTAATGAGGGCAGCTCACCAAATTGGGAAAAGTACGCTGCGGCAAAATCACCAAGATGCCAGAATCCGCTGGCGATCGCGACCTCCTTAATTTGCAGATCAGGATCGCCCATCAGAAGCTGCTGTCGAACCATCCATAAGCGTCGTAGCTTAATGTAACGGTGCAAGCTCATTCCATTCGTTTTGACTATTCGGTTGTTCAACGTTCGAACCGAGACTCCAATTCTCGCAGCGAGCTCTCCACTGTAGATTGGATGCGACGAACTGGAATCGACGAGATCGTCTACTATTCTTAGGGTCCGAAGACATTCATGGATATTCTCCTTTGAAGACTTGGTTGAAAAGTAGCCGCTAAACGCCGAATCCAGCGCGATCAGCAGCGATTCTGCCAAGCCAACAGCTGCCGTGATATTCGAATAAGGCTCTTGAGAAGCGGTCCTGAAGGCGCGGATAATAAGTTCGCGCAACCTCAGTTCAAGGTTGCTGGTGATTGGGATCGTCAGAAACTCGCGGCTGGTTTCGGGCCACCCACGATTTTCCATTCGTGAGGAGAAGATCAGCACCGCGTAGTAACCCGGTTCTCTTTCCACGAGCCGGTATTCGATGGGCCCGCGAGCAAACTGAAGGCATGACTTAACCTCCTTGCCATTGAAGATTACTGCCGGTGCATCTTTCATCGAAAGTGCCACGAACGCGCAGCTTCCTTCGAGTAGTGTACGCTCGATGCGGGGAAAGGTCCGCAACAGATAGATGTCGCACCCCGGAAGGGAAAGGATAGCGTGGCCGAAAGAGGCATGCAGATTTGCAAGCGGAACAATGTCCACATGCGCGCCACGAAGCCCCTGCTTAAAATGGTCGATATCCTGATAATGAAATATCTGAATATTCTGCGATTTAGCGAAATCAGCGAAAGGCATCGTTTGCGTCGATAATTCGAAGGATCGGGTGACGGCGGCACATCAGCGATATGATTCGCAGATTGGAGCAAGAAGAATACGCGTTCATGGGCTTGGATGAACTGCTGCGGTCGACAATATATTTTCGAAGAGGGTGAGTAGATTTTTGACGTAGATCAATGCCCGAACGTCGAAAATGCGAACCGCATCGCGTTGATTGATTCAACCACCGGGTTTCGATGTCGAAATTGGGAAAATGGAGTTGAAATACACGCTTGGTTAAGGCCAGGGTCTCAACCTGAGTGCGTCTTCTCAATCGCCGCCCAGGACAGATGTAGTCCGGAAGGCGCGACATAGGCCCAAGAGGTAATGCTGAATGGCTCGAGCCGCTGTTAAGCCGACGGGGGTTGAATGCCCGTTTGGCGAAGAAGAGTTGATCGTCTCCAAGACCAATCTCAAAGGTCACATCACTTACGCCAATGACGTCTTTCTGCGGCTGTCGAAATACCCGCCTAACGAAGTAATGGGCGCGCCGCACAGCTTGATCCGGCATCCTGATATGCCTCGCTGCATCTTCAGATTACTCTGGGACGCCATTCAAGCCAAAAGGGAGATCTTCACCTATGTGGTGAACATGGCGAGTGACGGCGACCATTATTGGTGTTCGCGCATGTTACGCCCACGCTTGATGCGAATCAAAACATCGTGGGCTTCCACTCCAATCGGCGCAAACCACACGCCGCTCAGATCGAAAAGATAATACCGCTGTATGCAGCGCTGCGGGCGGAGGAGACCAGACACAACAACCGCAAGGAAGGCATGCAGCGCGGCTACGATTTGCTGACCAGCATGCTGAAGGACAAGGGTTTGGACTATGATGAATTTGTCTTTGTCTAAAGCGATGTTCTTGATTGCAGGGGCCGGCGCTACGATAGTGGCCATCGGCGTTGCTCGCGTTGTCCTTGGACCGTCAACCGCGCCCTGGGATACGGCAATCGAATTCTCAATCGTCGGCGCGATGCTTGTATCGGCTGCATGGGCGCTGCGGCAGACGGCATCAAACGTTCGGGAAGTCGCCTCCGTCTGCGTGCGGGCGCGACACGGCGATCTGGAAGCCCGCATTCTCGGCACACGTAATCAGGGAGACCTTGGCAAATTGCAGGCGGCCGTCGATGATATGCTCGATATCGTCGACGCCTATGTTCGTGAATCGTCGGCTTCGATGGAGTACGTCAGTCGTGGTAAGTGCTTCCGCAAGGTATTGGTTCGCGGTTTCCCTGGCTCATTCCGCAACGGGGCCACGGTCATCAATGCGGGGACAGACTACATGGATCGCAGAGTAAGCGAACTGGCGCGCGTTGCGCAAGGCTTTGGTGCGAGCATGGACAATGTTGCCCGGACATTGGCCACAGCGGTTACCGAGCTTGAGGCAGACGCTCATTCGATGGCTGCGGCGGCTGAGGAGACCAGCCGTCAGTCGACAGGTGTCGCAGCGGCATCGGAGCAGGCGTCCGGCAACGTGCAGACTGTGGCGAGCGCGGCTGAGGAACTGTCAGCTTCAATCAACGAAATTTCTAGACAAGTAATCCGGTCAACCCATAGTACAAATCATGCAGTCGAAGAAGCCAACCGAGCCAATGTCCAAATCAGGAACCTCGCCGAGGCCGCGCAGCGGATCGGTGACGTGGTAAAACTTATCAGCGATGTGGCGGGACAAACGAACCTGCTGGCGCTTAACGCCACGATCGAGGCGGCGCGAGCTGGCGATGCAGGTCGCGGTTTCGCCGTGGTGGCTTCGGAAGTAAAGAGCCTGGCCAGTCAGACGGCCAAAGCGACTGAAGAGATCGGGACCAAGATTGCCGAGATGCAGGCAAGCACTGAGCAATCCGTAGCGGCAGTCCGAACCATTAGCCAGACGATCGGCGAGATCAACGAGATCTCGACCTCCATTGCTTCGGCGATCGAGCAACAGGGGACAGCCACGAAAGAGATTGCCCGCAACGTGCAGCAAGCCTCTGCCGGTACTTCTGAAGTATCGTCAAATGTCGTCGGGATTAGTCAGGCAGCGGATGACACCGGCCGGATTGCATCGAGCGTGAATGAAGCAGCAGAAAAGATCTGCGGCGAGGTGAATACGCTGCGATCCGAGGTGGAAAAGTTCCTGCTGGGCCTGAGAGCAGCCTGAGGAAAAGTTTTCCAAGACATCGTATACCCGCGCTGACTTTAGCCCGAGTTTATCCAGTGCTGAGTTCGCCGGGGCTGTTGGATTGGAGGGTCGGGCGCTGGTGGCGACGGGAGCTGGCGCGGAGCCTTCGGCATGGCGCGGCATCAGAGCCCGGCGGCGGCCAGGAGCATCCGCTGAACGCCTTCCGCATCACGCTGTGCAGCGCAGATCAGAAGCCGCGCAGCTGGTCAATCGCTTTATCGGCTTCCCACGACACGGCTTGTTTTCACCAACAAGCATGAACATGTACTGTCTTTAAGACGAGCCCCAACGGAGTTGAGCCTATACTCCGGCGAGCGCGAATTCGACCTGGGCCTTCTCTGCTTTAGATACGAGAAGAGGGCTTCGAACGGCCAGGTTATTCGGATCAGACCATTTTGCTACGAGCGAACAAGCGTGGTGCGCTATCGGATGCAATCTACAGGAATAGTGATGCTTTCGAATGCAGGAAATCGGCCTATGCGTGAGATGTGCAAATGGCTAGATGTTGAAATCACGCGACATTCGCACATTGCGTCCTTTGGGACAGCGACACTGTACGTCTGCCTTAGCTTGGCAGCGGGAGCACCGGCGATGGCTAGGGGCGGTTTCATGCATGGTATAGGAGGATTTCGGCGCCACGGCGACGGCAGATTGGAACAGGGCGGACTGGAGACACCGACGTACGTAATGATCACTGTATCTTCGATCACCCATTCGGACGCGTTCAAATCAGCAATGGACAATTTGGGTGCAGCAGTCGCGAGCTTTGCCGGCCGGCTGGTTGTCGACGTCGACAAACCGGTGGCTTGGGACGGAACTTCGCCCGTGCACCTTGTGATGATTCGATTCGAGACTCCATATCAAGCGCAGGCATGGAAAGACTCCGATGCGTTCAAAAGCTTCGATGCCGCACTTCATCAGAGTTCATCGTCAAACATTCAACTTCTACAAGGTCTGCCCATGCTGATTGGCCACGGGAGTGGGGGCATCGCGGCAGTCGCTTTGATGCAAAGGCCTTCAAACCAAATGTGAAGGACTACGACCAGTTGTTGAACAGCAAACTGCATAGCATTTGCAAAGGATGCTGAGGCGGGAATGGCGTCCCGCTGGATCCGGGAAATTTCTTCGGCCGGCCTATGGTTAACGGGCTTTTAACACGTTTTCGATATCAGTCAGGAGGCGAGCAAGTCAGGGCGAAGTAAAATGAACGTTTCGGCCGTCGGCGGGAGTTCCGGGCTCAACGCGGTCTCGGGCGCGAGCTATGGCGTTCCGCCGCAGCAGAAAATGTCGAACCTGTTCGACTCGATCGACACGACCGGCTCCGGCACGATTACGCAGGCGCAGTTCGAGCAGGCTTTCCAGACCCAGAATCCGCCTGCGGTTTTTCAAAGGCAGGGTGCGGACGCGATCTTTTCCACGCTTGACCCGTCCGGTACCGGCAGCGTCTCGAAGCAAAACTTCGTGTCGACCATGTCGCAGCTGATGGTGTCCTTGCGCGCCGAAAGTTCCTCGCAGTCCAGCCCACAAGCTTCGGGCTCGGTTGCGGCGAGTCTCCAATTCTTGAACCAGATTGATCCGACCACGATCTCGCCCGATAGCCCGCCTGGCACACTGCTCAATTACAGCGCGTAAGCCGATCCTCGGTGCCGTAGCAATCTCCGGCATCGGTGACGACAAAATGCCGGACACCGAGCCGGCGAAGCCAGTCGATACCATCCCGTCCTTTGAGCATCGCAATTGTGGAGAGACTGCCAGCGACGAGGCAACGGTCGGAGATCACCGTCACGGACGAGAGGCCTCGCGCGGGCCAATCCGTCCGAGGGTCGAGGAGATGGCAGTAGCGTTGGCTGCCGACTTCGATGTAGCGCTCATAGTCTCCGCTCGTTGCCAAGGCGCCGCCGGACATTGCGACTTTCGAAGCCAGGACCTCTGATTTTCGAGGGTGACGAATGCCGATCATCCAAGGGAGACCTCCTGGTTGAGGTCCTACGATCCGGATGTCACCCGCAAGGTCGACGAAGCCATGCTCCGTTCCAATCGAAGCACAGACTTCGGCAGCCCGGTCGGCAGCATATTCCTTGCCGAGGCCGCCAAAATCTAATTCCATTCCCGCTTCGGCGAAATGAAGTCGGCCAGCCGAAACCGAGACCTTGTCGAGTCCAACGCGCGGCAGCAGGGCGTCAATGATGGCTTGACCGGGAAGGCGGGCGCGCGAGAAATCCCAAGCGGCGCGCAGCACGCCCGAAGTTATGTCAAATGCACCGTCGCTCTTTGCGTAGCAGGCCTTGGCGTAACTTATCAGGGCGATGGTCTCTTCGTCGATGTCAATACTGCCTCCTTGTGCCGCAACGGCATTGATGCGCGAAAGTTCGCTATCAGCTCGATAGCGCGAATAGCGTCGTTCGATTCGAACGACCTCTGCTTCGGCCGCGAGAGCGAATTGCTCGAATCGTGCCGCCGAGTCTGCGAAGAAATGAACCGTGCAATCGGAGCCCATGGCGAAAAAGCTATGGCTGAATGACGGCATGGTTCAAAATGGCCGTCGAGCCGAGGCAAATTGACCGGTCGTCTGCAATCCCGGCGGATTCTTCACCCAGGGAAAGCCGCCCTTTCCCATGTCGTATCCTCGCGCGAAAAGGGCCTGCATGTATTTCAGGTCGAAAGGTGCATTGGCCCGGGTGTCGAAATCGGGGGGGATACTGGCCAGGTTGAAGTCGATGCCGTCGAGCTTGGCGATGGAATAGATCCGATACAGATCGCCGATACCCTGATTCTTGATGAGGGTCGAAAGCGAGCGCTGCGTCACGGAAAGGACGTCGTCGTTCACCGCCTCCCAACGAGGATCGATGCGGCCGTTCTGGACGACGTACAATCGCGCACCATTCACAGTTCGGCGTGATGCGTGATCAGAAACGAGGCGCATGATCGATGGCGCGATGAAAACCTGCCTGGTCACACCACCATCGACGTGAAGCTCGTCGTAGTCCTTGCCGCCGACGCGCACCTTGATTCGAACGGGCGCGAAGACGCCGGGCAGCGTCGCTGACGCGAGCAGAACCTTGCGAAAGAGAGCGAGTGCCGCCAGACTGTCGTTCTCTGCTATGCGCCCCATGTCCCACAACACGGGTCGCTGCGCGTCCAGGTCGGTCGTGCCGATCAGTAGAACTCGGCCCTTGCGGCTTTCTTGCGCTATATCGCGCAGAAAGTCCCGATCGACGTATTTGGCTATGAGCTTCGAGAGCGGGGCGTCGTCGACGAGAGCCGATCCTTCGATCAGATTCTGCACGTCGTAGACGTAGATGTCTTTCCGACCATAGGACGTGAAGATTTCCTGGAGTTGACTATCGCGTTCTGGCCCCAGGAAGACGAACGGCGCCACCAGCGCCCCGGAGCTTACTCCGGTAACAAGGTCGAACACGGGCCGATTGCCGGCATCGCCCCAGCCGGCGAGAAGACCGGCTCCGAACGCGCCATCTTCGGCGCCCCCTGATATGGCGAGGAAGTTCAATCCTCGCGCGGATGGTCCGCGCGATTCAGCCGCCAAGCCACGACGTGTCGGTCGGAAGGAGGCGATATCGGGCGACGCTTCGTCGCCCCAATACCGAATGTCGTGAAATCCATCCGGTTCGACCTGTGCCGCAGCAGCTTGCGGCAGCGCGTTCCGAGGCGTCAGCGCGGCGCATCCCACCACCGAGAGCGCAACGAAAAAAACCATGATTAGAGCGAGTGTCGACGAAAACCGACTCGTAATGGCTGACATCCGGTAGACCGTCGATCGCAGAAATCCGTTCGGCGAGCCGGATGGGGTAGCACCAAAAGACTGCCAAACCATTGACGCTGGTCCTGCCGTTGCCACTCGTCGGTAAGCCCAAAATCTATGTTCTTATTGCGGCGAAAGAACTCGGGCACTCGGCAGCCGCAGCACACGTCTCGTTGTCCATGAACTTGCCTCAGTTGCAGCTTTCCAAGCAGACTTACACTTCGCGAATGTACGTCGACGTGTCGGGATTATTCTTTGATGAGCCGGAGAGCGAAATTGTAGCCAAAACATTCAGCCCGGTAACATGCGGCTCATAACGCGGTTGCGATAGTAAAATAGATGGACGAGGGCGGTCTATGAGCGGCTATCAGGACCAGGAGCGACCACTCGGCCGCCTGATGAAGACCATCGATGGATTTACCAGCGGCAGCCTTCTCGGTGAAAGCCTTCTCGGTGAAAAGCATCGGAAGTCCCGGCGACTGACAATGTCCTTGAGCTGGGGTTGGCTCCGGCTGGGCGCTGCGAAGATTGGCGGCGTTTGCCTGCGGCGGCTGGGTCTGAGGGATTGATCGATCGTTCGAGACGCTCGGGCTGGCGTCCTGGCAGCCTCGTTCGTCTGCGGGGCAAGCAGTCGCGAGGGCGAGATTTGAGGCGCTGCCATTTGTGACCGCGAATTTCGGTCAGCTACTTGCCGTCAACGTCGCGTAATCGATTCGGCCACTTTGTCCGCTGATGCGTGGCTCAAGCGTTGGTAGGTGGGTGCTGTCTTCGGCCAGACGACCGCGTCATCTTGGAGACAAAGAAATTCGCAGCGAATCGCCGTCTTTGCGCGGCTTGCCAGCTATAGTGCTGGAAGAGGCGAGTATGCTGCTAAGGGGAGTTCAACCCTGGCGATATCACCCGGCATGACGGCGCCTCCCCTCAATACTACTCCAAGTACGCCGCATTTGTATTTCGGCCCGGTTGCGTCAGTTCGTAGCATCTCTTTTAGACCGCTTTGAAAGCGGTCGATCTTGCGACAGGGCGTCCGAATGCCTGTCAATTCGACTATGGAACTTGCGCCCAAGAAAATTCTCGTTCCCAGAGGAAAGTGCTCCAGCTTAAGTCCGACGGTCGCGATGTTCTCGCCGAGAAGACCGGGCCCGATGGCGTGCCCGCAATGGCGAAGCTCGGCAAACAGTTCGGCAGGAAGGAGATGGATCTGACGTTTGTTGGGAAGCGCCGTGATCATCCTCCCAAGAAATCTGCTCCTCGCATATTGTCCCGAATGCGCGTCAGCTTCGACTCCGTGCGCTTCGATGAGAGTAATTTTTTTCTGCAACTGCTTCGCAAAGCTGTGCTCGGGATCGCGCGCTACGCTCAGTACCTGTCCATCACAATGATTCATCTTTTACGCCTTCAGGAGCCAGCGCGATCTGCAAGGTCGCTGCTCAGTCCTGTCCTGATCTGTTACGGAGAGTTTTGAAGCAAGTTGATGGCTTTCAAAGGGTTATTTTGAGACTGCCGGTCACGGGTGAATGCTGCGGCTATGCACTGGCCGAGGCGAGATGCAAATACCTCGCAAATGTAAGGCTGCCGCAATAAGAACGAAGAGTGTTGCGCTGTATCGCGGTACGCTCCCACCCGAGTGGGAACCGATAATCTTCCATTAAGCTCCTGTCGCGAAAGAGTACGTCTGTGAAGTTCGTTTGAGCAGAGGTTTCTTTGTGTTTCCTTCCTTGGGCCGTTTGGTTCTTTTTTCGCGTAACCTGATTACGGCGCTGTTCGCGGTTCTTTTATTGGCGGGCCGTGCAGCCATTACGCCTCGAAGCGCTTTGCCCGCAGCGATCGCTGCCGGCGTTTAGCCGGAAGGTTTTCACAATATTCGGTACTGAAGAGACGGCCGCCCTCTCGGGCCACTTTGCTTACAAAGGCAAGACTTTCAACGCAAGAAGCCGCAAACCGAGGCAGCCGCGCGGCCATGCTTCCCAATCACTCACCGCTCACGCCATCCACGCCGCCGAAGTTTCATTTTAGTTGGGAAAAAATAAGACCCGCTGTCGGTTCCATTGGGTAGATACTGTCCGTCACCGCTCGCCCTTGGCATCTATCGGCGATAAGAACGCCCTGCGCTCCCGCCTTTCTCTCGTAGAGGAGCGAGTCATGTTGTTCAAGCGATACGTGGGCTATCGGTTGCGGGCTTATGTTGCATCCGCATATGAGCCAATCGCTTGCGGCACCAGTAATACTCCGCCGAGTGCGGCATCTCGTTAGAGCCGCCGCTGATTTCGACAAGACGGAAGGAAGTGACCGCGCCAGTTCATCCTTCAGGTAGTTCGCCTGTTGATAGGTGGCTACTCACCCGCCTGGAACCACAGGCAGTTCTGCTTCTTCTTCCTTCGCCAAAACCCGAAGCATCTCGATACCGATCTCGCCTTCATGCGGCGATCGGATGAACTTGATCTCCCGCTCTCCCTTTTGCAGTGTCTGAATCATTGCAAGCGCTTCGTTCGCGGTTGTCGCTCTCGCGCCGATCATTTCTTCTTTGCTCTTCAGTCCGAAAAATACCGTATACGGCATTGTTGTTCCCGCTCCAGGTTCAGCCGGTCTCGGCCACGATGCGGTGTCCCCATGATGATGCGAATCAACGCATCACCTTCAACAAGAATTATCGCAGCTCGATGCACCGCTAATCTCACACGTATCCTGCCTCCGAAACTAGTCCAGACTTGAGATGGACGGGCTGTCGGTGATGTTCAGAAGCTGCGAAACGGCGGTAACAAGTTGAGCGGGTGCAAATGGTTTTTCCAAAAGGACACTGTTCGGCACTCCTTGTGAAACCCATTCTTCAGCAGCAACACCAGTCAGGTAAACGACAGGAAAGGAAGGATCAATCTCTCGGACCTCTCGCGCAAGCTCCCATCCGTTCGACGGGCCCTGAAGATTGATGTCAGTCACAAGTGCTCTGTATCTCACTGCGCCGCTCTTGAGCAGTTCGACCGCCTCAGCAGCGTTGGGAGAACAAGTCATGTCGAAGCCACCATGACGGAGAGCCCCCTTGACCAATTCCTGTAATAAGGACTCGTCTTCAACTACGAGAACAATAGGCAACTCGTCCATTGCTCGTCCCCATGCTAGACTGAAAACTTTCAAACACCGAACTGCCGGAGGTTCTAGCAACCGTTAATAAAAATTCTGCCTGCCTTATTGCATCGGGCGCACACGCGGTTCGTCGACGGATTGACTGATTTATTGCCCTCGTCGCAGGACACGGTAAAATCCATTCAGTAGCCGTTGCGGCGATTGTTCTTTTGGCTAACGGCTCTCCAGTCTTGTGAGAGCGAGGGCAGCCTCGGATCTCATATGGTCTCCAGCCCACTTCGGCGGCTTGTGGCTGGTTCCAGTGGCGGAATGTCGTCGGCTTGCATCTCCGGCGATGGGACGGCGCCGAGAGGAAAAAAAGCCCCTTCGCCGGCGAGGAAAACCCTTCCGCGCAAGATGCGGGCTGAACGCGATTCGAAATATCGCCGAACGTCTTGGGTAAAGAATCCGATTTCTGGCTCCTCGTTGAATTCGAGTGCTATCATGCCGCCCGGCTCGAGCAGATTTTTCTGAAGGTCGTTGAGCATAAATTCCCATTCGTTCGGCCCCCATACGTGCTCGGTCTTGTGCCCGTTGAAGCAGATTTGATGCGCAGCGAGGACGTTGAACCGCTTTCCGAAGGTGGGTAGAGCTTTGTAAGGCTCGATCTTGAATTCAGTCCGCGGGATATCAAACAAGGCGGTCACGTCGCGATAGAACTCGCAGTGCGGCAAGTCGATGCCGTGCACATCGTGACCAAGATATTTGCAGCAATACAGGAAATAGCCGGCGCCACAGCCGATATCTAGCACCGACAGCGGCTCACACTTGTCGAGCCCCAGCTCTATCGCTCGCATCATTTTTTTACGCAGCCACAATTCCTTGTCGAAATACTTGTAGCTACCGTATCCCTCGGAGGCATGGCTGGCGGTCACCTCCCGAAACTTCGGTTGGTCGATCAGTGCGTCGGCCTTGGCTGCCAGCGCACGCGCCTGAAGGAAATTGGATATGTCCGCGAAGGAATATTGCAGACGCATATGGTTGACCAGCATGATCATGCTCCCCCTAGATCTAGTCAGTTGCGAAAGGTCAAAGAAAGCAGGGCGCTTCTCAGTCCTTCCACGGTCTAAAGCTCTTTGTGTCACCAGGCTCGAGGCCGCCAATATGGCGGAGTACGCTGTCGTAACCCTGATCGGTCGTCTTGTAGGTCAGCGTGTCATCGATTTCTCTGCCGTCGCTGGTCCGGCGGAGGCGCAATGTAACGGACCCGTCCTCTTGCATAATGGCCGTTCCGAAATACGGCATGGAGGGCCGCGCCGTCGATGGCGATGGTTTGATATCCTCGCCGAAGCAACCGCTCATTGCGCCGAGGGTCCCCGCGATGATGATGATTAAAGCACAAGATCTCATCACCGTGTGCATTCGATGTCGGACCGCCGCCATACGCCGATGGCGCGCCCGGTTTTCAGGTCATCGTCCTCATGCAGCATCTCGTACGGCTGAGGAAGGTTGAATGGAGGGGCACAGAGGTTCAAGTGACGCACTTGACCGAACTTGATGTCATGGTTGCGCCGCGCATTGGGATAGGTCGTTGCCAGGAGAAAGCGGACAGGGGATTTCCGGAATTGATCCAGCGCAGCCCATATCGCTTGATCGGGAAAATGAATCATGAGATCACGTGCAAGCCAACAGTCAACCGTAGGCAGCGGATCGGAAAGCACGTCAAGCTTCAGAAATTCGATGGTCGGATACTTTCGCCGGTTCTCCGCGATGAGATCGGCAACAATGTCGGCGCCGATATAGCGAAATCCTGCGGGCCATTCGACATGCTGCATCCAGTGAAAATCACCGCACGGCGCGTCGAGCAGCGAGCCGATCGAATGACGCTGCACGAATTCGGGAAGGCCGAGCCGGATCGACATAGTTCGCTGCAACTCGGCACCCCAGCCGCTACGACTCTCTCCATTATTCCACCAGTTCTTTCGGAAGATATTGGTGAAGACCAGTTCAGGATCATCCGTGCCGAGACTATCGATGGTCATCCGAGCGTTGATGATCGAGCGTAGCCGAGTCGGCGTGTTGTCACGGATCGACGTGTAAAGCCACGGCGCACGATATTTCAGCAGCAAGGCGGTCTCGGTGACTGTCCTTGAAAGCCGCATGTCCGTTCTGCCTCGTTGCTTCAATGGGTCTGACGCGCGTGAACGCGGCCTTCCTTAGGCCTCGAACGATTGCGCGATCACGTTCCATAACGGCTTCGGTCGCAAACGGTCGTCATAAGGCAACGGCCTGGCTCGTGCTGCGTTCTTGTCATTGCTCATTCCTCGGTAGAACGAGTATTTGTCAGCCAGTTCCCAGGTGATGAGTGCCTTAACCGCGGGGTGACGGAGAGTAGGTTCGAGGAATTCGCGCGCAGCCGTCGCTACCGCCGCGTCGCGCGCGGTTACATCATCCGGAAACGTTCCGTCGTAAACGTCGAATTCGGTAATGTAGATGTCAACGCCGAGGCCAGCCAATTGATGGAGAAAGTCTTCAAACCGGCCAGTGTCATGCGGATATTGCGGCTGGATATGGCCCTGTAGTCCGACCACGTCCAGCTTCACACCCTGATGTTTGAGGTCAGCGACGAGCTTCAGTAGACCGCTACGCACCGCGAGCCCGACCTCATCGTCGCGTTCGGTCTGCGCCTCGTTCAGGACCAATTTTGTCCGAGGGTCGACCTGCGCGGCGCGCGCGAAGGCGCGACGGATATAATCGGTTCCGAAAGCGTCATACCAGGGGCCCAGCCGAAAGCCGCCGGGCGCGTGATGCCCAGGCCAAAACGGCTCGTTGACCACGTCCCAGGACTGCAATTTCCCGATATAGCGCCCGACGACGTCGTCGATATAGGAATCGAAGAACGCGCGCCGCTCGCTGATACTCATTGCCTTGATCCAGTCCGGCACCCATTCGTTCCAGATCAGGCAATGCCCACGCATGGCGATTCCGTTGTGATCGCAAAAAGCAAGCAACCGGTCCGCGGTTTCAAAATGCTTCGCGCCAGGCTGCGCTGCGATCCGAGCCATCTTGAGCGCGACGTCGGTGGTAATGATCTTCGTCTGTGTAATATAGAGCTCGCGGTAAGCGGGATCGCTGTCGATTACCTCCGCGGCTGCCGAGCCGAACAGATAGCCGTTCTTTGCCGCAATTGCCCCGAGGCTCTCGGCAGAATTCAGGCCGGCCGTGGCCCTGGCGCCAGTGCTCGCGGCAAATCCCGCGGCCGTGACTTGCAAGAAATCGCGACGAGAGAAGAGATTCATTCGGTGAGGCCCTTGATCTTCTGACAGGACCTCGATGAGGTGGAGGAAATCCCGATGATGTCCGCGATCGACTTGTCATCAGTGCGTTCTCGCTTCGTAACGAAGTGGAGGGTTGCCCGCGGATAGGCCTGGCAGAATTCCGAGAGCGTCGCGGCGGTGGCAACGACCGTATCCTGCTTCGGGATCACAGCAATGCCGCCGTCCTTGAGCATGTAGGCATCTTTGACATTCGTCATCGCCGCAGTCGCCAAGCATCTCCTAAAAAGGGCGTCATATTCTTTTGGCGAGAGCGTCAACTCGCCGCTGAGGGCGCCGAGCAAGTACGACCGGCTCTTTTCACAGTTGTCAGCCCGCGACGGACAGGTCGCCAAAACGAGAACAAATACTGCGCAAGCAAGTGACCTCATGCCTTCCACAGTCCGGGACATGGCGGCTGCTTGGCGCGACGAAAGTGGGATCCCACCCGGTGTCGAGTATGTCCTCATCAGCGTCGAGGTCATGCCGCTCTTCCCATGCGCGCGGTGACGATTTGCGGGACAGTCTGCGCCACAAGCCTCGGCACAACGGCTAGGCAACGCGCGTAGCGTGGGCCCAAGCGACGGGGCTCGCGGAGCATGCGCCACGCCCATTCGAGCCCGATATTCTGGACTGCTGTATTGGCGCGTGCCTGCGTCCCGGCGATGAAATCAAGTGCCGCGCCGATGCATAGCATTCCGGTTCCATTAAGTTCGTCGAGACAGCGCGCTGCGAACACCTCCTGACGCGGCGCGCCAAGTGCAACGAAGCAAAGCCTAGCGCCGGACTCACGAATACGGTTGATCGCAAAATCCGCCTCAGCGGAATACGGATTGAAATTCCGACCCGGTGCGTATGTGCCGGCGATCCCAAGTCCGAATCGATTTTTCAGACGGCCCGCGGTCATCGAAAGCGTGCGCTTGTTCGAACCCAGCAGGAAAACGGAAAGCCCCTTCTTTCCAGCTTCTCGACAAACTGGTTCCACCAGATCAGCTCCGGTGGTTCGCCTTACCGGTATTCCCAGCAAGCGGCTAAGCAATACGATCGGAAACCCATCTGCCGTCACGAGGCGCGCGCGTTGATAGGCTGCTCGAAAGTCAGGTCGCCGATCCAGCTGCACGACGTGATCGAGATTGAGGGTGCAAACGCTGAAATTGTCGCCACTTTGCGCGGCGGCAATGATCGATGATACGGCGTGGGTGGGCGACAGGATATTGACGGCAATCCCATCGACGGAGAGGTTGCGTTGGTGCTGCGCGTGCGCGTTCAACTTGGCGGTCCTTTCGGCGGCTGTGCGTTGGAACGAACATGTGCATAAAGTAATGATATCCCGCCCATTGTCGCGGCAATGAGAACCGAATGTCGAATGAATCCGACGTCAACAAACGGGCTGTAAGTAATCCAAGCAATACGACGTAACGATGGCGATGCGTTCGCAGCGTGTGGTCAAGTTATGGCAACGAGAATTTATCGAATCGCTGTCAAGCGAATTTTGTTTTGGATCAAGATTCGGATTGCCGATGCCGCAACCGAAGCGCGCTCAACAAGGGCGCGTAGATCATGCCAAGCACGATGATGTAAATTGCGCCGCCCAGGGCAACATGCGCGGCAAAAATGGCCATCGATGATGCTTCGGGAAGCATGTTGAGTATTTCTGCCATGATCGCGGTCGCGGCTCCAACGGGTGCGACATGCTTGAGCGGAAGTGTCAGGCCGAACCGAGAGAAAGCGATTGTAAAGCTTGCGATCGCGGCAACGAGGGCCGCGACGACGGTAGCGCCAGCTCCACCGCTCAGCTCCCAGTAACGAATGAAGATGAAACTCAGGAGTACTGTCAGAGCAGCGTCGACAGCGGAAATCGTCGCCAGCAGGCCCGTTCGGTTATGCAGAAGGAAGGTCTGGTCGATAAAATGAGCGCGCAGGCTTCGGATGGATCCGGCGAGAACGGATAGAGGAAGAACTGCGAGCGTCACTTCCTGGAACGGGGGGGCAATCAACAGATGAACGAATTCCCGACGCAGCATGAAAATCCCTGCAATGCAGGGAGCCAGGATTGCGATCAGCAGGGCGCTGTTGTCCGCGAGCTGACGCATGGCAACGCTGGCCCCGTGCCGCTCCATGCTCTTTACCGCGAGCGGAAAAGCCGCCGTCGTGACTAACATCGCGGCGAAGGTTGCAGCGCGCTGGCCAAGGCCGTAGCCGACGGCAAACAGTCCCGCAGCGGCCACGCCCGACACCTGATTGACGATGAAACGCGGCGCGTTGAGCCCGATCCAGCCAAGCGCACCACCGATGATGAGTGGTAGGCCGTAGCGCAGGGCTTGGCTGACGATAACACGATCCAAGGGCCAAACGCCGCGGCCGCAACCAAGTCTGGGGAGTACGACCAGTATGGCGACAAGTTGAGCGATGGCATATCCCGCCAGCGGCCATGTTGCCGAGCGATCGATCAGCCGAATGAGGATCAATCCGATGACGAGACCAAGCGAAGGACCCAGCGTGACTTGGAGGGTGTAGATGCCGATCTGATTGCGGACCCGCGCGCGGTCGCTAATATAGAGGTTGAGGCTCCGGGTGCAGACATAAGCGACGGTCGCGGCGACCAGCTGCGCGTCGGCCTGGGGCACGATCATCGTGAAGAGGGCCGCAATTGCTAGGATGCTCTGAACGAGGCAGGAGCCAATCATAAAGGCATTTTCGGTGCGGTAGAACCGCTCAGCTTCGCCGTTTTCCTGGTGCCGCTCGAGAAAGCGCAGGGCGTATTGGGACCACCCCGTGAGAAAGACAATTTGCAGAAGCTCATGCGTGGCTGTGAGGAGCGTAACAACACCAAGCGTGGGTTCGTCTACAACGTGCGTCCAGACGATCATCGAGATCAGCTGGGCAAGTGGGCCGATGACCTGGGCCGGCAGGTAAAGCAAGGTATTTCTTAGTAGCATCGATCAGGCCCCGAGCCACCGGCGAACGGGTGCGGATGCCAGTCCCCTCACCATCATCATGGCGAAGACGCTGGCGCTTGCCGTGCAGATATATGTGATTGCGGAAGCCGTAGCCGGTGTCAGCTGACTCGTGGCCGCGTGATCGCGAAGTAGCATAACGAAGAAAATATGCCAAAGATAGATGAAGTAACTGCCCGATCCCAGCGATGCCATAAGAGGGAACTCGGCATAGCAAGCAAGAAGAAAGCAACAAAAAAGTGCGGCGTAGCTAAAGAATGCGATCGAATCGTAGTCGGCGGCGTCACCGATCCTGAAGAGCCGAACCGCCGCGTACAAGACGTATGCCGCAACAGTGGCCGCGAATAGCTGCCAGCGCATGCCGGCCAACATGGGCTTGATCCGGAACATTCCCGCCAGCGTTCCGAGCGCCATAAAGACGAACCAGAATGGAACGTCGCGCATGCGGATCTCCTCGACAAGGCTCTCGCCAAATCCAAGACGAAACGCCAGCGGGTCGAGATAGCTCCCTATGGTTAGGCCGAGCAGAACTGCGAGGAGGAGAAATGAGACGAGCCGAACGCTGGAGGTCTCCGCAGGAGCCGAGGACCGGAAGAACAGCCAAAGCACAACGGTACAGCCGATATAGACGAACACGTAATAATAGACGAATGCGTAAGCGAGAATGAACCTCGCCAACGCCGTGGTCGGACGATGGTCCATCGTCGGATTATGCAACGCCATGTAGATATAAGCCGCGGCAAAGGCGATCGTGTAAGGGACCACGACAGCCTTCAGCCGCTTCCAAAGGGGGACTTGACCCGACAGTGCAGTCAGGTAGCCGGAAACGAACAGGAAGATGGGAACGCTGGGTCTCAAGATGGCGTCGATGATGGTTTCCCAAACATTCAACGGCTGCGGCAGCGAATGGATGCCGATCACCATAAGGATGGCGATGCCTCGCATTGTGTCTATTCCGACATCGCGGCCTTCTACGCCTGCTTTAATATCCGGCTTTGCTATCGGATCAACGAGGCTTTGCGCCGCGAAGGAATTCGTCATTCGAAAAGTCCTCTCGTCAATCGTCGAAGTGCTGATCTCGGCCGTGCCGCGAGACAGGAGGCTTGTGCCTTGCGAGCCCGGCAATCAGGGCGATAACCGCGTTGCGGTCGAGGCCTGCCAACGCGTTCCAGCGCGCGATATTATGAGCGTTCAATGCGACGTAGCGAGAACGCCAATGGCGTTCCGTGAGCAGAGCAATGATCCTCATCGCCGCGGCTTTCGGATCTGCCGGGTCAATGAAGACGCCGGAAGATTCGAGCACTTCATGAAAAATCGCGGCACCAGGCGCGACGATCGGCAGCCCGGCATACTGCGCCTCGAGCAATGGTAACCCCAAGCCCTCCTCCTGAGAGGTGCAGACGAAGAGGTCAGCAGCCATCAGCAATTCCCTGACTCGTTCCTCGGGCTGATAGCCGTGCATGGTGACGCCCGGAATTGCGTTAAGTGTCTGCCAATCCCCGCCCCATCCATTTCTGCCGATAATGTCGAGTTTGACATCTGGAAACCCTAGCGCCTCCAACGCTTGGGTCAGTTTCGCCGCCGCCAAGAAGTTCTTTCGCGGCTCAACAGTACCCAGTGCAACGAGCCGCAAGGCACCGTCCGAGCGCTGCGCGCGACCCTCCGTGTTCAGGCCGAAGACATTCCGTACCGGCGGACGGTAGAGCGTGATATCGGAATCGGCCCGGCAAAGCGCGGCGAGTTTCCCGCTCGTGTCGCGCGAATTGGCGAGAAAGCGGGGATAGCTTCGTAGCGCCATACGGAATGGCGCGGCCATGTACAAGCGGGCGCGATGGTTGAGATCGGCCGGCCGCGTCGCTAGGAATACATCATGAATATAGGGGAGGACTCGTGATGCGAAGGGGCGAAGTAGGGGGCTTGGCGGAAAACCGGGGCAAAGCAGCAGCGCGCGGGAGCCTGCAAGAAGCCAGGGCAGGCCAATCGTCTGGCGCATCACCATTTGCCGCGTGCCTTGAGCAGTGACCGGAACAATATCCAGTGGCGCGAGCGCGGTTTGAGAGAATAGCTCGATCGTGATACGTTCGAGACCCGTGACGGGACGGCCGAGATGGGTGTGGTCGACATAGATCGTCATGCATGGTCCCAGGCATAGGGCCGAAGCAATCGTGGTTGGCCTCGCGGGCGAAATGTCTGCGGCCGCGTGTGTTCGCGCGGCAGAAGCAGCGCTATCAGCACGACAAACTGCGCAAGCTGAATGTTCTTGGAGGAGAAACTGACTGAGCTTGCCGCCACGATAATGACGAGAAGCAAAATCAGCCAGGCAGAGCCGGCCGCGCGCTTTAAAATCTCCGTGAACAGGCCGGCCAAGCCGAGCGTCAGCAGCGCTGTTGTGAGGATGCCGTATTGAGCGATGCATGAAATCCAGAAATCCTCCACGCCATACTTGAGGCCAAACGTACTCTGGAGTGCGGCAGCACGGGCCGGATCGGGACCCAAAACAAGTTCGTACCAATCAAAATGTGAAAGCAGGCTCACGGCCGCATATCGTGTCATGGCGCTGCCGTTGTCAGAAGAAAAGCGCACTAGCATCTTGTCAAAGACGCCGAGCTCGAACACCATAAAAATGGCAGCGACTGCGATGAGCAGCAGACAGATTGTGCCGGTAACGGCCAGCAAGGAAATTCGTTCGCCGCGCAAGATGCGAAACATCCGCAGGACGGCGGTGCCACTCAGGATAACGAGGACGGTGACGAGCGAGGTTCGGCCGCCGAAGACCATCAACGAGGCAAGCGAGAAAACGATCAGCGGTAGTCGCAGGATGATCGGGGGACAAATCGCCGCGCGAAACACCAGAGCGATGACATAGGCCGCGACGACGCCCGATGCGGTCAGTGGATGTCCTAACAGCGCGGACGATCTCCATTCGCCGAGTATGACCACATCGCCCAACGACAGCGGAATAAGCCGATATCCGGAAAAATACTCGTAGTAGCCGATGACGATGTTGATCAGAATGGAGAGATGCAGGACCCAGAGTATCGGCTTCTTTTGCTGTGGCGATAGTTGCCAGATGACCAGGCAGAACAGGAGCGGCAGAAGAAAGGTATCGATGATCGCCGTGAATGGCTGCTTGGTCGCGATCATCTGGACCAGAAGCCAGGCCCAACAAACCAGGTAGAACAACAGCCAAGGCGCTTCGGAAAGCATGCGACCGAGATCACCGATCGGGTCGCCGTTGCGGATGGCCCAAAGGAACAACGCAGCGAGAACCCAGTAGGTCGCGGG
Source organism: Pseudomonadota bacterium (assembly GCA_018971625.1). Taxonomy (GTDB): domain Bacteria; phylum Pseudomonadota; class Alphaproteobacteria; order Rhizobiales; family Xanthobacteraceae; genus Bradyrhizobium. Next base: position 27,838 of record JAGXAJ010000032.1, read on the forward strand.
ATGAAATTTCTCATAGAAACCTCCACCGCTGGTGATGTAGTGAATCTTCCAACTTGTCAGCAAAGCAGACGATATTGTGAAGATGCTGAGCACCGCCAGTGACATGAGTCCCGCGATCGCCGCGTTGACAAGTTGAATCAACGCCGCGGGTCTGACTGCTGTCTCAGCCGATCGTGCCGGAGTAAAGGGCATTATTGCGCCGCCTCAGCCATGAGGCCAGACGCGGCGTAGGGCTTAAGATAAGCCGAGCTTCGATAGTAGTCGTAGAATCGCAACCTGCTCAAATCGACACACGTCAGAACCGCGCCGAGGATACGGTCATGGACTGGTGCGAGCAGGTCGATCGCGTGGGTAACAACTTCGCCCGGGGTCTGGTCCCATGCTAAAGCCACCACGATTCGGTCGGCCAACTCGGCCAACGCGCGACCGTCGACCAGCGGCACCAACGGGGGAGAATCGATGAGTATGAGCTCGTATTGGTCGCGGTAATAATCGAGCACGTCGACGATCCGGTCCGAGAACATCAATTCGGTGATGAGTTCCGGGTGGCTGATAGCGGTTGATGGGAGGATCGCCAGGCCTGTGCTCGCGTCAGTCAGGACCGCGCGATCCGGATTTATGTGGCCCGCAGCGACTTCCGGCAGTCCCGCTTCTACATTGGGACAAAGCGCACGCGTCAAATGCGGATTGCGGAGATCGCCATCGATCAGAAGGGTTCGAATGCCAAGTATCGCAAGCGACTGGGCGAGATTGGCAGCGAGTGTGGTCTTTCCTTCGTTCTCAAGCGCAGATGTGACCAGCACGACTTTGATCGGGTCAACTTTCGTCGTGCGCTGCAAGACGAGACGAATGGCGCGGATAGCTTCGGCGAAGAACGTGCCCGGAACCTCGACCGCATAGCGCATCAGTGGGGGCTGCAATGCCGCGGGCAACAGCTTCGTGGTCCTCGAGTCGTAGCGGCCGAGCTCCCTTCGTCCGCGCTTGGCGAGACCAGCGAGTTCGCCGGCACCGACGAGCGGCAACGCCGCCAGGGCCCGGACACCGGATATCTTCTCGGCTTGCTCGAGCGTTTTCACGCGCCCGTCGAGGTAATCGGCAAGAAAAGCGAGAATACAGCCGATGCCAAGCCCTAGCACGACGGCGATCCCGAGGATCGGTGTTGTCTTGGGCCAGGAAGGGGCGATCGGAATGCTCGCGGTCGTGACGAGACGAGAATCCGGCAGCTGCAAGCTTTCCTGTGCGGTGCTTTCCTTGTACCGCGCAAGGTAGGATTCGTAGAGGGTGCGGTTGGCTTCGGCTTCCCGCTGCAGCTCACGCAGCCGTACCTGGGCATGTCCGGACGAGCTTGCGACACCCTGCAACTTGTCCAGGCTCTGCTGCAGCGAGGCCTCGCGCGAGCGCGCGACGTCATAGTCGTGTTGCGTGCTTTCCAGGATCCGTTTGATCTCCTCGTCGATCAGGCGCTGGGTATCGCGCAGCTGGGCACGCACATTGGCAACCGAAGGATGGCGTGGCCCATATTTGCTTAGCTGTTCGGCTTCGTTTTTTGCTATTTCCGCATACTGGGTCCGCAGCCGTACGATCACATCCGAGGAGATCGCTGCATCAATTCCGCCAGGGTCACCGCCGTTCTTTGGCAATTGCTGGGCCTGTTCGAATTTTGCCCGCGCCTCCGCCGTTTTAACACGGGCAGCAATCAGCTGATTGTTAAGGTCGGTGAGCTGCTGGTCGTTCAGCGTGACGCCTTGCGAAACCGTCAGATTGTTCGTGGTACGAAAGTCTGCGACAGCCTTTTCCGATGCCACGACCCGCGCCTTCAGCTCATTGAGCTGCCCGTTGAGCCAGTTTGCCGCGATTTTCGTCGCGTCGTTTTTGGCGCGTATCTGCTCGTCGAAATAGACTTCCGCAATTGTGTTGGCTATGAGGGCAGCCTTGCTAGGCGATTCAGAACTCGCATCGATTTCGACGAGAAACGTGGTCGCCTGTCGCGCGACCTTCATTCGCTGTTGCAGGATGCCGACGGCCCTCGCGCTGGCCGCGTCTTTCTCGTTGATACCTCCGTCGGAGCTGCGGGCCTTAAATACGTGCCTGACACGATCCAGCACGGTGGGCGGCGGGTTGAACTCCTTATCCTCTGCCAGCTTCAGCTTCGCGACCACGCGCTGCAGGGTTGCAAGCGACTGGATCAGCATCGCCTGGCTATTGATTGTGGCATCGTCAATGCCGAAATTGGACGTCTCTACCTGCGACTGGTTTGACTCGATCGCGCTGGCGCGCCGCAAGTTGACAAAAACCGTCGATGTCGCCGTATACAGGGTCGTGGTGAAAAAGATCAGATAGATGAGCGCTCCAAGCCCGAGCGCCGCTGGCGCAGCAGCGACAAGACGCCAGCGCCTGCGCAAAATCCGGCCGAGCTCACGCAAATCGACGGTCGGTTGCACTTCCCGAGCAGCCGTTGGCGCGGTCGGTTCGTCGGCGACAAACGGTTGATCAAAATTGCGTTGTGACATTTATCCCCACCTGATGCTTGTCGTAGCTGAAGATGGGCACGTCGCTGTTGCGGTTAGTGTACTGATAATAGAACGCAATGGAGTTGAAGCGATTGAGCAGGTACTTCACGCGTGCATCGACAGTGCTGACATCGTCCTTGCGCATCATTCCGAAGAACCGATCCACCTCGTAGCCGCCGGTCAGGGATGCGATAACGTTGCGGCGGAGCTCATAGTCGAGGCCGAGTTGCACGGCGTTAGCCAGCACGCCTGTCGAACTCGTCTGGGCAAGCTCTGTAACGAGCTGCTCGGCCTTGAAGTGAATGTCGAGCAATCGCGTCGGCCGCCAGGTGAGCATCGCGCGATAGGACGGCCCTTCAACGGTGCCGATCGTTGGATCGACGAAGCGCTGCTGGATATAACCCCCGCCAATTTCACCTGTAATGAGATCATTCAATCCGAAAGTAACGCCGGAGATCGCGCGAAACCCCTGTGAGTCCAGCGGTTGGCCGGGAAGCCCACGAACATCTCGTTCATTGCTCTCAGCGGCGGCAAACCAGCCAAAGTTTGGTGAGATGGCGTAGTCGGCGCGACCATGCAGTGAATATACCTGGCCGCTGAGGCTACTTTGGTCGATGACAGTGCCATCTGCCGACCGCGTAGATCCGTATTCGTATGAGTCGGTACGGAAGCCGATCGATGCCGTGAGACGATTGAATTCCTTGCGTAGGCTGACATCGCCGGTGAAATAGTCGTACGGCGTCGGCTGAACGGCACCCGTTGGCGAACTCAACGAGCCAACTGCAAGATTGAGATGAGCAATCTGAAAATTGGTCAGGAGCTGCAGGTCGTGAGAAATGTCGTACCAGGCGTTGCCTTTGAGGCTCGCATTGGTCTGGTCGAGTCCTGGATTGCCGCTGTAAGCAATTTCCTGTGCATCGAGTGTCATATCGATGCCATGCTGTCCCCAGAGTGTATATGCGCGAAGCGCCGGCTCGACCACGGCGGCGATATCGGAGCGCTTCATGAAATTCGAGGAGAAGACATTGCTGTCGTAGAATCCACCCGTCAGGACCGACGGAAGGAACATCCAGGATCCATCTCTAATTCCCACGGGTTCATACCCAGGTTGTTGTCGCGTTCTCACCGGCGTGTCCTCCGGGGCGACTGCTTCGCCATTTTTCGGATTCGCAAGCGTTGGCAAGGGCGTGGGATCAAATAACCGTAGTGCGTTCCACGGCGAAGGGGTTTCCTCAAACGTGGCTGGAATCGCTTGTGCCCACGCGGGTGACAGGCCGAGCACAAATGTCGTGAACAGTGCCCCTCCAAGACGCCGGGCAAGCATCGAACCGCAACAAATCGGCGACTTCGTCGGGCCGACGTATTCTTCACCCCCCGTCGCGCGCGAGAATGCAAACGCATACATTTCACCACTTGTCCTTTATGGGAGAGGCTCCGCGCTTCTTCAGCCAAGCTGACGCTCGGCCGCTGCCCAAAAAAAACCGTGACGCTTGTTTGCGGCCCGCAAACCCCGTCGACGTTCAAGTGCACTCGTTCTTATCAGACCAGAAAGAGTTGCCTTTCACTGCAACGTAGATGAAGCGGAAGGGTTTCTGCGATGCAAAAAAATTTGCATTCCAATGAGACGAGACTGTGGCCGAATGAAATGAAATAGTGAGACTTGTTGTGAGCAGAGGCAATTAACGGAGCTGTCGCTCGTTATGCTGAATGGATCCTGCGCAAAGGACTCTGCACAAGATCTAAGGTGCATGACGATGCGCCGCGTTTCGCTTAAGACGAAATACCTCCAGTAATGCATTCGACTGCATCGATACTTTGGTCGACGAACGTGATGCTTGGAAGGAGTACGTTCTAGCGGCGGTCGACTGTGGTGCCGCCGACATTTGTCAGAAGTAACGCTCGGGAACGCGAATGTTATCGCCGGGAAAAACAGGAACCGGGTTGTCGAGTGAGAGGACTTCTTCAGCATTCGCGCCAGCTCGCCGCAGGTAAACCTTGCTCTCGTTGGCGCGGTAAGTGAAACCTCCGGCCGTCGCTACGGCGTCCATGACCGTCAGGCCAAGTCGATAAGGATATTCACCGCTCTTCTTGACTTCTCCAAGAATGTAATAAGGCCTATAAAGTGCCACTTCGACGTTCACGCGCGGGTCGCGGACGATGCCCTTGGCCAATGCCGAGACGATCGCGTGCTCCAGCTGCTTCGTCGTTAGACCCTCGGCTCGGATGTGTCCGGCGAGCGGAACAGAAATCTGGCCACTAGTGTCAACCTCATATTCGCCTGTGATATCGGGTTCTCCATAGACTTTCACGCGTACGTGGTCATTCGGACCAAGCAGATAGGTTCCAGCCGTCGGCGCCCGGGGCTGCTCTTGGGCCGATGCTGCGAAGGGATGGCCTGCGCTCAACGCCGAAAGCGCGATCAAGGCAAAAACCAGACCGAGTAGGAAGCTGTGCGTTGATCGCTGCGGCATCGCTGCATCTCCAACAAACGGAACAGTCGGTGAGATGCTTGTTGAATAAAGACGGCGAAATGATGTGGCAGGCGCTGCATATGGCCGACGCGCACGATGCATGGTTCAGAGGAACTGAATCGATGTACCTTCGAAAATAGCACAAGTGAGAGTTCCGGAACGCCATGCGCCGGTATCGATGTTGATCCGATTGGAGCGCACGTCCGGATGCACTACCGGTGTGTGCCCGTGAACGATGTATTTAGCGTGTTGCAGGGAAAAGTTCAGGAACCCTTCGCGGATCCAAAGAAGATCCTCCAATGTCTGTCGATCAAGCGGAACGGCGGGCCGGATCCCGGCGTGTACGAACAAGTAATCGCCGCAATAAATCCACGGTCTCAGGCATTGCAGGAAGAGCTGATGGGTTCTTGGAAAGGCGTGGCAGAAGCGTTGGTGAATCGCCGTGCCATTCCCGGCTTCCCCAAGGCGCGAAGTTACACCGTAAGAGATCAAGGTCTGCAGGCCGCCTAACCTCAGCCAAGCAGCGAGCGCAGCGGGGTCACGAAGAAAATCTTCCATGAGTTCTTCGTGATTGCCTCTTAGGCAAATAGCACGATTTCGTACCATGCGGGCGGCCAGCAAATCGATCACATCCCTCGAGTCGGGTCCCCGGTCGATGTAGTCGCCAAGAAAGATTTCGACAGAATAAGTGATCGGCCGGCGCGACAGATCTTCATCGAGACGTTCGAGCGTATCCCGTAAGAGATCGGCGCGACCGTGGATATCGCCGACGGCATAGATTCGCGTCTCTGCCGGAGTTGAGGCGATGAGCGCCGGCGAGTGTTCCGGAGGTCTCTGTTGCATAAATTACGAAGACATTGCAACCAATTCGCCGTCAAATCAAAAATGACGTCCGCAGCCATTTGAACCACTCAAAGCAGAATGAGGCGAGCACAGCGAAGTTTGCGGAGGATTCGGTTCCATTTTGCGGTCGAGCTCATCGCGCCAGTCGATTTCTGGAATAGTCGACATGTTTATAAGTCAGCCGCCGCTTTATAAGTCAGCCGCCGCAGGGTCTGCGAAGCAGGCGTGCCGTCCCTCGGAGGCTCGTTGGCCTCTTTAAGCGCAACAACCAAGTAAGATTTATGGCGTCACCCGATCAATGCTCTCGTAAGCCGTAAGACCACCGGTCCGAAATTAAATTTGATGGATAGGCTTCAAATGTGACGCACGTAAAACGAAGGGTTCCGGATTTTCCGATAATGCATGGCAGCATCGACACGAATGTGCAGCTCGATCCTAAATGCTTTGTCGGGCATAAGAATTTTCGAGGCGCAAGATTTTATGACGTCATGCTGCAACAGGTCTGACAACATTTTTCGATTTTGCTGCCAAATTTAATTCAAAAAGCTTGGATAGCTCGCGACTGAGCCGGGTCGTGACGTGAGTTCTGTTCCCGGCAGTCTTCGGCGACAGGCGAACGTTTAGCCGATGAATGTTGGTCCAAGAATGTTGGTCCAAGTTTTGGAGGGCGGCAATGACGGCCGGGATCGCTATGCGCTTGCAACAAGACAATGTTGCGGTACTTGAGGGAGAGCGACGTCCAATATCGATCAGGCCGGTTGAATGCGGGAATCATGCCTATCAGGGCCGCTATTCTTCGCGCGGCAGAGCGCGCATCGAGCCGTATCGTTCGATCAGGAAGCGGGTCTTCGACATCGTAGTCGCGGGCGGGGCGTTGCTCTTCCTCGCACCGGTCTTGCTCGCGATCGCCGTAACGATCAGGCTTACGTCGCGGGGCCCGGCCTTGTTCTTCCAACATAGGTACGGTTACCGGAACCGGCGTTTCAGGATCTACAAATTTCGTTCGATGCGAGTCGACGATTGCGATGTGAGGGGCGTAAAGCAGACGGTCAAAGGCGACTCGCGGGTGACGTGGATCGGAAGGATTCTACGGAAAACTAGCCTGGACGAAATTCCACAGCTCGTGAATGTGATCAAAGGCGACATGTCGCTTGTGGGACCCCGACCTCACGTGCCCGGCCAATTGGCCGCAGATCTGCTGTACGAAGATCTCGTGCCGTATTACTTCCATCGTCATATGGCGCGGCCAGGAATTACCGGCCTTGCCCAGGTGAGTGGCTGCAGGGGAAGCACCGTCGAAGCTGGGCGCGCCATTTCTCGCATTGATTACGATCTCGAATATATCGAGAAATGGTCGTTGGGCCTGGACATCATCATTGTCCTTCGCACGGTCCGAAAGGAATTCCTCTCCGGCAACGCCTTTTAAGCAGAGACCAAAGTCAGTTGCCGGATCCTTCGATAGCCGTCGGCGAGCCGTAAACACGAAAAAGGAGGGCATGTCCCGTGAGTACAACGCGACGCGCCAAAAAGCTGCTAAAGGAGGCATTCCCATCTATGTGGGTGCGGTGGCAATTGTCGCACTGGCCCAAATCCTCAGAGCAGGAACTCCACTTTCTGGATAGGATCATTCCGAAAGACGCCGTGACTGTCGATGTCGGAGCAAATCTCGGTCTCTATACACGCAAGTTGTCGAAGCTCTCCAGCCGAGTCCATGCGTTTGAGCCATCCCACGAGATGGCGGAATTGTTACGTCGAACGTCGGCACCGAACGTGCGTGTTCACGAGGTCGCCTTGTCCGATCAGGCCGGCGATGCTGACCTGTTCATTCCGCAGGACCAAGACAAGTTGATTTACGGACTCTCCTCGCTCGAGTCACGTTCAAGCAATTCGGAGCAGCGGGTCGTGTCGACGAAGGTCTCCACAGCCCGGCTCGATGCAATTGTCAGGGAGGACGTCGCTTTCATCAAGGTCGACGTTGAAGGACATGAACTCAATGTGTTGGATGGCGCGGCCGAGCTACTCGACCGCAGTCAACCAGTTTTCCTGGTTGAGGCGGAGGATCGGCATCGCGATCAAGCGACCCGGTTGCTTTTTGAATTCTTTGCCCAGAGATCCTATCGAGGATATTTCATCCGCGGGGCGTCCGGATATCCCATTGAACAGTTTCGCGTCGATGAATTGCAAGACGAGCGCGTACTCCTGTGCGATGGCGGTCGTCAAACTGGAAAATACTACATCAACAATTTTTTCTTTTTCCCACGACATCTGGATGGAGAATCAATGCTGAGCTAGAGCGGGATGGGGTTAGTTTGAATCGATTTGGAATTCCAAAATCAGCGGATTTCTGATTCATGTGTGGACGCCACTTTGGCAAAGCGTTTTTGTCGGAGGATGCGAGATCGGTTGCTTTCATATGTCCGACCTGTTTGTGCAGCACGGAGTCTTTGCTGCTGGCCCTGATGGAAATCCGCCGATGAGCGCCGATCCAGTTTGCCATCGCGCCATCGTTCATCGAGGGGCCGATCGATGGCGTGAGCTTTCGCACCTATGTCGAGAAGGTTCTTCTGCCGACTCTTCGCTGGCGATATCGTGTCGCTGGCGATATCGTGGTCATGGACAATCTCGGCAGCCACAAAAGCAAGTCGTGCGTTGGCTCAGCCGAACGCGCCTCAAGCTTGAACTCGCGTGTAAACTTCCGACGCTTCTCCATGGCCTGTTTCCTGCTCCATTAAATAAACACCTTAACTCGGTGTCTTCGGAACCGGGTGCAGGCCAGTTATGCAAGTTGGCTCGATACGAGGAATGTCAAGAAGCGGGTTGAATGCAAAACGATAGAATTATTGAATGTGTGATTGAACCCGAGCGAGCTGGAGAGCATTATATTGCGCGAGTGAAGTCGGAGAGGTCGGTTGGATCGCTGGACTAGTACAAACGGTAGCTCGGTAGCCCAGAATTTGACACTGCGCTGTCCAAGCTGTGGCGCGGGGCTAAACTTCCTGCCCGATCGAGTCTCTTGCCTGAACGAGACGTGCATCTATTCGGCTGACGCTTTTCCTCTGGTCGAGGGGCAACCCGTACTGATCGACTTTGCCGATACCATCTTCCCGAGATCAAACTACGAGCAAGGGAACGGCGCCGTCTTTCGCCGCGACCTCTCGCGTGCTGGACTGCGTTCTCGCCTACACGTTTTGGTAAATGGAACCAACCCCGTTGCGGCAAAGAACTGCGAGTTGTTCCTTAAGCTGACCAAAAAGGAACGCAAATGTCCGCGTGTTCTCGTAGTCGGAGGCGGCGCGATCGGCCTCGGTGCCGACAAGCTTTACAGCGATCCCGGTGTCGAGCTGATCGGAACCGATGTATATGCCTCCCCTTACACCAGCCTGCTATGCGACGCGCACAAACTGCCTTTCGAGAGCGGCACTCTTGACGGTGTATGGATTCAAGCAGTGCTGGAACACGTGCTTGATCCGGCTGCTGTCGTTGCTGAAGTGCATCGCGTCCTCAAACCGAATGGCCTGGTCTACGCAGAAACTCCCTTTATCCAGCAGGTTCACGAGCGAGCGTACGACTTTACGCGCTTCACCAAGAGTGGCCATCGGTGGCTTTTCAGGCGCTTCGAGGAAATCAGCTCGGGCACGGTCACAGGTCCAGCTATCGCGCTCCTTTGGTCCATCCGCTACTTGCTACTCGCGCTTGGCGCTGGCAAAATATTCTCTCGGGTCATTTCGCTCCTTTTCTTCTGGATCAGATACCTTGACCTCCTCTGCAATCCCAAGCAGGCGGCGGACGCCGCTGGAGGCGTATTCTTTCTCGGGCGGCGATCAGAGGCCGAACTCTCGGCCCTCTCACTGCTTAAATACTACGAAGGATAAGACGCGTTGAGACGGTGGGTTCAACGCCAATTTGATGCAATGGACGGCTTTGCTCCATGCCGTGAGTCAAGCCGCCTGACTTCATCAGATCGAGCGCAAGACAGCAACATGGCCCACCCAACCACCAGTGTTAAGGGGATCGGCCCAAGCAAGCGGTGAGCCAGGGGCACCGAGAAGATTCCGTCTTCGAGCTTACCCATTCAAACATCGCGAGGCACGCCAAACCTGCTCGTGAAGCGCGAAGTGTTGTCCAAGCAACGAGGCGGTGGAAAAGGGCTCAACCTTCGCGCGGATCCTCCGCGGATCGAGTTCGTCACGCTCGATCGCCATCCAAATCATCACTAGCCTGTCCGCGAGTTCATGGATCGTCGTTGCATCATTTGCGCGCCGCTCAACCAACGAACCACTTACGCCTTCTTCTATTACGAGATCGTATTGCGGCAGACGGATCGCCGCCACAGGCCGACCAACTGCGAGCAGTTCCAAGAGGTAGCACGGCATGCCCTCGAACAACGAGGTAAGGATGCCGGCGTGACACTGGGCGGAGATCGCCGCGACTTCAGCCGCCGTACAGTGGCCATGGCGCACCGTGAAAGGCTCAATTTCTGCAAATTCGGCATAGCGGAATGGATCACTAGTGCCGATGTAGTGGAATTCGAACCGGCCACCTAACCTCTCGTGTACCGCGCGTAGCGTACGAAACATCGTCGGCGGATCCTTGAATTCGTCCAGCCGCCCGGCAAACACCACGCGGAAAATGCCCTCGTGATGATCGAACGGCGCCTGCTCGAAGATCGCAGTGTCAACCGCTACCGGCATAAAGCCAACCGAACTCGGGCGATGCGGCAGCTTCCGCTTTATCTTCGCCTCGATATTGGGATTGACACAGACGATGGCGCGAGCCGCGCGGACTGCGATTTCCTCCATGGTCCGGTGCACGAACCAGTATTTCTTAATCAGCGAATCCATCTTGTCATGTTTCGATCCCTCGCCGTGAATAATTTGTATCGCTGGTCGCCGCAGCAGCATCGGCACCAGTGCAAACTCGAAGCGCTGTAGTTCGATCGTCGCCGGCCCACATCCAACAGCGCGCCGGACGCGGAGCAGATTCTGCAACAATCCAACCCCGAAGCGTACAGTTATCGACCGATATAGCCGGGTCGCAGCTCTATGAATTTCACTCTCAGAGAAATGAATCACTGGAAGGAACTCAACGCTGCGGCCGTCAATGAAAATGTTAGTCGTCTCGCCTAGACTGCAATCGCCGTAACCATCCACGCCCACCAACAACAAACGCCAGTTCGCAGGGGCATGCCGCAGCAAGAGGCGGATGTGGGTTTCGATCCCGCCGACTTTGCGGCCGCGCGGATCGATTGGGTGAATGAGGCAGAGACAATGGACACCAGTCCCACTGTTGCCATACTTAGCTTGAAAACTCTCCATGTCCACTCACTACCTCGCTTGCCTGCGACTTTTCAAAATGAGCCATACGGGCGACGAATAGGACTTTAAAAAATAAAGACTTGGCATGGCAGTGACTCAACCAAGGCTTATTCTGGTCAACCACCAGCTGGAACCGCCACGGCGGATCACTGGCATCACGCGGTTCCTGTTCGCGCTTCTTGGCGAGTTGATCCGACGCCCGCACTTTCGTTATGTGCTGGTCACCAGTTGGGCGGCAGACGAACTACCGCAGGCGCTGCATCATGCCAATCTCGCAATCGTCTCTCGGCCCTATCGCAAGTCGACGCCTCTCAACATTGTGGCGCAAACGCTGACGATGAAACGCCTCATGCGTACCACCAATGCTGCGCTTGAATTCAATTGCAATCCGCTCGGAGGCTTTTATCCGGGATGGCCGCGAGTCGTGACAGTGCACGACCTCTATCTTGATGTGATGGGCGCGCAATACCGATTGCGCCACAGGCTTTGGTGGAACATGTTTTTTCCAGTCGTGCTCGCATCATCAAGTGCAGCCGTTTGTGTTTCGGAAGCGACGCGCAGCGATCTTGTCAAATATCGCGGCCGCCTCGCCAAAAAGGCAACGGTGATTCACGAAGCTGGCGCTCTGATCGATGAGAGGGTGGTGGAGCAATTCTCTAGTTCAAGAGACCCCTACGCGATTTATGTCGGCAACATATCGCCCAACAAGAATCCCGCCTTGCTGGTTGCTGCATTGACGATACTCCGAGCTCGCGGAATAGCGTTGAATGTCATCCACGTCGGGCGCGATGAACTTGCACTCCTTTCAGACGCACTCGCAGCGAGTGCATCGATGGCGTTAGTCGAAACAATCAACGGTCTATCCGATGCGGAGCTGGCTGCGACTTATCGCAGGGCCTACTGCTTGGTGGTCACTTCGACTTACGAGGGATTCTGTTTACCGGTCCTGGAGGCACAAGCGCTCGGCGTCCCGGTTATTTGTTCAGACATTGCCGTATTGCGCGAAGTGGCGGGCGACGGGGCGCTATTCGTCAATCCGCACGATGCCGACGCCCTGGCAACTCGCCTTCATGCAATCATGACCGATGAATCATTGCGCATCCGACTCTCGGATGCCGGGCGACACAACGCTAAGCGGTTTTCATGGGGCCGCGCTGCAGCTGAGGCGGAGGCGCTGTTCAGGCGCCTCATTGAGGGGGGTAAGGGCGGAACCGAAAGTCGGGAAATGCAAGCATAGCGAGCATAGACTTTCACCTGCCTGGGCCTAGCGTTTCTCACGCGCATGCATGTCAACGTCAGAGTATGGTTATGATGGCTACGAAGACCGCGCGCTTCCTCGCAAAATTCGCGGCGAGCGCCCCGCTCAAACTTGTCGATGTCGTGCGGCGGCGCGCGATCGAGCAATTGTCGTCGGCGCCATCGCACATCGCGACGACCAGCTTCAACGGCGTACAATTCGAACTCGACATGTCGCTTCATCGCGTGATGAAGAAGTACTTCTTTCATACGCACGAAATGTTTCTGGAGCGCATCTTCGAGCGCTATCTCGCCCCTGGTGCCATCTTCGTCGATATCGGGGCCAACTGCGGTTACTGGTCAGCCTACGCTGCGTCACTGGTTGGCCAGAGCGGTGAAGTCCATGCGTTCGAGCCTGTTACGCAGTATTTCGGCTTTGTCCGCCGCCTTGCCGAACTCAACCGGGATTATCGCATTGTCGCCAACCAACTCGCCTGCGGCGCTAGGGCCGAAGCGCTTACTATGGTTGTCGTCACACCGCAGGCGGAGAATTTCAACAACTATGACATCAATATCGGATCGAGCTCTTTGAGGGCCGGCTTTCTCGACCACAGCCGCGGCCTCACAGAAACCGTCTCTGTCAAAGTTATTCCGTTTGACGCCTATGTGCGCGAACACGATCTCGATCTCGAGCGGATCGGGCTAATCAAGATCGATGTCGAAGGCTTTGAGTCTGCCGTCTTCGACGGCATGCAGGAAGTGCTTGGGAAAAGCGGACGCAAGGTGCCAATCCTGTGCGAAATCTTGACCGACCGAACGCGCGCCGAGCCGCTGGATGGCCGAATCATTATCGAACGTCTGGAAGCTTGCGGCTATCGCTGCCTGGATGCCACGCATCTGCGACCCGTCAGTCGGAATGCGCTCGGTTTTGAAGAGAATATACTTTGCTGCTGAAACGCGGCATGCGGTCCAATGCTGCCCTTGGGAGTCTGACTCAAAATTGGCTCAACCATTTGAGAGCCTGGCGAGGCGCCTGGTCAAGAGCTTGAGATGGGCCACGAGAAGCCAGGAAACCTCTGAAGAGGCCTTCGGCATCTACCGAACCATGCGAAGGTACGTTCAACGGCCCAGCGGCGAGGCAGCAGCGTCAAGCCTTTAACCTTTGGCGGCCGCTGGACGATCTCGATCGTCCACGGGCCGCAATGGGAGAGCGCGTTAACAAGCTGCTTGTTGCGATAGACCCGGTCGGCAAAGACGTGCCGCAGTTTGGGGAAGCGGTGTTGCAGGCGTTCCAGCAAAGGGACCGTGCCATGGACATCCTGAACGTTGGCGGGATGGACGTGAACAGCCAGCAACAAGCCATTGGTATCGGTGACGATGTGTCGCTTGCGCCCGTGGATGCGTTTGGGATCGTAGCCGCGCGGGCCACCAGCCTGGGTGGTCGAGGCACTTTGGCTGTCGATGATCGCGGCCGTCGGTGTTGGCTTACATCCGCCCCACCTAAGTGGGCAACCTATTTAGATTTATCCTCCCGCCCGACGCGCCTTCGCGGCGATCGGTACGAATCGGATTATTGACGGTTCTACGGAGACAAGAGTCAAGGTAAGCGCGCGCAAAAGAAAGCCGCTTCGTCGTTCGCGTCGTTGGTGCGCAGGGTGATGGTCACGTACGTACGTTCCAGCGCTGACCCGCGCCGGCGCGACGAATTGCGCCGGGCGCGAGCCCGTACTCTGGGTTAATGCGTCGCGACATCGCCTACCATTCCAGCTTCTCCATCTTGCGCACGCAGACGTGCGTGTCGCGCGTCAGGATTCCGGTTGGCCCCCAGTAGTTCCAGCCGTATGTAAACTGGGCATATCCACCAGCCAAAAACAGCGGATTGATACGAATACGCGTCAGGCTGTTGTGACCGCCGCCGCGCTTGCCGCGCTCCTGCGATATCGGGATGTACACCGTACGCTCGACCGCGTGGTAGTACATGCAGGTGCCGGGCTGGATACGGCGGCT
>JAGXAJ010000109.1 GCA_018971625.1 Pseudomonadota bacterium
TGCTTCGCCGCGTGTCTTTGAAGCGGAGTGCCGGACCCCAAGGCAGATGCAGCTCGCCAATGCCTTTTGCCAGTATTTGGAGATGGCGGCGCCGGTCTGATGTCGTTCATCAGACGTCCGCCGGCGAAACAAGGACGTGGCGGTAGTGACGGCTGGGCCCTGGCGGCGACCACCGCGATGCGCCGTCGGCCAGGCCGTCGGAGGGACCGCGTCCGGCACGAAAGGCGGGCCACCTCGATCCCATCGAAGCATTGCGCTGTGTCTGCAACTTCCCGAGATTGACGTCGAATGTCTTTGTCGCGCCGCAAGCCAGACATGCGCCTGGAAACGTGCAACTGGCATTTCAGTAAGCGGATAGCACGAATAGACTGAGTGGACACACGAGGATCATGAGAGAGAAAAGTAGATCGATCGGAGCGCTCATTCTGGCAGCACTGTCGGCCTCCCTTATCATGACATCTTTGGGGCTGGCTCAATCCGGTAGGTTCACCCTGCCGAGCGAAGAATACATACCCCATCTCGGCGAAATCATGAGCGCGATACAGGCGCGTCACGTCAAGCTCTGGTACGCGGGCAAGGCAGCGAACTGGGATCTCGCGGCGTTCGAGTTGCGACAACTCAACGCAAATTTGGCGGATGCCGCGCGGCTCTATACCGGCATTCCCGTGAGCGATGTGACGACCATGGCGGCGCCAATGCATTCGCTCGAAGATGCGATCGCTGCTAAGGACGTCAGGCGCTTTTCGAAGACATTTTCCGAAGTGACCGAAGCCTGCAATGGCTGCCATGTCTCTATGGAACGTCCCTTTATTGTCATCCATACGCCTACCGAGCAGCAGCCTCTGGGCGATCAGCGGTTTTCGCCATAAGCCGTAAGCTGAGCTGACTGCTTAGACCAAGCTTCGTCTTGAGCCTTAAAAAGCCGCACAGTCCATTGGCTGGCCGACCGCTGGCTTGCAATCGGCGGGCGATATTATCGAAGCCGTCCTCCGGCTGCCGTGGGAGGGTGGCGAGCCCGATTTGAGCTGTCTCAAATCCGGCGGTTGATTCAACTCAAAGCAGCAGGAGCCACTTTCCCTGTTGAAATCGGTAGTCCGGATGGCTTCCATGATCATGCCAAGCGTGATCAGCAGTCGTCTTAAAGCCGTCTTTCCCAACACCGCAGGCTAGGACCGGGGACGCGATCTCATGTCGTACACACAAGTGCTTCATGGAGCAGGCCCCAGATTTCAGCGCGCGTTGACCTGGCGCGATCTTGTTGCGACCGTTCTGCTCGTGTCTATCGTTCTTCTTCTGGGCGCAGGCGCATCAGACGACTGCGCCAATCGTGCCGGTAAAGACTGTCGAGCAGCAGAGCGTTCTCATGGCTTATCGCGCTTGATCGTTGTTCGTTCGCTCAGGTGCATGTAATGATCTCGAGGGACAAGGAGGCAGATCGATCCCGAGGTAGAAGCCGGTCGCCCCGTAAAGCATCATGGTTGGTTAGAATGGCGCCCATGGGCGGTCCCATTTAATTGCTTCTTCCTGTTGGTCGCGAGACTGACTGAGCTTGTGGAACCTCGAACCAGAGAGCAGCTTTGAGAATGTACGCGCGATCCTGTTCTCGACAATCAAAGCCTACAGCCCGCTGGTCGAGACTAAACTCGAGGGCTACCACCAGAAGGGGCCGTGCTCGTCGAGGCTTACCTGAAGCGGACGGCGATTACGCATTATCGCCGAAGTCAACAATGAGTGACAAGCATCCTCTCCTCATATTCAGGCTCGCTGACGAGCGCTTCCAGCGCGTCGCGCGCATTGAGCACGCCGATGGGCCAGGACTCGCGGTCCAGGATCGGAACGTTCTGCAGATGTCGCTTCTTCATCACCATCCAGATCTCATGTAACAGGCTGTCAGGGCGGCAATAGACGATGGGCTACCTCATGACAGCTGATGCCGCTCCCGTGCAGCCAGCTCCTTGGCCAATGACTGATCTGCCGGAATGCCAGTCTTGGTGATGACGCCGGCTAGTACCGCCCTCGGACTCACGCATCACTACAATGTCCATATCGAGATCGCGCGATAGAGTTGCCGCGGCGATGAGTGGGGCGTCCGCCGCGATGGTGAAGAGCCGCTCGCGCACGGTCGGTAAGACTTCTTGACGATCATTGAAGACTGAAGCTCCTATGGCGATTTCTGAATCCTTGATCTCAGGCCAAGGCTATTTTCAGGACTGCAACAAGTCCGGCGACCCCCAGCGCAACGCAGCCCAGGTGCATTCCGACCAGCACTGGAATCTTGATCCTCGAGTGCACGTAATCTTCGATCACCACCTGGAGGCCGAGCGCAGTGTGGTAGAACAATGCGATCAGCAGGAGCGTCATCAGTGTCGTCGTGATTGGCAATTTGAGCCACGCCACTACCGCCGCGTAGCCCTTGTCTGCACGCATCAGAATCGAAACCGTGAGCCATGCGGTTAGGGGGACAAGCGCGACGGCCGACACGCGCTCGCGCCACCACGCGTCGACCCCATCCCTTGCGGAGCCGAGCCCGAGCGCGCGGCCCAGCGGTGAACGCATCCGTGCGCTGCTCATGGGCCGTATCCTGCCAAAATGGCTCCGACGACATAGGTCAGAGCCGTAAGCCCTATGCTCGCCGCAACCACCGTCCATCCGGAGAGGTAAATCGCGCGGAGGCTGAAGCCGTAACCCGCGTCCCAGACGAGGTGTCGAATGCCGCCGCAAAAATGGAAGAAGAGACAGAAGGTGCCGCCGAACAGGACTATCCGACCAACCCACGATCCGATGAATTTATAAACCGCGGCATAGGCGTCTGGTCCGGACGCCACTGCAACCAGCAAGATCACCAGCCCGACGGCGTAAGCGCCCAGAGCAATGCCGCTGATCCTGTTGCCGATCGACAGTACCGAGGTGAGCTGAGGCCTATAGATCTGAATGTTGGGCGAAAGTGGCCGCTGACGGTCCGACTGAGAACTCATCGTATCCCATTCCTCCTTTCATCAGCTCCGACGTTCGATCAGCATCTTCTTGACGTCGGCGATCGCTTTCCCAGGGTTCAGTCCCTTGGGGCAGGTTCGGGTGCAATTCAGAATCGTGTGACATCTATAGAGCCGGAACGGATCTTCGAGCTCGTCGAGCCGTTCCCCGGTCGCCTCGTCGCGGCTATCGACGAGCCAGCGCGTCGCCTGCAGGAGAACTGCCGGGCCGAGAAAGCGGTCACCATTCCACCAGTGACTTGGACAGCCCGAAGTACAACAGAAACAGAGGATGCACTCGTACAGTCCGTCCAACTGAGCCCGCTCTTGAGGCGATTGAAGGCGTTCTCGCTCTGGCTCCGGGCTCTTCGAACGAAGCCACGGCTCGACGAGCCTGTGTTGCGCGAACAAATGAGTGAGGTCCGGAACGAGATCCTTGATGATTCTCATATTCGCCAGCGGATAGATGGTCGCGGGCGTTGCCAGATCTGCGTTGAATTTCGTGCACGCAAGCCAGTTCGTGCCATCGATGTTCATCGCGCATGAACCGCACACACCCTCGCGACAGGAGCGGCGGAAGGTGAGGCTCGGGTCCACCGTGTTCTTGATCCAGATGAGGACATCCAGGACCATTGGACCGCAGTCGTCGAGATCGACCTGATAGGTGTCGATGCGGGGGTTTTGCCCGGACTGGGGATCATATCGGTAGACGTCAAAGCGTTTGATCCGGGTCGCGCCGCGCGGGGCTGGCCAAGTCCGTCCCCGGTCGATGCGTGAGGCCGCGTCGACGCCAAAATTCCTGGGTACCGGAAAGCGTTTGAGCACGGTGGTCCGCGAGACCTCGTCTGAGGATCGAATGATCACGGCTTGCTTCCTCGTGAGTTTCCGCTTCCAAGCCTGCCGGCCACGATCAAACCTGACGACGGCAAGCACCTATTCATCTCACTTATCCACTGATCGATCCCGCAGTCCAGGCGCCGGTGGGAAAGAAGTTGCCGCATCAAGCCGAAGGCTGTGTAATCCTGGCTGAAATATGACCCCATCCCATATAAGCTGCCATAGTCCATCAGATCGGCTTTCTGAAATCCGGCCTTGCCTGCGACGACATCGCTGTCCGTCATCACGGTGGCGCCGTCGGAGCGGTGAAGCGCTCCGGCCGCGGTGGCGCGCGCTCGTAGGTCACGGCGGTCGCCCAAAAGAAGATAATGAAGCTGAGCACCGCGACCGCCAGCAGAATCCACTTCAGGACGTTGCTGACAGGATCCTCGCCGGCGGGCAGTTCGCCCAGGGATGCTGCGCAAATTCATGTCCTCCCCCGTCTCCGAGAAGATCGTCTGGCGATCGAAGGAGTGACGCTGTTATCGATGGAGTTTGCAGAGCATGAAGACTTGTGGAGGCTGCGTCGACTCCGACTTTCGACGAAAGCTGCCGGCAAATGACGCGTCCAGACTGGGATAACTGAAACAAAACGCACAAAAGAGCCATAGTTTCCAAGTTCGGAACAACATCACGAATTTTTTTATCTTTCGGAATCTTCGCGATTTAAAGTGCCGCTTCGAGGTGTGGACATTGCTTGCGGCTGCAAGAACATGAGTGAATCCGAGTGCAACAGCTGCCAGTCATCGACCGCAACAAAGCGGCTCGTCGGCATTATCTTTCTGAGCAATTTGGCGCACAAGAAGCCGAAAACGGCAAAGACACTATACGATATCACCAGCAGAGTGCGCGGCTCAATCAGAGCCGCGCGGCCGATTGGTCCGGGAAGCTCAGCTGCAATCGCGGCGCTGCGTTTCAGAAGAGGCCATGCGCGCCGCCCACAGCTGCGAAGATCGCGAGCAGAGAAAGCGCCAGCATGCCCCGGTGAAGCCACAGCATCAGCGTGAGGGTTGATTGCGGTGCCGATGCGGCCCGGCGATGGACCACACGGCGGAAGACGAATGGCTCAATGAAGAACAACAGCACTGCGAAGATCAGCCAAATGCCGACCATGAGATGCATCCACCAATAGGTGCCCCGCGCAAAACGGTCCCACAGGCCGTACCGATAGAGCATATACAGCCCGCTCAACAGGACCAGGAGAGCCGAAATGCGAGCTTGTGGCGCGAACCCGTGTTCTATTGCATCGAATTCTTGGAGCCATTTCTCTGCAGGTTTGTTCTTCATCCCAGGCAGCAGCACCATAGTCACGAACCAGACCCCCCCGATCCAGACGACCACGGCGAGGATGTGAATGGCGCGCGCGACGATCCCCCAATTGATTGTCGCAAGGTCGAATGACATTGACTACTCCGAATCAAATTGGCGTTGCGTCTCGGCTCGAACACGAGGTTCGCTAACGGTCCCCACAGCGACGCAATGGCCGCTAAGGCCTTCGTTGCATGTCTTGCGAAGTCGAAGACGAAAGCCGGCGGCCGAGCCCCCAAATGCGCTTGGCGCGACCGACCGAGTCGCGCGCTTCGTTCGGGTCGTTTCTTGAATGTCGCCGTTGAATTCGCGAAAGTTGCTACCCAGCTCCGATCCTGTCAACCTTCAAAAAATATCGGATTACTAAGGAACCAAATCAATCGGTCGTTTCCTAGTGTAGCAGTAGCATTGCCCAGGTTAATGGGGATGGGCTCTTGCGCACGCGAAGGAGCAGGAAGCGGCGACCCGCTACGCCGAACTCGGCGACGACGAAAAGCGCCGCCAGCGCAAAGGCGATCTGGCGACAGTTGTCGCGCAGCTGGCAGCGGCCGAACGCGAACATGCCGGCAGTGTGACGCGATGGTCGCAGTCGCGACGCGGAAAAGCGCCGGATCCTGCGCTGGTGCGGTGGGAAGGACCCGAAACGTTCGACGAGGACCAGGGCGACCGAGATCAGGACATCTCGCCTGACGCGCGCTTTTCATGGCCGTGCGTAACGAGGAGCGCGCCTTGGCGTTCTGGTCCTATCTCGCGGCCTTTTAAGAAGGCGGCCGCGGCGATGGCCCGCGAAGAGCTCGGGCACGTCTCAATTTTAGCAAGGAATGGCGTCTCGCCTACCACAAGGAGCATGATGCCCTAGAGGCATCGGAACGACATGATGGCGCGCCTGTACCCGGCCAGCATCGGCCAGCACAGGTCAACGCCCGCACTCTCGAACTTCGGCTGATGGGCAGCTCACCGATCTTGAGCGACGTCTTTCGGAGCATCCGCCAATCGCGCGCACGAGCTTCTCGACAAGACCATGGCCATGTCGCCGGAGGCCGCCGGTCCCGGAAGCTTTCCCGCGCGTCTCGAACAGTTCGATCCTCAGACAATCGCGGAACCGCTCGCAGACGCCTATTTGACCAGCGCAGCGCCAGCCCCGCTCGACGATTGCAATCGCTCGCTTGAATGTTCGGCTGGCAACAATGGTCGAGATCAGCTTACAGCCTGGCAATCGCCGCAGCGACGCGCTGTGGCGTCATGGGCAGGCGCAGCATCCTGGCCCCGGTCGCATCGAAGACCGCGTTGGCGAGGACGGCGCCGACGGTCGTGATCGCTGGCTCGCCGCACCCCTGTGGCGCGAGTTCGTCATTGGAGACCAACACGGCCTCGATTTTCGGAACCACGTCGAAGCGCGGCAAACGGTAGGTATCATAGTTCTTGTCGAGGATTTCGCCGCCCTGAAAGCGTAATTCCTCGCTGAAGGAATAACCCAGACCCATCGTGATCGCGCCTTCGATCTGCATCCGCGCTCCTTCCGGATTGACCACGATGCCCATATCTTGGGCGCAGACTATCCGCACGACGGTTACTCGGCCGCTGGTTCTGTCGACCTTCACCTCGGCAATGGTCGCGACGACGCTGCCGGCGTCGCTGGAGATGGCAATGCCGTGGCCTCTACCGCTCGGCCTCACGGCCGCTTGCCATCCGAATGCATCGACAGCCGTCTGCAACACCTTCCGCATTCTGCCATCGCTGAGATGGCCAAGGCGGAAAGCGAGCGGATCGGTGCCTGCCGCCGCGGCCATGATGTCGATCTGGGACTCGGTTGCGAAGATGTTCATGTTGGCGCCCGGCGCGCGCCACGGTCCGACGGCGAACGGGTGCAGATCATCTTTCCAAGCTGAACCGGCGTAAGCGAGCCCGCGCGCCGATCTCACGCGCACATTCGCAAGATCATACGAAGGCGTCGCGCCGCGCTCGCCGGCGGCAATCACCTCGTAATCCCAGCGCGAAATCTTGCCGTCAGCACCAAGTGCCGATGCAATCTTGACCACGCAGGCCGGGTCGAAGGTGTCGTAGAAAAACTCCTCCTCGCGCGTTCGCATCACCTGAACGGGCCGGCCGCAGATCTGCGACAGCCGTGCGGCTTCGCTCGCCTGTCCTCCCGCGCTCTTTCCGCCGAAGCCTCCACCCACGTAGGGCGTGATCACGCGGACGCGCTTGTTATCGAAACCTAGTACGGCGGCAATACTGTCGCGCAGCGGGAAAGGCGTCTGGGTGGACGCCCATACGGTGGCGCGGTCAGTGCGGACATCGGCGAGAGCAACATGCGGCTCGATTGGCGCGTGCGCTACATAGCCTTTCTGGAAGATGGTTTCGAAGCTTTTTGCCGCAGCCGCTTTTGAAACGTCGCCCTTGGCGACAAGCTCGGTCGGCTCGCCGGCGTGCGCCACGAGGTGTTCGAAAATGGTCTCCTGATCCGGACCGGCTTCCGGCCGTCGCCAGTCGGCCCCGATCTGACGGAGAGCGGCCGCCGCAGTCTCGGGATCGGCATGCAGGACGGCGATCAGGCCGTCGCGGTTGACCACTGTTACGCCTGCGACCTTCTCGGCGGCGTTGGTGTCTGCAGATACCAGCACCGCGCCGTGCGTTGGCGCTCGGAGGATGCGCGCGTAGAGCATGTCTGGAAGCCGAATGTCGCCGGCATATTTGGCTCGGCCGGTGACCTTTTCGATGCCGTCGAGCCGTTTCGTGGGCCGCCCCATGACGGTGAAATCGGAGGCCGCGCGCAGCACGGCAGCCTCCGTCACGGTCTCGGTGATGCGCACGCGCTCCGCCAGTTCGCCAAACGTCACGCGCCGGACTGGTTGGCCCGTAATCGACACCACGCCGTGCGCGACAGTCAGTTGTTTGGGCGACACATTCAGCCGTTCGGCAGCAAGCGTGGTAAGTACGGTTCGCGCCTTCGCCGCCGCGGCGCGGAGCGCCGGGCCGAACATCCGGGTCGACAGTGAGCCGAAAGTGCCCATGTCGAAAGGACACCGATCGGTATCGCCCATCACCATGTCGATCGAGCCGACATCGGCGCCCAATTCTTCGGCGGCCATTTGCGCAAGTGACGTTACGATGCCCTGGCCCATTTCGATCTTGCCGGAAAATACGGTGATCCGCCCGTCGGCGCGGATCGCCAGATAGGAATGGAAATCGTCGGGATAACCGGGACGTTCGGCTGCGGTCGATGCTGCGGAAGCTGCGCCGAACGCAACGGCAATGCCACCGCCAAGCACCTCAAGGAAGCTGCGGCGGCTGAGTTTAACACTAGCTCCGCTCATTTTGAGTCCCCGGCTTTTGCCGCAACCTGCTCGATCGCGGAGATAATGCGCTGATGTGCTCCGCAGCGGCAGAGATTTCGTTCCATATGATCCACGATCCTTTGGTGCGAGGGATGGGAATCGCCCTCAAGCAACGCGTAGGCATCCATCAGCATCCCCGACGTGCAATAGCCGCACTGAAAGGCATCATGGTCGATGAAAGCTTGCTGCAGCGGGTGCAGTTCGTCGCCTTTGGCAAGTCCCTCGACCGTCATCACGTCCGCGCCGGCTACCGCTTTCAGCGGGGTCCGGCATGAGCGGTGGGCCTTACCGTTGACAATCACCGCACAGGCGCCGCAAATTCCTTCGCCGCATCCGTACTTCGTTCCGGTGAGGGCCAGGTCGGTCCGCAGCACCCACAAGAGCATGCGCTCATCATCAGTCTCGATGGAAGCCGGAGCACCGTTAAGCGAAAACTTCACAATGTTTTTCATGAATGAATGCTAGGCCGAAACGGAGGGCCTCCTTTGATTTCGCGCAAGGTTCACGTTGAATTTCGCTCTTCAGGCGCGAGAGGAATTTGCCCGCTTGCGTGGGTTCAGAACCCAATAGGCCCCGCAGGCGCGAACGGGACTGAACGTGGTAAAAAAGACCGGCCGATACTCAACGGCCCGTCCACGTTAACGAGGAACTCTGCTTGCCGAGGCGTCACGCGTCCATGTTTCGCATGTGCTGGCGGCTACGCAGCTCGATCTGACGGGCCGGAAAGGCCCGGCACGCACCCCGCGATACCGCTTCCAAGTCAAGCTGGGGATAATCGCCGCTGTCGCGGCGGCATATCGGCGACGCCATCATGCCGGCGATGGCAAGGCACCGAATCTATTCAAGCAGGGAGGTCGCGATCCGTTCCATCGCGCTCTTGCTGCTGAGCAGCATATAGTCTTTGGCGTGCTTCAGTTCGCCGATGGTGATGTTCCAGAGCTCGCGGTTCGATCTGAACATCGTCGGTGGCTGCCTTTTCCAGGCTAGAGACGCTTCACCAGTCGCACGCTGATGTCGACGCCGCCTAGGCGGTCGGTCGAGCCGCGCTCCAGCCCGACGACATCGCCCGGTAAGTGGAACGCGCCGATCTGGCTGCGCCCCGTCAAAGAGCGGTTTGTAGCTCCGCGCGGGTGCCCGAAATAGCTTGGTACGCACTCGGCCGGCTATCCTCACCGACGATCCCTCTTGTAGGCAACTTGCTCGCCACAAAACCAATGTGCCCGGTGAGTGCGCCGAACTAGTCGGGAAGCGGAGCGAGGACCAGGAACCTTGTTGCCGAGGAGCGCAGTGGTTTTGAGCGCGGCCCGTGAGCGTCAGTGATTTCCTTAATGAAAATCAAATGTGCGACCTCGCCCGATCTGGAAATTTCGCGAGATTTCGTAGGACTATCTACCCACGCAAAGCTCCGTAGCCCACAGTGATCACGCCTTCATCTTGAACGCGCTTGTACGATTGCGACCTCAAGCGATATGTTGCACGAGCTCATCTAAGTGATCGGATATAATCTGCCAAATCCGCAACTTCTGCCCGATTCAACGAGACTTGCGGCATATTCGGATGCGGCATGAGCAGCAGGAAAGCCAGCTTGTTCTCATCGAGGTCGGGTGTCCGCGCAAGGTAGGAGAACGGAGGTGCCTGATCAGTGGCATTTGTCTGGCCACGCTCCACCAAATG
>JAGXAJ010000033.1 GCA_018971625.1 Pseudomonadota bacterium
CTTCTTCTCCGATAGCGGCTCGACCTCGGTCGAAGTGGCACTGAAAATGGCGCTCGGCTTCTGGCGGAACCGCGGCGAACGGCGCAGTCGCATCCTGGCACTGGAAGGCGCCTATCATGGCGATACGATCGGCGGCATGTCGGTCGGCGAACGAGGTGTCTTCAATGCACCCTACGCCCCGCTGCTGTTCGATGTTGAGCGGATTCCCTTTCCCGCCGCCGGCCGCGAACAGATAGCGCTGGATGCGATAGCGACGGCATGTCGGAACGCAGGGATCGCGGCGCTGATCGTCGAGCCGTTGATCCTCGGCGCCGGCGGCATGCTGATCTATCCGGCTTGGGTGCTCGCCGAGATGAAACGGATATGCGAAGTCCATGGCGTTCTGTTAATCGCCGACGAAGTGATGACAGGTTGGGGCCGCACGGGAACGCGCTTCGCGTGCGAGCAGGCCGACGTGACGCCCGATATCGCCTGCTACTCCAAGGGCCTGACCGGCGGTTCGCTGCCGCTGGCGGTGACACTATGTCGTGCGGATATCTTCGATGCGCATTATTCAACGGATCGCAGCAAGACCTTCTTCCATTCCAGCTCCTACACTGCGAACCCGATCGCCTGCGCGGCCGCTTGCGCCAACCTGGAGATTTGGCAAAACGAACCGGTGATCGAGCGCATCGCAGCCGTCGTCGGCGCGCAAACCCAGGGTCTCGATCGCTTTCGTGACGATCCGCGCTTTAGCAACGTGCGTCAGATCGGAACCATCGTCGCGCTTGATATCGCCACGGATGACGCTGGCTATTTGGCCGGTATCGGGCCGCGCCTCTACAACGACTTCCTTGCTCGCGGGCTGCTGATCCGGCCGCTCGGCAATACGATCTACCTCATGCCGCCATACTGCAGCACGTCGCACGAACTCGAGCGCGTCTTCAACGCAATCAGCGAAATCGTTGACGGCATTGGATAAGTCGGGATCGGATATGACTTATCGGTTACGTCCTAAAGCGAATTTCCAGGTGTCATCGGGAGGAAGTGACCGCCCGTCTCCGGCAAGCTCAACGCGGTGTTCCAATCAAGTGTGCCGGTCTTCGGCAAGCCTCGGCTCTTTTGATAGGCTGCGACCGCGCGTACCGCATCTGTCATCTGCGCCGAGATCGGACCGGCGAGCACCCGCGTCAGGTCAATGATCTTGATGCCCGCGAGCGGCTGAGCCGACATTGGCATTTCCTCCAGAGCTTTTGGTCTTGTGGCGCAACGCGGCGCATCCGCCATCGTGCGACGCCGAGCCGATACATTATTTCATTTCCGGCCGGCGAGCATTGCATTCCCGACATGAAGCCATCCGTCTTGCGGGCCGCGGCCCGGCCAGCGCATGGCGCGTCACGACAGGCCGGGCATCGCGCAGGTTTGGCTGGCGGAGGCATTGCTCCAGCTTGCGTGGATTTTGGACACGTGCCTCACCCGTTCGGACTGCGGCGCACTGATTTTCATTTCCCGGGAACCGATTTCAATTGCACGACATCGGGCCAGCGTCATCGATGGCGACACATAAGTCAGAGCTAACAGATCATGGCTTACCTAGATCGTCGACGACCGATTTGCTTTGGGTACCTCAAGGTCGCGTCTCCGCCGAAGCCGCTCTGCTTGTAGCTCTGACGTGCATTCCGTCCCTTCAATTGAATTGATCCAGACGATGCCAGTCTCCATCGGCTCCCTGCGCAAATGCGATTCGCTGTCATCGGTCATTCCATTCCTAATTCGCCTTCCTTTGAGCGCACACAGCGCGAACCTCGATTTTCATCCCTTCGAAAGCGCCGCCGAGGCCGTCCCTGAAGTGCGTCGCCGCGTCTTGGCAGAGCTGCTCGCTCGTAAAATCTGCAAGCTGATGGCTATGAGTTTGAGTATAGTTTGGGCCGGTGACGAGTATCAGAACAATCATTACCCAATCCATTTTGTCCTCTCTGAATTTTTGTGCAGGTTACAGCTGATACAGCTGGGGTATTGTCATTGCCATCCATACCGTCGGTATAACCTTTGACGTACGCAGCCGAAACACGATTCGTCGCCGGATCGAACCGACGGTCAGATCGGCATTGTAGCTGAAACTGCCATAGGTGACCGGAACCGTTTTTCCGCATGGAAATAATCATAGTCGCAGGGCGACACATACCTGGCGGTCGCGAAGAAAAAGGCCGCCGGGGTTACCGGACGGCCCGTCAGTCGATCGCTCGGGAGTTACCTTGCGCCTGTGTACCGCCGTTACCTTGTTTGCGGCCATACAGCCTCATTCATAGAGAACGGACGCCGATTCGACTGTGACCTGCGAAACACACGCGACGGCCGTCGTCAAAGCGCCCGTCATTGTCGAGCGCGCGATGCGCCTTTCCGCCGCTAAGTGGCGCCTTCATCGGCTGACGGATGCGAGTGCTGAAGCGCCCCCTCCTCTGTGTTGCACTCGCAAGCGATGCAATCCGCCTCCTCTTGTGTCCGGACGTCGTCAAGCACGCGGTGGGTGTGGCTCGCGGGGAAGTCGCCGCGCCAGCGCGGCAGCATCTCCGGGCCGCCGTGCAGCTCCGCACGCCGCCAAGGCCTGGCGACGGCGATCGGGTCTCGCGCGCTTCTCCGAATGGAAAAAGGAGGATCAGTTAAGCACTTGAGATTTTGGACCCGGTGAGGGAATCGAACCCTCATATTCAGCTTGGAAGGCTGCTGCTCTACCATTGAGCTACACCCGCACGGCATTGCGGCGCTTGTTCTCAGCGCGCCTGACTTACTTGCCCTCGGCCTTCGCCTTTTCCTGACCCTGCATCCGATGGCGCCGACGATCGGCGTAGTCTCCCTAGCTTAGAATCCTTCTTAGAATGATTCTCTTTGGCTGCAAGGCTGAAAGCCGTTAGTGGATGCCATCGAATCGGGGGCCGACAGGTATCAGCATGGATCAAACGATCCGGTGCGCGCGGCATTGCAGTGCGCTAATCTGTGCGTTCATTGCACTGCTTTGTCTCGGCGAATTTGCGCGCGCTGACGAGGCAAGCTCCTGGGATGCAAGCTCCTGGCACGAGATCGAGACAAAATACATTTTCGGCTTCACCACCGGTTCCGGCATAGGCATCGAGGGCGAAAAGGAGTTTACCGTCGACACCGTCGGCCGATTTGGCAAACGCGACGGCCACTACGCTGCGACCGAAACCAAATATGAGTATGAGTTCACACCCTCTCAGTTCGTTCAGATCGAGTTTGGAGCGCTCGGCTCCGCCCATAATATCGGCGGCGTGACCGATCTCGATAACCGAAATGCCGCCGGATTTGCCGGCGGTTTCGCGGAGTTTCGCTATCTCGCGCTCGAGCGCACGTCGAACAATCCGCTCTCCGTTACGGTCGCTTTCGAGCCGAATGTGCGGCTGATTGACGAGACCAGCGGCGACCGGGTGCACAATTACGAGTTCGAAACCACCGTCAATGCCGACCTCGAACTCCTGCGCAATCGTCTCTATGCGGGTTTCAATTTGCTGTACGAGCCGGAGGTCACCTGGACGGCGACGGACGATACCGTCCGAGAGGCGACGGTTGGCGGTTCGACAGCACTTTCCCTTCGCATTGCCTCCAATGTGCTGGTGGGCGGTGAAGTCTGGTATTTGCGCCACTATGACAGTCCCACATTGTTCGCCTTCAGCGGCGACGCCATCACGCTTGGCCCAACGCTTTACGTTCAGTTCACGCCGAAGATGTTCATGACCGCGACGTGGAACACACAGGTGTGGGGCCGCGAGATCGGCAATTCTCTGCCGCTTAATCTTTCGGAATTTCAGCGGCAGCGTGCACGGCTGAAATTTGCCTGGGAATTTTGAACTCTCTGTCCCGGAAGGAGCGCCCATGTCTTGCCCTGTTCTGATGTCGATCCGTTTCACCCTCGCCGCCATTTGTGCGACCCCGCTTCTGCTCGCGACGCCCGCGCTCGCAGAGCAGGCTGTGCAAGTTCAGCTAAGCTATTCCAACGGAGCGTTTCAGCCCAGCGAGGTGCGCGCGTCAGCCGACAAGCCTGTGGTATTCCGCATCAAGAATCTCGATGGCAAGGCGATGGAGTTTGAGAGTACATCGCTGCGGGTGGAAAAAGTCGTCGCAGCGAAAAGCGAGGGGGTGATCAATGTACGGCCGCTGAAAGCAGGCAGCTACGAGTTCTACGACGACTTCAACGAGAAGGCGCGTGGTACGTTGAACGTGCAATAGGACGCCTTCAAGATGCTCGCTGCGCTCATCATTGTCTTTCGTGAAGTGTTTGAAGCCGGCCTGATCGTCGGAATAGTGCTGGCGGTCACAGGTTCCGTGCCGCATCGCTTCCGCTGGATCGGCGGTGGCGTGCTGGCAGGAATAGTGGCAGCGTGCCTGGTCGCGGCGTTTGCCGGCTCCTTGTCGCAGCTGTTCCAGGGCATGGGCCAGGAACTGTTCAATGCCGCCATACTCGGGGTCGCCGTTGTTATGCTGACCTGGCACAACGTATGGATGGCCCATCACGGACGGCAGATCGCCGTTGAGATGCGCGCGATGGGCCAAGCGGTGGCCGAGGGCAGGAAGCCGCTGCTGGCGCTGGCCGTCGTGGTCGGAGTCGCTGTGCTGCGCGAAGGCAGCGAGGTTGCGCTGTTTCTGTACGGCGTCGCGGCCTCCGACGGCGGTTCGGCCATGGGTCTGACCATCGGTGGCTGCCTCGGTCTCTTGCTTGGCGCCGCGGTTTGCCTCGTGACCTATTTGGGCCTGGTGCGGATTACGCCACGCGCGCTGTTCGCAACGACCACGGTTCTGATTACCCTTCTCGCGGCGGGTATGGCGGCGCAGGCAGTTGCATTCCTGGAGCGCGCCAACTGGCTAACGTCGCTCGATGTGGTCATGTGGGACTCGGGCTGGCTGTTGTCCGAAACCAGCATCCCCGGGCGCGCCTTGCATACGCTGATCGGCTATACCGATCAGCCGACGCAAATGCAGTTCCTGGTTTATCTTGCCGTTATCGTGGCAACCAGTTGCCTGATGCGGCTGACCGCACAGGTGCGCCGCAACCAGGCCGTCGCGGCGGGTTAAGCGAGGTGGTTAAAGCGGTCCTTTAGCCCGCTCGGAGGGCGGTCGCATTCTTGGTTCAATAACTTGCGACGATGGATAGGATAAAGAGTTTAGGTGCATTTCCTGCCTAAACATTGCTTTCAGATTGGCTACCCACCAAGGCGCGGAGCGCGGTCGATCGGACCTTCGGGATCATCGAAGGACCGAATGTGCCGTCCACTGCCCATCGGCTCGGTTAGGCGGATGCGTCCCGGGGCCGGGGTAGCCGGTGCGAAGCAGGATTGGAATTGAAAGCGCGGCAAAAGCCGGCACCAGTTAAAAACGCACTCGCCGACTGCGTCAGCCACGCGGGCTGTAGCCACGTGAAAGACCGACGTCTGATCGCACTGCTCTCGATTGATCACGTGATCAGATCGTTCTCATTTTTTGCGATCTTCCTGCTCTGGCATGCTTCGACGCTCTGCGATCGTCCCTGCCATTGCTTGATTTCACGGTAGACGCCACCCTTCGAGCTTTCATGCCGGGATGATGGTCAGCGTATTCCTTGCCATCAATCGGTGCCACATGCGGTGGATCCTTATCAAGATAAGGCCTTCCGATTCCAAACTCTTTGCCATGTGCATCGATCCAGTTCCAAAGAAGTTCGCTGGAGATCAGACGCTGCGCCCGGGTCGCGCCATTGATGCTCACGATATCCGCCGCAAGCCCGTGGCCATAGCCTCCACGGAGGCTGCCTCCATGGTAGGACCTGTTGTCAGCGGCCTTCAGGCCGCTCGCAATTGACTGGCGGTAGTCATCGCGGAATGCGCTGGTTATGCCGGGCGATAGGCCCGCCTCCTCGGCGGCATGAAGCATTTGAAAGAGCTTCCACTTGAAGTCGCGATCCACACCGCCGATGACGTAGTCCTCTAGCAGCATGCCGGCGTGTTGTGCCGCCTTGGGATCCTTCCAGGAAAAATCCTCATCGATAAGTTTCGTAAATGTCTTCGTGACCGTAACTCGCTTGCCTTTCTTCTTGAGCGTCATCTTTCTTTGTTCTTGGCTCTTGACCGAGTCCTCCTTTGGCGTGCGCTTGTAAAGCGCCCAAAGGTAACGATCGATGCACGTATCACCAAGCAGACACTTGCTGGTTAAATCAGCCGCTCGATTGACGTCGTCCGGCTTCGGAACAACCGACGTCATCGTAACTGCCGGTTCCGGCGATGTTTCAGACTCCAGCTTTCCGGAAGGATCAGCGGGCGCGGGTGTGACGAATGGTTCACGCGAGACTGGCATTCCGTTGGCCGCATGTGCTTCGGTTACCGATCGGGGTGCCTTCCGGAAGGCGTCTGAAGCGATTGGCGGTAGTTTATCGGCGAACTGCGCGTTCGCGGCTAAAGACGCGAGACCATCAAGGGTGGGCCCAGCGTCGCTGTCAATCGCTGGGGAACCAAACCCAACGATCGATGCAAGTACCAAAGAAGGTATGGCGAGTTCTCGACATAACGTTGCGATTACCGGCCATCGCGTGTTCATGGTCATCGTCTCCCACGGGGGTGCAGGTTCAGGCAAACGGTGCCTCCGATTCTCGGTATGACCATGGAGACGACAATGGCGGAAGCGCCGGATATTCCCATTTTCAAACAAACGTTGCCTAAATGCAACATCCGGGCAAGTTTGGACTTCCTGCAGCCTGAACCAGCTAGGTCGCGGCAGTCGCCTGCAGTTTACGTTGCCAAGCCGAGTGCATGCCGGCTCTATGAGCTGTCCGGCCTTCACCGGTGGAACGTGAATTGCAGAGACATCTCATCAGCGCTGAACGGCTCCTAAGCTGCGAGATCCGCCCGAGGTGCGCGCGCCAACTTCGTTTCCTCAACGAAATTGATCGCCCCATGCAATTCAAGGGCATATTGCTGATGTCCTTCTTTCGATGAAAAGCGGCGCGTGGCACTCGACGGCAACCTCTGCCGATGGCCAAAGGCCAGGTGGACAGTTACGTGAAAAGTACCCATCTTGCACGGTATCGATCCCTGGGAATGCCGGACGATCGAAGCAAGCGAGGATTTGTTTTGAAAACCCGCAGCGTGGCTTGCCATTCGTCGATTGAAAACTAAGAAAGTCTCTTCGTGCTCTCCAGCGACGTTACATCCCTACTCGATCGTCTTGGCGTCGTTCCCAATCGTCGGCATGGTGCTCACGCCGTGCGCTCGCCCCTGACCGGCGAGACCATCGCCAATGTCCAGGACGCGAGTCCGCAGCATACAGCCGAGACTATTGCGCTGGCCGAAGCAGCATTCCGGCAATGGCGCCAAGTGCCTGCACCGCAGCGCGGCGAACTGGTTCGCCTGCTCGGTCAAGATTTGCGCGCCGCCAAGGATGCACTCGCGCGTCTCGTCACCATCGAAGCAGGCAAGATCGTCTCGGAAAGCCGTGGCGAGGTGCAGGAGATGATCGACATCTGCGATTTCGCGGTCGGCTTGTCGCGACAGCTTTACGGCCTCACCATCGCCAGTGAACGGCCCAATCACCGTATGATGGAGCAATGGCATCCGATTGGCCCCGTCGGTATCATCACTTCGTTCAATTTCCCCGTCGCTGTGTGGTCGTGGAATGCGGCTCTGGCGCTGGTTTGCGGCAATCCGGTGATCTGGAAGCCGTCGGAGAAAACCCCGCTGACGGCACTGGCGGTGCAGGCATTGTTTGAACGCGCCGCCGCCAAAGCGGGCAACATCCCAGACGGTCTATCCACGGTGCTCATCGGCGGCCGGGATGTCGGCGAAGCCTTGGTCAACGATCCTCGCGTGCCGCTGGTCTCCACGACCGGCTCGACCGCGATGGGTCGCGAGGTGGGGACGCAACTTGCGCGGCGGTTTGCGCGCAGCCTTCTCGAACTCGGCGGCAACAACGCCTCGATCATCTGCCCGTCGGCAAACTTCGATCTGGCGCTACGAGCCATCGCCTTTGCTGCGGCCGGAACTGCCGGCCAGCGCTGCACCACGCTGCGCCGGCTGTTCGTCCATGACAGCATTCATGATGGTTTTGTGGCGAAACTGAAACAGGTCTACGCCTCCACGAGGGTCGGCGACCCGCTTATGAGCGACGAGATGCTGGTCGGCCCGCTGATCGACGCCGCGGCATTCCAGAACATGCAGCGCGCGCTTGAGGAGGCACGGGTGCACGGGGGGCGGGTCCATGGTGGCGAGCGAGTCGAGGAGAAACGGTTTCCTAACGCCTACTATGTCCGGCCAGCGCTAGTGGAGATGCCGGCGCAAACCGGGCCGGTGCTACGTGAGACATTCGCTCCGATTCTTTATGTTATGAAGTACACCGAACTCGACGCCGCGATCGAGCAGCACAATGCGGTCGCTCATGGTCTATCGTCCTCGATCTTCTCGACCGACATGCGCGAGGTTGAGAAATTTCTTTCGGTGACAGGCTCTGACTGCGGCATCGCCAATGTCAATATCGGCCCTTCCGGCGCCGAGATCGGCGGCGCATTCGGCGGCGAAAAGGAAACGGGTGGCGGCCGCGAAGCCGGCTCCGACGCCTGGAAAGCGTATATGCGTCGCCTCACCAGCACCGTGAACTACGGCAACGATCTCCCACTAGCCCAGGGTGTCCGTTTTGACATCGACCAGGGTTGAGCTTTCGCGCCGGCGAAATTCGTCCAACACTTCGGCAACGCGTTCGACCGCCCAATCGATTTGGGATTCGTCGATGATTAGCGGTGGTGCAAAGCGAATGGTGTTGCGGTGGGTATCCTTGGTCAGCACTCCAGCCCGTAATAACAGGGTCGCCACTGCGGCGGCACTGGCCAAGTCAGGTTCCAGTTCGAGGCCGGCGAACAGCCCTCGCCCGCGCACCTCGCGGATGATCGGATTTTCGATCGCGGCCAGCCGAGCGCACAAATGCGCACCCAGGCGGGCGGATCGCTCGATCAACTTTTCATCGATCAGGGTGTCAAGGGCCGCCAGCCCGACCGCCGCTGCGACCGGATTGCCACCAAAGGTACTGCCGTGGTCGCCCGGCTGGAATACCTGCATCACCTCGCGACGCGCCAGAAACAGCGACACCGGAAGAAGGCCGCCGCCAAGGGCCTTGCCCAAGGTCACCGCATCCGGCTGCACGCCGTCATGGTGGCACGCCAGCAATTGCCCGGTGCGGCCAAGGCCGGACTGGATCTCGTCACAGATCAGCAGGACGTTGTGCTCCCGACAAATGCGCGCGACCTCGGCAAGGTAGCCCGCAGGCGGCACATTGATGCCGCCTTCGCCCTGGATCGGCTCGACGAGAAAGGCCGTGGTGTTCGGCGTGATCGCTGCCCGAAATGCCTGGGCGTCACCGAATGCCACCGACTTGAAGCCGGGCGGAAATGGCCCAAAGCCGTCGCGATATTGCGGCACAGACGAGAAGCCGATGATGGTTATGGTGCGGCCGTGAAAATTGCCATCGCACACGATGATCTCGGCGCGGTCGGCCGGCACTCCCTTGACCTTATAGGCCCATTTGCGCGCGGCCTTGAGCGCCGTCTCCACCGCCTCCGCGCCGCTGTTCATCGGCAGCGCCAAATCCATCCCGGTCAGGCTGCAAGCGCGCGCGAGAAACGCTCCTAGGCGGTCGTTGAAATAGGCGCGTGAGATCGTGTCCAGTTGTCGTGCCTGGTCGGTGAGCGCTCGCACCAACCGCGGATGGCAATGCCCGAAGCTCGCCGCCGAATAGGCGCCCATCATATCGATGTAGCGCCGCCCATTTACATCCCAGAGGTAGACGCCTTTGCCGCGCACGATGGTGACCGGCATCGGCGCATAGTTCGAGGCACCGAAACAGGTTTCTAGGTCAACCGAGCGGTCCATGACACGTGCTCCTTCAACCCGCGTCTTTAACCTCGAGCTTTTGAGCCCGAGGACGGCCCTCATTCCTGCATCAATCGCAGCAGCATCGTCGCGCGCCGCATTGAATAGGCGATTTCGACGCCACCGTAGGCTGGGTCCTGCGCATGCAATTGCACGTTCTCATCCTGCCGAAACTCGGCAGCCACCTCGTGACAACCTCCAGCGCGCGCTCGGACAGCCGCTTCCACGAAAGCCATGGCTTGCGTAAAGCTGTCCGCGGCGGTCGAACATTGGCGTGCTCGCCGTGGGCCGGTCAGGCCGCAATCGTACTGTTTTCCATGTGGGGCCGCAAAGCAGGAAAGCTAGGGCCTTTCCCATTCGGTGCGAAAAAAAGCTGCGGATTCAATAAACGACGGGACAGCGGCGTCTCTTTATCAAGTCTCGAAATGACAATTGCACCAGCGGCAGCCCCTATGGCGCATGATCGATCTCAATCTCGGCAGGCAGCAAGCAACAAGACGTTGACCGACCCTCCAGTGCCCTCGGCAAAGCGTGTACCGGATTTGCCTTCCCGGCATGGGATGCTGACCCAAGTAGAGCGGATTTCGAAGAAGATCATTTTTTGGCCGCGGGCTTGCGACTCGAGTTGACTTTCACATCGTTCGGTCGGCACGGCGGGGCCACCGAATCCAGGTCGATCAAACGACCCAAGCAGTCGGCCAAAAGTGAACGTTTCTCGGAGCGACTCAGCCGGCTTTGTCGGAATAGAAATCAACCAATCCGATAAGAGTGCCTCGTCGAGCGAGAGCTCACCGTAAGGCCTCGAACTGGTCGACAGGATGCATAGGCGAGCGGATCGCGTTTTCGGCCAGCGAGATTTCGAAGGCGTCGTGGGCTGTGTCTCGACGATGCAGCGAACAGGCTCGGTCTTCGCGACCTCTTTGCGTTTGACGCGAAGCAGTTGCGCCTGACGCCGTCCCTCGTTGCCAAGATTGCTGCAGGCGTCCCGGAAGGCGATCGAGCCTATCCCACATCAGATCGTCGCGCCGGGGAGCCTCCGATCTGACTCCGCCGATACAATTGGCGTCGGCCGCGCACGGCGGCATAAGATCTCAAACACAATCAGCAGACTCGGTCAGTCCGAGGACAACCTGTTGAGGCTCCACACTTAGAGCCTATTTGTAAATTCACTTGCTGGCATTTCGTATGAGGAGGCTGCCCATGGCGATATGGATCATGGCGGTTGAGACGTCGATGCGGCGTTCGTAGTCTCGCACCAACCTGCGCCATCGGATCATCCAACCGAAGATCCGCTCTACGACCCAGCGTCGTGGCAAAACCTCGAAGCCCTTCTGGCAATTGCGGCGACGAATTATCTCCAGCGCGAATTGCAAATAGGCGGCCTTATCCATCAGCTTCAGTCGGTCATAGGCGGCGTCTGCGAAGAAGTGTGTTTCACCCATGCCGGCGTTTGCGGATTGCATCGAGGATCGCCTGCGCTCCCGCACTGTCAGAGTGCCCGACCTTGTGGCGCGCTAGTCTACGTTCCAAATCCGCTTGAAACGATTTTCTTCGTCGCAAAATCGATGAAGTAATCCATTGTTGCCTGATCGTGAATTGTGATCAACTTCGTCTCCAATTTGACAGCCCTTTTTTTCGCTGATCTTGATGCCCGCTCCAGGTTTAAGGTTCGGGGGATCTCAAATGCATTCGGAAGTTGGTGGAAACACCGCGTCAAAAGGCGCGCGCGCTTTCACAAGACGCGGGTCATTCATTCTGATCGCCACGAGCGTGGTCTGGCTCGCCGGCACAAGCGCGCGTGCAGACGACAACGCGGCACTGCAGAGGCTGGAAGCGAAGATGCAGGAGCTTGAAGCGCGGCACGAGAGCGAGATGAAAACATTGCAGGCGGAGATCAGGCGATTGCGGAAGGAGAAATCAACGGCCGCCGCGACGCCGCCGTCCGCAACGCGACCGCCGACGCAGGCAACGGCGCAGCAGGTATCCTCCATCCTTCCGCCGGATCTGCCTCCGCCGGCGACTCCGGCCAAGGTGCTGATGACCTACGACCGTGGCTATCACTTCGGCTTTTCGGATGCGACCGGGGACAATACGGTCGAACTGTTCGGACGTCTTCAAGTCGATACCGGGAACTACAC
Source organism: Pseudomonadota bacterium (assembly GCA_018971625.1). Taxonomy (GTDB): domain Bacteria; phylum Pseudomonadota; class Alphaproteobacteria; order Rhizobiales; family Xanthobacteraceae; genus Bradyrhizobium. The sequence goes on from JAGXAJ010000033.1 coordinate 12,014, forward strand.
GAGCTACACGCCGGGGCCGGAGACGCTCGACCGCAAGGGTCTCTCGGATGGCGTCGACCTGCGGCGCGCCCGCATCGGCGTGATCGGCACCTTCATGAGCGATTGGCATTACGCGTTCGTCTACGATCTCGGCAATTCGTCCGACTCCAGCAACATCAACAATGCGCTTGCCAACGCCAATTCGGGCACGAGCCCGACGACGAGCAACACCTTCCTGTCGGGCGTCGAGAATGCCTTCATCACCTACAACGGCTTCTACAGCCACGGCCAGCAATTCCCGGTCGCGTTCGATTTCGGCATCATGGACGTGCCGTGGACCCTAGAAGAGGCGACGAGCTCCAACGACATCATGTTCATGGAGCGATCGAGCGCGCAGGTGATCGCGACCACCTTCGGCGGCGGCGATTTCCGTTCGGCGATCGGCGTCCGCTCCAACGACGATCGCTATTGGCTCGGCGCATTCCTGACCGGCCCCGATTCCGGCGACCTGCATACCGCAGGCGCCTCGTGCAACACCGGAACTGTTGCGGTGACGCCGGGTACGCCCTGCGTTACCAGCGAGCAGATGACCGGCAACGGACCGCCGCTCGCATTTCTCGCGCGCGGTGCCTATCAGGTGATCCAGCAAAGGGATGCGAGTTTCCACGTCGGTTTCAATTATGCCAACCTGTTCAACCCCAGCGTTGGCCCCAACCTGCAAGCGATCTCGTTGTCAGACCGGCCGGAATTACGCGTCGATCCGACCTCATTCCTGCAGAGCGGCAATATCCCGGCAAGGGGCGGCCAGGTATTCGGCGCGGAAGTCGCCGCGACATACAAGAACTTGTTCGCGCAAGCCGAATATTATCACTACACCATCGGCACGCGCGCGGCTGTTCCAACTTCGCCCGGCAACCTGCAAGGCGGCGTGCCGGGTCCCACGCTCAATTTCGACGGCGGCTACGTTCAGGCAAGCTATTCGATCGGCGGCACCAGGCATTACGATCCGACGCGCGGCGCCTATACGGCCGTGATTCCGGAATCGCCGCTGGTGTGGGGAAGTTCCGGCTGGGGCGCGCTGGAGTTTGCGACGCGCTTCACCTATGTCAACCTCAACAGTCCTTATCTGGCGACGGCCGTGCTCGGCCCGGCCTATTCCGCGCCCGGTGTCTTCACTGGCGGCACCACCACCTATGGCGGCGGCAAGGAAACAAGCTACGGCGTGGGCCTTAACTGGTATCCGAACCTCAACATGAAGTTCATGCTCGATTACGAACATGTGGTGATCGACAATCCGCAATTCTTTGGGGGGCCGAACTATCGCGGTGCTACGATCGACTGGGTTGGGGCGCGTTCACAGATCGTATTTTGAAATATTTTCGTAACGTTCCCTTATGCAGAGGAAATGTGGGATCTAACCATCGCATCGATGCATGGCACATTGGTCGCCAAGTCGACGAGGGCATTTGGCTTGTCAGCTTCATGCACTATGATCTCGGATATTTCGACCTGGAGCAGAAGACCCTGCAGCCCCTCGACAACCGGTTCGGCACGAGGGTTATCACCCATGTCTTAGGTACGTTCTCTTAGGTACGTTCCGTTACCTATGTGTCCGGCCGGACAAAGGGAAAGACTGGAGCGGGTGAAGGGAATCGAACCCTCGTATTCAGCTTGGAAGGCTGCTGCTCTACCATTGAGCTACACCCGCGCAACCGCAACCGGGTTGATCCGGGTGTGGCGGAAGGCGATGAACTAACACGCCGGGCAAGCGGCCTCAACAGCAAGCACGCCATCTCGCCGGATTTGGCCTAAAGGAACCGGCTACCCGCGTCCCGGAACGTCCCTTAACATCGGGCGAATCGTGTCTATACTTTTGTTTCCATCAATAGATGAAAGGAGGTGATCCAGTGTCTTTCACCAAGCGCTGTCACCTCGCTGGGATCGTCCGCTAAGCTTGCTCAGGGCTTGGCAAGGGCGCTCTCGGCGCCTTGACCAGCGAGTGCAACAATTGGGGTGCGGCGGGCCAGCCCGCCGCACCTTTTTTGCGTTTGAGCAGTCCTTTAACGCGTTTTCTTCACGCGAACCGGTACCCACTTCGCCCGAAAAGCTATGGCTTAGAACCAAAAAGATTAACCAAGGCCGGCCGTGGGCCACGGCGACCCCCGGCGATGCGCTCGCCGCCATTGCAGCGCGAGCTGCCGTAATAGCGGTGATGGCCGGTTGCATCATGCCAATCGCGCGGCTGGCAGAGGGCTGGAAACCGATCGCCGTCGCTGAGGATCATGACTTGCTTGCGTAACATGGCCGTCTCCGTCGTGGGTATCGCGCATTGCTTGCGTTCTGGCCATCAGTCGTAGCCCTTCGCGCGGCGCGTCCATGCGGGCTTTCAGACTATCGTATTTCAGGACTGTTTCGTGACATAGCTCACATGACGCAATCCGCAACAGACGATATGCTTGGCGAGCTGAAGGAGCACTGTGGCGCTGACCATGAAGAACGGGCTTTATTCGATCCACGTCCATATGCTCGATGGCGTGAAAGGCCGCGACAGCGGCGTGCTGATCCTGCGCGACGGCAGATTCCTCGGCGGAGGCCCCTATTTCTGGTCGACCGGCTCTTACACTGTCGCCGCCGGCACCTGGAAAGGTGAACTGCGCACCAACCAGCACACGCCGTTTTCCGACCCGTTCGTTCGCCCATTATTCGGAGGCCGGGAAGTCACCAGCGGGTTTTCCGGAACGTTTGCCGATGACCAAGCCGAGGTGTTCGGCACCACGCTGGTCGGCAGCCGCAGCCTGAGTTTTCACGCCACGCTGAAGAAACTTGCTGACAGTTGATTCATTACTACAGCCTGTGAGTGCACTAAGGAGGCTAATACACTCGATCAAAAGCGGCAGATTTTATCCAAGTTGACGTTTCCTTAAATTGACAAATGACAATGCGATAAGCTTTCGATGCGACGCTACATCAAATCGATGGACCTGCGACTGCCAAAACTTTACTACGACGCCGCCGATTTGGACGAGATCGATTTTACAAGCCTGCCGGATCGCGTCGTCATCAAGCCCCACAATGGCTGGAGCTACGATGCCGTCATGCTGATCGACGGAGAACGGGACTTGCTTTCAGGCGCGCGATTTTCCCGAGCCGCATTACCAACCTTCTGCCGAAGAACCCTCGCCTCGGCTTCGGCGGCATTCAATCCAAGAATTATTGAAGAATTCGTCGAAGACTACGACAGCAAGTTCGCTATCCCGCGCGATTTCATGCCGTTAAAAAAGACTCGCATTTTAAAACTCCCGGGCGCATATTTATCCTCGTCACCGCTCGCCCTTGGCATCTAACGGTGATGAGAACGCCCGGTTGCGCTCCCGCCTTTCTCTGATGGAAAGGATCGGGTCATGTTGAAGCGGCGTCGTTTCAAACAGACAGAAACGCTTGAACAGCGGCTCTTACGGATGGTCGCAAGGCTCCGCAAGGAAGCTCAAGGCACACCTGCCGGCATTAAACGCGAACGGCTGATTCAGCGCACCCAGCAGGCCGAATGCGCCTTGCGCGTAAATGGCTGGCTGAATTCGCCTGGCTTGCAACCGCCGAAATGAGCCGCGCCCTGTCGGGCCAAAGATCGTTCTGACCGTTTTTCGTCAGCAAAGGAGGAAGATCATGAGCCAACAAATACATCACGGTCTACCTGAACAAGATAGTTACCACATAGGCGCCACGATCGAACAAAGTAACCCAGGCGGCCTCGGCCAGCCGCGCGGCCCAGGCGGCCAGCAACTGCCTGGCCACGAGACGTCACAGACGGGCGGTGGTCAGTGTAGGCGGGACCAGATGACGCTAGGAGATGTGACCGACGATAGCGATGGCCACCATCAGCCGCCCGGCAAGGAGGCGTTGCCCGGCGAGACGGGAAGGACCGACCAGCCGAAGCCCGGAGACACACAAGACGATGTGGTCGACCAGGATGAGATGTGGCAAAGTGAAGGCTTGGGGCCGTAGCGGCAAAAGGACTAACGGTTCATCGCGTTAGGATGCGCCGTGGCTGTGATCACAGCCAAGCAACAGCATAGAATGAGGCCACCTCGGTCTGGTGGCCTCTTCTATCGCCGAGGCCACCATTTTACAGGTCACGCCGGCGGGTTTTTTGGGCATGCAAACATCAAGCTTTGAACCGCCGGTTCGTCAGCTGACATGGTCTGACCTTCTTTAACCTGCTTTCGCAGTGCTTTCAGTTCCTGGAGCTGTGCTGCGATGGTTGCAGACACTGTGACGAGATACTCGATCTGCTGCTGGTAACTCATGGTGGCCGCCCTTACGCTTACGCTTTGGGTCCAGGGTGCAGGGTTTAGAAGCTCAGCTCTTCAAGAAGGAGCAAGGATCGCGCCACTTCGGTTTCCAAAACCTCCGCGGTGAAATCGATGCTAGCAGCCGTTGGAAGGCATCTGGTGATCGAGCGCCGCTTCAATCGGCGCCGCGAATTTGCTGAACTGCTGTCGTTTGCATGCTTCTCAAAATGATGGAGTCTTCCGTTGACCTCAACGTTCGCATAGACCGGCTTCTTTCCGAATGCTGGCGTGTAGGCGGACAAAACGAAGTTCCATGCGCCCCTCCTTGCGTTCATCAGAATCAACTGGGTAGTAGCAGATGCCGGGGCGCGTGCTTCCCATATGCTATGCTTCCCAATCCTGGGAAGCAGCACCGATCTGGGAAGCATACCTCATCCAAGTTATTGAAATTATTGGTGGGGGAAGAAGGACTCGAACCTTCGAAGTCATAAGACGGCTGATTTACAGTCAGCTCCCTTTGCCACTCGGGACACTCCCCCGCTCAACAACATCCGGCCGGTCGCCTGACCTGGCGAGGCAAACGGCATGGATGACGTTAAGACCGGGTTCCGATGGCACGTCCCCGGTCGGGCGCGTTTATGGGGGAAGGGCCATGGCAAAGTCAACCAACGGGAATGGTCAATCCTAGCGCATCCGACGGCCCAAATTGCCATTGTCCGGAACCCGTGAGACAAGCGCTTGAAATGGGTGACCCAAATGGCTAATCGCAATCGCAAGCCACCATTTCGGCGTGGGGACGGCAAACCGGCGGACAAACGCCGCGAAGCCGGCCGGCCGGCCTGGCGCGACCGTGACCCGGGTCCGGACGGTGCGGTGATCCTGTATGGCTGGCACACGGTAGCCGCGGCGCTGGCCAATCCGCGGCGCCGGATCCGGAAACTGTTTCTATCGGAAAATGCCGCCAAACGTCTTGCGGATGACCATATCGACACCCGCGTGACACCGGAAATCGTCCGGCCGGCGCTGATCGACCAGCGGCTCAGCCCCGATGCCGTTCATCAGGGCTTGTTGGCCGAGGCCGACCCCTTGCCCTCCCCCGATATCGAGACATTGCCCAAGGAAGGCATCGTGCTGGTGCTTGACCAGATCACCGATCCGCACAATGTCGGCGCCATCATGCGTTCAGCGGCAGCCTTCGCCGTCAAGGCGATCGTCACCACGGCGCGTCACAGCCCGGAGGCGACCGGCGTGCTGGCGAAATCGGCGTCCGGCGCGCTGGAACTGGTGCCGCTGGTCATGGTGCAAAATCTCGCCCGCGCGCTGACCGAAATGAACGACCAGGGTTTCCTGACCGTCGGCCTCGACAGCCAGGGCACTGAAGACCTTGGCGCGGTGACGTTGCGACAGCCATTGGCGCTGGTGCTCGGCGCCGAGGGCAAGGGGTTGCGGCAATTGACGCGCCAGACCTGCGGCGTGGTGGCGCGGCTCGACATGCCCGGCGAAATCAAGAGCCTGAACGTTTCCAACGCCGCGGTGCTGGCGCTCTATATCGGTGCGAGCCGGCTCGGCCTGATGCGCTGACGACAACGCCCGCCGCAAATCAATGCGGGCGGGCGTCGATCTCTTCGGTCGGATCCTGCGATCAATAGTGGCGATGCGTACGGGCGGCGTAGTCGTGCGCCGCGCCGGCGTCAGCGGCGATAGCCATGATGGATAGCGTATCAGTAGTGCACGTGGTGATGCGCCCAGCCATGATGACCGTGGTAATAGGGGTAGTGCCGATAGACGCCCCAACCCCCTATCGCAGTCTCCTGATAGAACGGATATGGCGCGAAGTCGCCGGGACCGGTGTAGGTCGGCCCCTGATCGGCGTAGTAATATTGATGCACGACCGGAACTGCCGCGTGATATTGCAGCTCCGGATTTGGCAGCCGCTCATAGCCCCATCCGCAGCCAATGTCGCAGCCGGTATAAACGGGCGCCGCGACGTAGCCGCAGGCTGGCTCGAACACCCCGCACGCGCTCGCCGGCAGCGTGCCGACGACCACCACGGCGATCGCCGCCACAAAACCTGAAATCATCTGACGCATTACTCTCTCCTGTTGATGAGCCGATTAGTGCGGAAGCGGGTGCGGCCTCCTAAGTCGCGGATCGGGATCGGATGGCGTGCCTGCGCCGCCGATTTGCGGTGCGACGATCACCGGTGGCGGACTGAACGGCACCTCGGGCTGCGCCGGAACCACTATTGGCGGCGGCGCGGATTCCGCCGACCATGATTGGTGATAGCTCTCTGCCGGCTTCGGCAGGATGCGATTTGCCGGCGGCTGGATCTCGAAACGTCCATAGCCGGGTTTATGGCCGAGGCTTGGATACCAATGACCGACATCGGGTTCGCTCGTGACAAGGCGGCCGCCATAGACGACAGGCTGTTCATGATAGCCCCTGCCCAGCCCCCATTGGCCTTCGACCACGGAATAGGACGCATCGACCCCGTTGATGATGATGGGCACGCCGGGACGCCCGGGAATTACGACTTCAAAGCCCTCGCCGGCACAGGCGGGCAGCACCGTTCCGATCAAGATGGCCAACACTAGTCCGGCGCGCATGCCTGAGTTTTCCGGTTTTTCCGGGAGCAATTTAATCCAATCGACAGACCGAAGGGTTAAGGCGTTCGCCGAAATTGCCGGTAGCCCTAATGCGCAAGCATCGGCACAGGTTCAATTTCCTAGATGAGCTCCGATTCCCAGATGAACTCCGAAATGTTAACGCCGCGTAAGTGCATGCGTCAGCGGCTCTCATGATTAATCGCCGGAACCGGAACCTCACAGTTTGAAGACGGTGCGAAGCAGGCTTCGAATATCCGGCACCGCGGGTGGTTGTCCCTGCACGACATCTGACGAATCAGCGGTGGACTCGGTGCAGGGCGGCGTCCTGCCAAAGCCTGAAGCCGCCGAGAAATGCGTTGCCGTTTTTGCCAATGCGCGACTTCTTCGGCAGTACCCCGAGCTTGTCGGCATTGCCGCCTCCGATGACGACGTAGTCGGGTTCGAGCGCGGCAACCAGGCGATCGACGACGTCTTCGACGTAACCCGTCCATTTCTTCTTGCCGTGGCGCTTCAGCCCGGCCGCCCCCACGAAATCCTCGAACGTCTTGTCCTTCCGGTACGGCAGGTGCGCCAGCTCCATGGGCACCAGCGCGCCGTCCACGATCATGGCGGAACCCAGACCCGTCCCAAGGCCCAGGAAAAGCATTTTTCCGTTCTCATAGTCTCCGAGCGCCTGCATCAGCGCGTCGTTCACGACCTTGACCGGGCGCCCGAACGCGCGCCCGAAATCGAAGCCCTTCCATCCCTTCCCCAAATTGTGAGGCTCCGCCGCGGGACAATCCCGCACAACCGGCCCCGGATATCCAACGGAGATAACGTCGTAGGACCAGTCCTTCGTGATCTCCTTGATCTGTGCGACCATCGATTTAGCGGTTAGCTTGGGACCCGACACGAATTCGCGCTTGATACGATTCTTGCTCGTCATCACCTTGACGTGCGATCCGCCGACATCGATCGACAGGATCGTACCCGGCGCACTTCCATTCTTCATGCCGCATCATCCCCGTTAGCTGACACGACATCCTATCGGAGTGCTCGTACAGCCTCATCCTCCCAGATACTACTTTTCGCCGGTCGCACACCCGATATCTTAGGGGTTTGACGTGGAGGGCCACCACCCTTTGCGGGCGCTCTTTTGTGTGTGGCGCGGTTTAAGCTCCTCGGTGGACTGCGAGTGTCTGGGCTATGTTTTGTGAAAATAGAAGTGCGAGCTCCGACCCAGCTATTGGTCATCGGATTTCGACCAGCGCGCGCCCTGCAACCCGGCGGCCGCAATGCCGATTGGCGAGAGCCCAGCTCACCTGCGCCAGCGCAGAGCCCCTAGCTTGATCCAGCTAGCCGTGAACCTGTAGCCCTTTTCGAACAAGTCTGGTATTTGACGGCGCGCGTCTCCTCGTCGACATCGCCGTGGGAAGATGAGCCGGTTTAGCTCAGCGGTAGAGCAGCGGTTTTGTAAACCGAAGGTCGGGAGTTCAATCCTCTCAACCGGCACCGCCAAAACCTTTATAGTGACCGTGCTTCCCGACACTTATTGGGCGGGCGGCCAGTCTTGCGGATTTGGCTCAGAACGCAGTCCTTTAGGCACAAAACAGGCGTAATTTTTCGCAGGCCCGTCCGTGGTAAGAAGCGCGTAGTCGATTGAGCGCAGTAAATCCGGGGACATCCGCGGTCGCTGTCGCGCCATCCTCGATTTGGCGGCGCTCAATCCAGCTATTCTACATCCTCGCACCCGGCTCAAGGGGCACCATCGGGCATGTTCGCACAACCCATTGGTTCATTCGACTACGCCGAGCACGTTAGTGCGTCGTCAATCGCCCCAAGCTCAGCTTGAGAATTCTTGCTTGCGCGGTGCCGCTTCGCAGGCAAGATTAGCCTCGTCGCCGGTGCCCGCCGCGGATGCATCAACTGCTCGACCAGTATGGGCTCCCTGTCGTCGCCAAGCCTTCCCCGCTCCTTTGAGAGTGCTGACATTTCCGCCCGCATCGCCATCAGGACAAGCGAAGTTTCGGTACAGTCCTCATCCCGGCCGATCTGGGCTCGAATGGCGGCTTCGGCCTCCAGCATCTGCGTGCGCAGCAGCCTGATTTTCTTGCGATTTTCATTGATCCTGTTGTCCATGGCGGTCTCCTTTATGGAGGGCCAGCATATGAACAAATCATGAACAATAAGTCAATGCCTACTTCGACGCAGGAGGCCAAGCCCGTCAGATTTATGATTCCGCCAATGAACGAAGATGAGCAAGCAACAGTTTCCGGCCAGCCACTTCCCGCAAAACTGGTGGCGCTCCTTGTTCGGCGAGCGTGATGGCATCGTTAGCCGGGCCGGCTACAGCCATGCACATACCAGCGCCAGATTGGCCACACAGGCGCCGAACAGCGCTGCCGAGAGCGCCATCGGCAGGTGATCGCAGGAGGTTTGCAGGATCGTTCGCGTCATTGCCAAAACATCGGGCGATTCTAGCTTCGGAGTCTCGACCAATATTTTTTGCCGGATTCAGAACTCGTTTACGACTCAGACAATGGCGTCGGAACGTCTCCGATTCCATTGATCGGATGCTTCATGTCCCGGCATCGGCTGTTTGGCCCGCCTCACCTGGCTGTGAACAGGCAGTCGGCCAGAGCCGAAACCCTATTCCGCTTCCGGACGTTAAGGAGATCTGACGGAGCAAATCATGCCCTTTGCCCTGTTTTGCAACGAAGCCCAGTTGAGCAAGGCCTATCCGACCGAAGCGGATGTCTGGAAGCTCGCCCAGCAAAGCGGGCTGGTGGTGGACGCGACATCGGATGACGAAAAACCGACTCCCCGTCCGGTGCTGGACAATGACTACGAAATCAGGCCCTGTCCGACGGACCCGCAGGAAGACCCTGCCCGCAACAAGGAAGAAGCGGAGCGCGACGGCCAACTGGATCTCCAGCCGCATTCATGAGGAGTATCCCGGCCCTTCGCCTGAATATCGCTCCAGGATGTGATGTTTGGCCAGCCGGCCGTCGCCTGCTTAAGGCGTAGCGATCGCCATTGACGCCTGTTCCGCAGCCAACGTGACGCAAGCCTTTCTGCGATGCAGGCCGCGGATGGCGCCAGTCACCTTGAGAACCTTCCCGATCGGACAGGATGCATCCTGCACAAAAGCGACCTCATAGGGCGCCAGGACCAGAGGTTCAGATTTCAGGACAGTTCGGGCAAGGCACGGCAGGGCGACCGCGGAGAAGACCAGCCCAAACGCCAAGGCACGCATGTTCGTTGTCCACCAATCGGCAAAACCAACAATTACAACTGGCCGACGAAGTTCCAACGACAAAAAGTTCTTCCGAACACCGCGCCGTCGCCGAAGACGACATGAGCCTCAACAAAGCGGCCAGCATAAGGCCGCGCTCGCAAGCCGGGAACAAAAAGGCCGGCACAAGGCCGGCCCTTTTCCGAAAGGAAAATCGTGCGGGAGCAGAGTCCGTCAGTATCGGGTGGCGACCGGACCGCCCCAGCCGAAGCGATAGTTCAAGCCGGCCTTGACGGTGTGTTCGTCGTCCTGGAAGCGGGCCCCGGCGACCGAAGCCGGACTGGTGAAAGTGGTGTTGCCGAAATTGTAATACTGGTACTCGAGCTTCGCCGACCAGTTCGGGGCGAACATGTATTCAAGGCCGGCGCCCAGCGTATAGCCGTCGCGATGGTTGCCATCAGTGGTGAACGCCACCGGCGTACCGCCGAAACTGACGCCGAAATTCGGGTTATCGCGCCAAGCGTAACCGCCCTTGCCATAAAGCAGCGTCGGCCCCCAAGCATAGCCGAGCCGGCCAGTCACCGAGCCAAGCTGGTCGGTGTTGCCACTCACCAACGCACCGCTCGGCAACAGCACGCCCGAGTTGCTGTTGCCAGTGAGCCAGCTGTACTGGGCTTCGGCGCCGATCACCCAGCTGTTGGCGAATTGATAATCGAAGCCGCCCTGCACACCGCCGAGGAAACGGCCATCACTGCCCTGCAGGCTATTGTCCCCTGCAAACGCACCACCGACGTGACCGCCAATGTAAAATCCCGTCCAATTGTACACGACCTGCGGCACCGTATAGGCGGGGGCCTTGGTGTAAGGACGCGGCGGCAAGTCAGCTGCGAATGCGGGCGCCGCGAGAACGATGATCGCGGCCGTGCCGAGTAAAAGCCTCTTCATGAGTAATCCCCGTTACTGTCGTCGTGACATTCAACCAAACAACGTGGCCTCAATTTGGTTGCTTGATGGCAATGCCGGAACACAACTCCGCTGGTGACCGTGACAACGCCGCAACAACGCAATTTTGTTCCAAGTCCTTCCAATTTTTTGCCATCTAAATGTCCGCCAACAGCTATGTGCTGCGTCGTCCCGCGCCAAGTTCCAGTTCAAGCCTCGCTGAAAAGTGATTAACGTTTTGCCGCCTGCGGCGGCCGTTTTACAGGCATCGAGATCATCAACGGGTCAACTTTTCCAGTTCCGGAAACGCTGCATAGACGGCGCCGGCGCAGAGATCACCGGGCTTGTCGACAATGTGGTCGAGCCGGCCATCGACATAGACAATGGCACGGTCGCGCGCGTCGCGATAATTGCCGTCGGAATCGCGCGCGGAAAATCTCAGGCAGGTGACATAACGCAGCCGGCCGCCGACGGTGCGCTGGACCGGTTCGGCGATGACCGCGTCGCGGATGCCGACGGGATTGTTGATGTAGGTTCTCAGGAACGCTAGCAATTCGGCGCGGTAATTATTCGGATAAGGCTGGTTGGCGACGCCACGATCGTCGGTGAAGCTGATGCTTTTGCTGCTGTCGTCGCTGCTCGCGCAGCCCGCAACGCCGATGGCCACGAGCAGGATCGCCAACAGGATGCCCGCACGCCTTGTCCCTGCAGGCGTTGCCGATATGCCTAAGTCCGGCTTCAAGCGCAAATCCGTTCCGGTGATGTGTCGTTGGCCGAAACTACGGTGTTTTCCGGCGAAATAGAGCGCGGCTCCGATTCGATCAGAATCGATAACAGGAATCTACACCGCCCGTAGGCACAACGGAATTCACCTGTCGGCTACCCGGACGGCACCGGCCCGCAGCCATTGGGGACGCAATGGCGTACGGGCCGGGCCTGACGTCCGCGAACAACGGCGGGGGCAATGAATGAACCGCGCCCGCGGGCTCAATTCTAGCTGTGCTTGGTGGATGAGACGTGCTTGACCGAAACCTTCGAGAACCGATGCGCCTTGTACGCGCCCATATGCCTGTGGTGGCGATGATGATGTCGGCCCGTCCGCGTATCAGCGTTCAGCACAGTCCGTTTCGCCTTCACCGACTTGGGGCCGGATGCCTGCGTCGTCTGTGCAGTCGTCTTGGCGATCGGCGCGGGCGCCGTTTTGGCTGAGGTGGCCGCCATCGCCGGCGCGGCGAGGACGGAAACGGCGAGCAGCGCTGCGGAAACGGTCTTCAACATGTTTGATCTCCTTAGTGTCCTGGGGATCGGAAGCGGCCGGACGGACGGACGGTCTCGCCGATCAATGCAGGCTAATCTAGAGAGGCGGCACTGAACCGGGCCTGAAGCGCGGCAGCAGGCCTCGTTCATCTGGATGACATATTGGTCATGTTTCATCGCGGACCGGTCCGAATGGACGGCCAGATGACCCAAGGCGCAAAGCTGGTGGAGTGTTCGGTTGGACGCCATGGCAGCAGAGCCCGGCGCGATGCGTACCCTACTGCATCAGCGCCCGTACCTCGTTCCGGAATGCCCGCCGCGAATCGTCACGCGAGTAAAACATGTGGCCGCCGGGATAAACCACCAGCTTGACGCGCTCGGGCGAGGCAAAGGCGGGTAGCTGGTCGAGCAGGATTTTCGTGCCGAAATACGGCGTGGCGAGATCGAACAAGCCGTGGCCGATCAGAACCTTCAGCTTGGGATCGAGCGCGAGAATCTCCCGCAACTGATCCGTCGACTCCGGCGAATTGATGCCGTGGCCGAAATCCCAGGCCTTCTCGACCGCGCCGTTGAGCAATTGATAGGAGCCGTCCGGCCGCCAGTTCAGCTTGCGCGTGGTGAGATCGACCACCGCGCTGGTCAACGGCGCGAGCAGCGGGTCACCGGAGGGATCCTTGAAATGATAGAAGCTCGAGTCCGGTTGCGGATCGAGGCCCATTACCGAGGCGTCGTAACGTCCGGTGACCTTGCCATCGCGACGGTCGAATTCCCTGCGGAATTCCATCACGTCGAAACGTCCCGCCAGGCGGCGACTGACCGCCCGGTCAATTCCGGTCAGCGCCGCGACCCTATCGGCAAGCCGCGTGGTGGCCTCGGTGTCGGCAATGCCCTTGATCAGATCGCCGAGGAAGTCGCCGCGCGCATATTGTTCGACTTCGGCCATGTCGGCGCGGGTGACCGGGCCCTTGGCCTCGCGCGCTACCGCAGCCATGGACGGCAGGCTCACCACATATTGCAGGATGCTTGAGCCGGTGAACTCGCGGAAGTCGAGTATCGGCGAGAACAGGATCAGGCCTCTCACGCCGACGCCCTGATTGATCTGCAATTCGCGTACGATCTTGGGACCGCGGATGCCGCCATAGCTTTCGCCCGCGACGAATTTCGGCGACAGCAGCCGGTTATGTTTTTCCAGCCAGCGGCGGATCACGACCGCAAGCGCGTTGACGTCGCCGTCGACCGAGAAGAAGCGCTTGCGCACATCTTCGCCGCTCGCGACGAAGCGGCTGTAGCCGGTGTTGACGGGATCGATGAAGACGAGATCGGTGAAGTCGAGCCAGGTTTCGGCGTTGGGCTGCAAATCAGGTGGCGCGGAGGATAGGCCGGCATCGCCGGAGAGCGGCAGCCGCCATGGTCCGACCGCGCCCAGCTGCAGGTAGGCGGAAGCCGCGCCCGGTCCGCCATTGAACAGAAAGGTTACCGGTCGTGTCGCCGCATTCGCACCATCGAGTTGGTAGGCGGTATAGGCAATGTCGGCCTGAGGCTCGCCCTTGGCGTCGGACAGACGGATCGAGCCCGCGGTCGCGGTAAAGGCGAGCGTGCGCCCGGGAAGCACGATCGTGTGCTTGGTAATAGAATCCGGCGGCAGCCGACGCTGCTCGGTCGCGGAGGACCCATCCGACGTGTTGGCATGACCGCTTTTTTCGTTTGGCTTCTGGCTTGCTGCCGTCGACGGCTGGTCGGTCGACGGCGGCGCACCTTGAGCCCGGACGCCGGCCGCTCCAAAAAGCGAGAAACAAAACGCGAAAGAAAGCACCGGCAGCGCCAGCACGAAGTGCGCACGACGCGACGCCGCGAATGAGTGTGCCATATCGGCTATCTTCCCTGTTTTCGCTCGTTTCCTGCGGTCCATTCGAAGGGGCGGCGTTTCAAACCCGAAATTGCGGCAGCCGGATGCCGTTCGCAAGCTCGCCATCCGCAATTAACCGTGTCACCGAGCTGGGTGACCGATCCCGTTGGATTTGCTGTAGTATTGCGGGCCGCGCCTGCCTATCTCGACAACAGCGGCCGCGGTCGGATAGACGACCTCCGTGCTTCCACCCGTCTTGCCCGCACCGTACGAGTCCGCGATCTCCAAGAACTGCCTGACATGACCAGCCCCCAGCAGTATGAACGGATTGCCTTTGTCGCGAGCGCCGGCGCGGAAGCGCAGCAGGCGCTGACGCAGCTGACGGATATGTACGGCAGTCACGATCCGGCCTCGGCCGATGTTGTGGTGGCGCTCGGCGGTGACGGATTGATGCTGCAAACGCTGCATCGGCATATGCGTTCGGGCAAGCCTATCTACGGCATGCATCGCGGCACCGTCGGCTTCCTGATGAACGAGTACAGCACGCACGACCTACGCAGCCGACTGGCGTCGGCGCGGGAATCCGTGATCCATCCGCTTTTGATGCGTGCCACCGACATTCACGACAAGGTGCATCTGCACCACGCCATCAACGAGGTCTCGCTGTTTCGCCAGACCCATCAGGCCGCGCGCCTTAGGATCCTGATCGACGAGCGCGAACGCATGGCGGAATTGATCGCCGACGGCATCCTGGTGGCCACTCCCGCGGGATCGACCGCCTATAATTTGTCGGCACAGGGACCGATCCTGCCGATCAACGCGGCGCTGCTGGCGCTGACGCCGATCAGCGCGTTCCGTCCCCGGCGCTGGCGCGGCGCCCTGCTCCCCAATACCGCGTTCGTCGTGATCGAGGTGCTCGAAGGCGAAAAGCGTCCGGTTGCTGCGGTCGCCGACCATGACGAGGCGCGTGACGTTCGCCGGGTCGAGGTCTTGTCCGACAAGACCATTTCGATGCGGATGCTGTTTGACCCTGGCCACAGCCTGGAAGAACGCATTCTGCGCGAGCAATTCGGTTATTGAGGCACGAGCCCAGCCGTTATTTCACGTCGCCTTTGCAGCCAACTGCCAGCGCGACCGCAACCATTCGTTAACGGGCGCGGGATAAGGTTAACGCGGAGTGTACCGGGGCGTCCCGGCAAGCTTAGAGCCGCGCCATGTTCCACATCGATTTCAACAAGCTGCGATTTCTTGTGTGCGATGACAACCCGCATATGCGGCGCATCTTGCGCACGCTGCTGCACTCGTTCGGCGCTCGCGAAGTCTATGAGTCAGAGGACGGCGCGACGGCGCTCGAAATGTACACCCATTGCGTCCCCGACATCGTCATCACCGACTGGTCGATGCCGATTTTCGACGGCCTTGAATTGGCGCAGATGATCCGGCAACCGGAATCGAAGGGCAATCCCTACGCACCGATCATCATGCTGACCGGCCATTCCGAGAAGCGTCGCGTCACCATGGCGCGCGATGCCGGAGTTACCGAGTTTCTCGCCAAGCCGATTTCCGCCAAGGGCCTCTACCAGCGCATCCTCAACGTAGTTGCTCATCCGCGCCCGTTCATCAAGACCAAGACCTATTTCGGTCCGGACCGACGCCGCAATACCAACAACGCCTATATCGGGCCCGAGCGCCGCGTCGGCGGCGAGATGGAAGTGATGCAGCAGCCGTCGCTGCTCGACAAGGCCCGGGCCGGCATCTAGGACACCCCAGGAAACTCCATGGCGAAAGAGAAACCCGCGGCGCTCCAGATCGAGACCTTCGCCGATCATCACGTCATCACGCAGCCCAATCCGCTGCGCAATGTGTTGCGCCGGATCGCTGAAAAAGATCTGGACGATCCCGTTGCCCGCGCGGAAAAGGCGCTTGCGGGCCTGTCGGGTGAATTCAAGAACTGGATGACGGTTGAAAGCGAACGGCTCGCCGCGGCCTACGCCGCCATTCTCAAGAACGGTTTCACCGACCTCACCTCTCAAGAGTTGTTCCGCGCCGCGCATGACATCAAGGGCGATGCCGCTACCTTCGGTTTTCCCTCCGCGGGGGCTGCCGCCGACAGCCTGTGCCGGATCATCGAGCACGCGCCCAATCTCGGCGCAGTGCCGCCGCAGCTGATCGCACATCATGTCAATGCGATCCAGGCAATCGCGGGAGAGCGCACCAGGCTCGACACCGTGACAACCGCCGCCGAACTGAGCCGGAAATTACGCGGCATCGCCGACGAGTATCTGATGCAAGTCAATCGCGACCGCCCCGAGCATCTCGAAGCCATCCTAGCACCCAGCCTCGTGCCGGCGGACTAGAGCGTTTTCGAGCAAAGCATGCCCTCGGACTTGATCCGTGGATGGATACCGGTTCGCGCAAAAGAAAACGCGTCAAAACAAGAATCTAGAGCCCCGTTTCGATTCTATCGAAACGGAAAAGCCCTGAATTTCCCCAATCGTGCCTGCGTATCAGCCAACGAGGGGCGGTAAGCCGGTTTCGGAAAACGACTATGCCGCGATCAAATCGTGCTGCATCAGCACAACGGCATCGTGCGCTACCTCGTCGCAGAACATACGGGCTTCTTCCCGCGCCGCCTCGGTCGCAAAGCGCCGCAGCAGAATCAACAGAGGCTCGGCGGCCTGCGGATCCGTCTCGCAATGGGTCAGGACACGTTCAACCATCCGGCGTCGCAATCTGACAGCGCCGTCGAATGTGTCGACAAATCCGGTTTCGTGGCCGACTTCGAGCGCGACGCGGAACGCGCCAAACGTCGATTCCGGCAGGCCGGCGCGCGTCAGCAACGCCTGAAGGCTGGCGGCGCCGCGATCGTGCAGCAGCGAGGAAACGCGCGCCGGTGGCAGGCCGGACAATTCCGCGAGCGCATGATCGAACAATTCGAGATTGCCCGACAACAATGCGCGCAGGATCAATCCCGCGGTGAGCTGGCCGGTGGCGCGAAGATGCAGCACGAGCTCGTGCATGTCTTCGCCGAGCGAGCGCGCCGCAATGTTGACCGTCGAGCGCTCGCGCGCCTCGCTTGCGATCCGCCCCGCCCGATCGGTGCTCAGCCAGTTGCGGGCGGCGACGAACTGAGCCAGCGTGTCCGAAAGCTTGGCGACCAACGCGAGCCGCGTCGTCGCCGGCAAATCCTCCAGCTCCAGCATCGATTCCCGGATCGCGGCGAGATGACCGTGACGCTCGACAATGCGGTCCCAGGAGAACGGCGCCAGTTCGGCATAGGCATTTTCGATCAATTCAAGCGCGGCCGCCGCGGTGCCGACCTCCGCTATTGCCGCACATACCGAGGGCGGAAGGTTGACGCGGCGGGCGATGGCGCATTGCACTTCGCCATTGCCGGTCGCGATGAGGTCGACGAGGTCGGCGTCGATCAGCAGCGGTGAATGTTCGAGCACCGGAAGCGCGACGGACGGCTGATCGAGCGACAGTGCCTGTACGATGGCGCCGGGCGCCTCGGTGCTGCGCGCAAAAACCTCGGCCATCGCCTGGCGCACCAGGGGCGACGGATCGTCGAGCAGCATCAGCAGCGCGCCTTCGGCGGCCACGCGATCCTCTTCGCTCAGATCCGAAACGAGCCAGGCCCGCGCCAGAGCTCGCGTGGCCTCTGCCCGCTCGCCCGCGGGAGCGGTCCTTACCCAACTGATGAACTGCCGAACGATCATGGTCCTGCCGGCTTACGCAACCTGAGACGACACCGTGACGCGATGCCACTGTCAGAGAAAATAAACCACGACGCTTAACAAAGCGTTCACCATAAACGACTGGTTTTATTGACGTTTTGTTAAGGGTGGATTTGGCGTTGGATCGCCGGGCCGACCGGCTTGCAGATGCTAGCTGCTGAAAGTGCCGTTGCGGTCGCTGAACAGGTCAAGCCCCTGCGGAGCATTGACAGCGGGCGGGGCCGAGGTGGACGGGCTGGCGGAAGCCACCAACGAGGACGGCTCGCCCCATAGTTTGTGAATTGCCGGCGAGACCGGCTGCGAGCGCTCACCGACCTGAAACAACGAACGGAAACTGGTATCGGCTGGCGCCGAAGCGCCGGCTGCGGGCGCGGCGGAGGCTACAGTGACAGGCGCGGTTGCCGCCACATTCGGGAAACTCGCGAGATAGGCCGGGTTGTCGATCGGGGTATCGGCCGATATCGCGCTCGCAACGGCGGTTGTCGCCGGCGTATCGCCGAGGGCGGCCATCGCAGTGCGGGTCGCCGATGAATTGGCGGCGCTGGCGTAGCGCGAGGTCAGTTCCGAATAGACTCCGGAGATGCTGCGCGCGTGACCGGATTTATCGTAGAAGATCGAGTGATTTGCCGCGGCTGCGTTCGGAAATAGCCGCACACCGGAGGCCTGCGGATTGTCCTCGGCGTTCGTGATCAGCTTCGCCGCGCCGCTAACGCCCATGAAATGCGCCATATACAGTTCGCTATCCGTGGGGCGGCGGCCGATCAAGCCGGTGAGTTTGAAACTGTTGGAGCGGGTCAGCACGCCCGCCATCGCCGAAGAAGCTGCCGGATCGTCGCGCAGATTCATAACCGCGCTGCGCGCGGCAGGATCATTGATCGAATAATTGCCGGAAGAGGATTTGGTGATGGCATCGGCATATTTGCCGTAGCCAAGCTGGGCGCCCGCTTCCTTTACGGTGCCTAGCCAGGTCTGCCCGATGAATTGAAACAATCCGGCCGCCGACGACGTCGAAGCCGCCGCCTTCGGATTGAAGTCGGATTCCATCTTCGCGGTGGCCAGCAGATATTGGAAACTGGTGCCGGTAGCAGTGGCAGCCTGCTTGATGGCGCCGGCAATCCGCAGCCGCAGGGAATCCACACCTGCCGTCGCCGTGGCGCTTGAGCTATCGACCGTCATCTATCTGGTGCCCCGCTCCCCGCGAAACGCCCGCCCGGCCTATGCGAGCCCTTTCTCCCAAAAGGGCGCTCACGCCAGCCGTACGGTGCGGCAATTATGGTTAAGGGCGGGTTAACAGCGTTCCGGGCGAAGGAAGAGCCGGCGGCTATTTCCGGTAAACGACCTGCGGATCAAACAGCTTGTCGGCTTCCACAAACGTCAACTTCGCTCCGCCCCCCGCGGGTTCGACCTTGCGGTAGAAACACGATCGACGGCCGGTGTGGCAGGCCGCGCCTGTTTGTTCGATCCGGATCCAGATCGCATCCTGATCGCAGTCCATTCGCATCTCGACCACGCGTTGGGTATGGCCGGAGCGCTCGCCCTTGCGCCACAGCGCATTGCGCGAACGGCTGAAATACCAAGCGTCTCCGCTGGCGATGGTCCTGCGCAGGGCTTCCTCATTCATGTGGGCAACCATCAGCACCTCGCCAGTCCCCGCATCGGTGGCGACGCAGGTCAGAAGACCCGAGGCGTCAAATTTTGGCTGGAAATCCAGCCCTTCCTCGACATCGTTGTGAGCAGATGTGGCCACGGACAGCCCCTCGTTAATTGAACCGAGGGTCGGTTAGCGTTGCGGCCCTCGCACCATCGTCAGGAAACGCGCCTGCTCCGCCGGATTGTCGCGGAACATGCCGGTAAAGCGGCTGGTGAACGTCACCGCGCCAGGCTTTGCGACGCCGCGCACCGACATGCAGGTATGCTCCGCCTCGATCATCACTGCAACGCCTCGCGGCTTCAGGATTTCGTCGATCGCCGCCGCGATTTGCGCGGTGAGATGCTCCTGGGTCTGCAGGCGGCGCGCGAAGATGTCGGTGAGGCGCGCCAGTTTTGACAATCCCACCACCCGTTCAACCGGCGTATAGGCGATGTGCGCCTTGCCGTAAAACGGCATCATGTGATGCTCGCATTGCGAGGTGAACTCGATATCGCGAACCAGCACGAAATCGTCATAGCCCGAAGTCTCGCCGAACGTCCGGTCGAGCACTTCGGCGGGGGATTGGTGATAGCCCTGATAGAGTTCGTCGAAAGATTCGACCACCCGGCGTGGCGTATCGAGCAGGCCTTCGCGATTGGGGTTTTCGCCGATGTAATGCAAGAGCGTCTGCACGGCCTGCTCGGCCTCGGCGCGCGACGGCCGCGGCTGGTCCGCCCGCACGGCAGCGGCCAGAAACTCGGAAGGATCGAGTTCGGCCGCGCGGCTGTCCGGTATCCTTGCGGCCGCAGCCTTCGAATCGAAAGACTTTGTTTCCGAAGATTTGGCTTCCGTGGGCTGGTTTGGGCGAAGGGGTTTGATCAATGCGTCCATATCGACTCCGTTCGACCGGCCTTTGGGACCGGAGTGTCACCGGCAGACGGGGCGGGCTTGCCGCCAGACGCCTGAATACTGCGATAGTAAACCTCGGCGGCCAGTTTGGTTTCCGTTTTCGGCCATTGAGCCAATGGACAGACTGTTTTTCCGCCACTGCAGCCCATATATAGGGCTACAGGCCGTGCTCGCCAAGGGCGCTGGGCTGGACCGCCTGAGACCCCCGATCTTATGCTGAACGACATCTACAACAAGCGTATCATCGAACTGGCCGGCAATATTCCCCGACTGGGACGCCTTGACGCACCCGACGCCAGCGCCACCGCCCATTCCAAGCTGTGCGGCTCGACCGTCAAGATCGACCTCAAGATGAACGGGCCGGTCGTCACGGACTTTGCCCATGAGGTGAAGGCCTGCGCGCTCGGCCAGGCCTCCTCCTCGATCATGGCGAGCCATGTCGTCGGCTCGACGGCTGCCGAGTTGCGCGAGTTGCGCCAGACTGTCCGCAAGATGCTGAAAGAAAACGGTGCGCCGCCCGGAGGCAAGTGGGCCGACATCGCACTGCTCGAGCCGGTGCGGGACTACAAGGCGCGCCATGCTTCAACCATGCTGACCTTCGATGCCGTGGTCGATGCAATCGGTCAGATTGAAGCCAGGGCGAACGACACCGCAAAGCAGCCCGCCCAGGCACAGAGCTGAACGTCCAGCGGCATACCATGAACGCGGGCACCCCCGGCTGCTCACGATCGCCGTTGATCAGCGTCGCGGGATACTGGACCGTCCGCTAATGCGGATATGATTACCACCTTGCTGTCAGGCCCTACTTCGCGGGCGCCGCACCGGCGCCGCCAGTCGGAGACACGGCTTCAGCTGTCCTGGTCGACTTCTCTGGCAGCGCAATTTGATGCGGCTGGGCCACGGCCTGCATCGCGCTGCTGACAAAACGATCCTGCACCGGCTTCGGGGTCGCCAACTCAGCTACCGGTGTCGCGGTCTCGCCGTTCTTTGGCACCATCTCCGGCAGCACTTCGGCGACCGCATCAGTGGTGACGAGATTGGTCAGCCGTAATTCGTCACGCGACAATTCGTGCAGGTTTTCCCATGGCGGCACGCTGAGCGACAAAGACAGCAGGTCGCCTGCTCCACCCATGTCGAACGTGTATTTGGCAAGACGGCCGACGTCGCGCTCGACGATCATCAAATCCTGCGCGGTGTAACTGGCGGCCTTGGCATCGTCGGCACGATCGCCCATCCAGATCTGATGCACCCTGACATGCGCGCCATCGGGCACATAGCGCGTCTTGCCGGACAGCAGCAGAAACACGCACATGGATTCGCAATAGGCATCCGGCATGATGCTGGTCTGATCGCCTTGCGCAGTATGGGTCTCAATGCTGGTGCCGACTGTGGTCAGTAAACCGAGACTTCGCCAGCGCCGACCGAGCGTGATGGCGTCGTTGACCGATCCGCCGCTGGAATCCAGCACCACGGTTGCGCCGGCGAGATTGCGGCCACGCGCGAATCGGTCGAAATCACCGGGACTGTCGGCAGTCACGACGCCAACGGCGCTCACCCAGCCGCGGCAATTGGGCTCGCAGACGACCCAACTAAACTTCATTGGCAGTTTGCGTTCTTCGAGCGCCGTCTCCGCGCGCGCCGAACCGGCCAGCGACATCAACCCGGGCAATGCGATGCTTAGGGCGGCGGCGCCGAGCAGCGCCCAGCCGCGAAAATCAAGCCACCTCACGAGTCTCAATTTGATTCCTTCCCCCCGCACCAAGCAGTGGCAACGGCCTCATTCCAACGCCATATGATTCTGTCATTCCGGCGGTAATAAAACGGTAACCGTGCGAATTCGCATCATCCATAGCACCTTTACTGCAACATTACCTGGAACATGCGATATTTTCCCGGAATGTGGCGCAAATGCCAGTTCAGAAGGTTCCATGTTTGGGAACCGAGCGCCGCTCCAAATGAATACAGCACCGCGTCCATGAAGCCCGTATCTTCCTCTTCCGACTGTGCCGGTTCGCTGCAACGTTGGCCTCGCAATGCCGGACGCGGCCTGATCTGGATTTACCGGCACACGCTGTCGCCTTTCGTCGGCTACAACTGCCGACATCTGCCAACCTGTTCGGTCTATGGCGATGAGGCAATCGAGCGCTTCGGATTGTGGGGTGGCGGCTGGATGACGCTGGCGCGCCTGCTGCGCTGTCAGCCCTGGGGCACGTCAGGCATCGACAACGTGCCGCTGACGAAGCCACCGGGTGCGCGATGGTATCTGCCCTGGCGGTACGGACGCTGGCGCGGGGTCAACGCCCCCTGAGCCGGGTGCGGTGCAATCGCTGCATCGCGTTCAAGCGAAATCAGCCTCACGTCACGGAACCGCGGCCTTCTCCACGCATTGGTGAGTCACTCCGTCAGGAGGGCCAATCTATGCGCTGGAAAATCAGCAGCAGAGGTCGCGATCCCCGGCACATCGATCTGATCGTCATACTCGCATTGCTGATCGTGAT
Source organism: Pseudomonadota bacterium (assembly GCA_018971625.1). GTDB lineage: Bacteria > Pseudomonadota > Alphaproteobacteria > Rhizobiales > Xanthobacteraceae > Bradyrhizobium. The sequence continues at coordinate 34,921 of JAGXAJ010000033.1, forward strand.
CCTCGCCGCTTGCAGATTCTACTACAGCAGCAATTCCGACAAGCCGAGCACCACCGCCTTTATCGTGCCAAGCCAAACCGTTCGGTGGTAAGCTTTTTCTGACCCATCAGAATTTGGGTATTTTCTCCGCGAACCCGTTATAGCAGTTCAGCCGCTCGTCTTCCTCCTTGATGAAACGGCAGTCCATCACGCGGTCGGCCGGCTTCGCTTTCGGGTTTGGCTTGGGCGGGAAAATCGCGTCATCGCAATCAAGCCGGCCCTTGGTGCCGTCATCGATCTCAAGGCAAGCCTGCAGTTTCTTCGCGACCGATGCGGACTTGGAGGAAGCCGGGACCGCCCTGGCTTTGTGGCCCCGAGGTTTCACCTGTAACAGCGGTTGTTCTCCGACCGTCGGCGGCGAACTGGCTGTCGGGGGCGAGCCCGCGGCCGGTGGACTGGCCTGTGCCATCACAGCGGTCGAATAAAGGAGTGCGACAAGCGCAAGCGTAATTCTCATGTAACCCCCACTTCGTGTTTGGGCCGACGTACGATCTTGTTTGATCACCATCAGCAGCGCCAGCGCGACAAGGCCCCTCGACGTAACCGGCGCCGTACAGCAGATCGCGGGCGTATAACATACCCCCGATGCCGGAACCAATGGCCGCCCGATATAGAGTACGGACGTGTTGAGCGCGACGGATGCCGAGGCAAGCGCCGGCGCGGCCGCGACCAGCCGGGCCTGCTGCATCGAGTTGGTCGAGGCAAAACCCAGCCCCCAGACCGCGACCGAGGCCGCCATCAGTGGATAGCTGCCGGCGCTCAGCGCCCATCCGGCAGCGCCGGCTGGCGACGAATGTCACCAGCGGGAAGCAGACCGCCGCGGCCAGCGACCATCCGCCGATCGCCAGCATGATCAGGCGGATCACCAGAAGGCTCGCATAATCGGGCGCGAAAGCCGACGCGGTATTGGTCAGCGCCAGTACCCCAAGCATCGCGGCGAGCAATTTGCGGCGCTCGATCCGGCTGGTCAGCCACGCCGTCAACGGCGAGCCGATGCACAGCACCACCGCGCCGAAGGTCACGAGCGATGCCGCGCTGTTGACGCTGACGCCGAGACCCGACGACAACTTCGTTCAACATCCCCCGCCGGCGCCAGGATCGAGGTGCCCGTGACGATATTGCCGAACATCAGCGCGGTGGACGCAAAGCGTTTCACCGGAGCGTGTTAGCAGATCGGGATTTTAATCCAAATGCATCGACCTGCCGCGCCGCGCTGTTGCGCGGGCGCAGCGGCGTGCATCGGCCCCGACGCCGCAGCGGCACCGAAACCGGCGCGAGTCAAACAATCGTGGCCACCGCGCGAGTAGCCCGGGCACTGCGCCAGCAACTGCGTCCAAGCCTGCCACAGGCCGCTATTAGAGCTAGTGGCCGGCGACGCGATGATCGCCCGCGCCCGGAGTGGTCGGGCACGAGGTCAAAAGCTCGGCCCACCCCCGCCCCAGGCCGCTGTTGTCGATATCGACAAACGAGACATTCGTCTTGCCATCCGGCGCTGTGAATACCTCCCTCATCTGCAATCGAGGTGCTTCGAGCAACGTCTTGATGCTGTTCGGCGCGAGCGTGTCGTTCCACACCTCATACCTTCCCGCGAAAACCGGAAACTTGCCGAAAGCCAAAGATTTTTCCGAACCGGCCGTAAGGGTCACGGAAACCGTGCCGGCCTCGCCCGTATCGGATTCCCTGGCGAACACGAGCCGCGCGCGCTCCCTATTCTCGCAGAACAACCGCCACTGCCGCGTTCGAAACGTCGAGCCGTTTCCGATCCTTGTCTGCACAACTTTACGAACCGAAGGGTGCTCTGCTCGTTCCAGCGTCCATGCCGTTTCGGCCATCGTCCTCGTATCGATACCAAAGCGGTAGAGCTCAGGCCTCGTCAACGCGTGCGGATTTTCGAATTTCACGGTTTCGATGAGATCGCCGAGTTCACGGCTAATGCCCATCGCGGCAATGAATGAGGTTTGCTCAAGATCGACCTGAACCATGCTGCGGTCTCGCAGGGCCGCGATCACCTCCGATGAAGCCTTCCCGACCGGAACAAGTCTTGGGTTGTGGACGGCCATTACGGCATCGGGAGCGACCTCGCGCGTTGTCGCGCCAAAAAACATGTAAGAACAGGCCGAATTGCATGAGGCCCGATCAGTCGAAATCTCCGCTTCGACTTCAAGCCCCGAGGTCTTGATCTTGAAGCAGGCATCATCGAACTGGCTGCCTGCTGCGCATGCGGTTGCGATCGTTCGTCCAATCCGGGCAATGCCCCCGTGGACACGCAGCAGACGTCCGATCGTCAAGGCCTGCCCCATAACGCCGCCCGGTGAGTTGAAATAGATAGGACGGGTGGTATCCTTCATCTCGTGCAGGAAACGATTGATCCGCGAAGCGGCGGCTCGGTCAACGATGCCTTCGACGGCAATCCAGCGATCACAGCCCTCTCCGCATGAATTGGGCGGACCCTTCGCCGAATAGATGATGAGCGTAGGTGAGGAACCAGCGCTTTCCAGGAGCGGCTCGGCTCGTACTGCTCCTCCGTGGCCGAGCGCGAGAGCCGCGACAAGGACGACTCGCAATGCCATGGCAATGTCGATGAAGTGGAAAATGTCGGATCCTTGAGTGCGGAAGCAGCTCAACCGAGGCTAAACGACGGCTCGCAGAATCGCAACCTCTGATAGCGACTGCATTATTTCGACCCAGAGTCACGTTTCGAACTCGGCATTTTTCGCGGTTGCAACACCCGAATCCCCTGCTATACCGCTGGTTCCCGCTTACCTGCGCTCGTTCGCAGGAGTGAGCATCAGGAGATGACCATGCCCGACAACAACACGCCCGTGTCCGGATTCCAATATGGCCTCGCGAATCTGAAGCCGGCGGTCGAACCCGAGAAGGTCACCCTCACCTTCCCCGACGGCGCCAAACGCGAATTTCCCAAAAGCATCACCGGCCTCGATATCGCCAAGGGCATTTCGCCGTCGCTGGCCAAGCGCACGGTCGCGATGGCGCTCGATGGCACGGTCAGCGATCTGACTGATCCGATCCAGCACGATGCGAAGATCGAATTCATCAACCGCGACGATACCCGCGCGCTGGAATTGATCCGGCACGACGCAGCGCACGTGCTTGCCGAAGCCGTGCAATCGCTATGGCCGGGCACGCAGGTCACGATCGGTCCGGTGATCGAGAACGGCTTCTATTACGATTTCTTCCGCAACGAGCCGTTCACGCCGGAAGATTTCGCCGCGATCGAAAAGAAGATGCGTGAGATCATCGTCCGCGACAAACCCTTTACCAAGGAAGTCCGGGATCGCGAGAAGACCAAGCAGGTCTTCCGCGACAAGGGCGAGGCCTTCAAGGTCGAGCTGGTCGACGCCATTCCCGGCGATGAGCCGATCAAGATCTACTTCCAGGGCGACTGGTTCGACCTGTGTCGCGGCCCGCACATGACATCGACAGGCAAGATCGGCAACGCGTTCAAGCTGATGAAGGTAGCCGGCGCCTATTGGCGCGGTGACAGCAACAATCCGATGCTGACGCGAATCTACGGCACCGCATTCGCCAAGCAGGAAGAGCTTGACGCCTACCTCAAGCAGATCGAGGAAGCCGAGAAGCGTGATCATCGCAAGCTCGGCCGCGAACTCGATCTGTTTCACTTCCAGGAGGAAGGTCCGGGCGTCGTATTCTGGCACGCCAAGGGCTGGACTGTGTTCCAGGCCCTGATCGCCTATATGCGCCGGCGGCTGAACGGCGACTACAGCGAGGTCAACGCACCGCAGATTCTCGACAAGGTTTTGTGGGAAACCTCCGGCCATTGGGAGTGGTACCGCGAGAATATGTTCGCCGCGCAATCGGCGGGCGACGAGGCGGAAGACAAGCGCTGGTTCGCGATCAAGCCGATGAACTGCCCCGGCCATGTCCAGATCTTCAAGCATGGCCTGAAGAGCTACCGCGACCTGCCGCTGCGACTGGCCGAGTTCGGTGTCGTGCACCGCTACGAGCCGTCGGGCGCGATGCACGGCCTGATGCGCGTGCGCGGCTTCACCCAGGACGACGCCCATGTGTTCTGCACCGAGGCGCAGCTTGCCGACGAATGCCTGAAGATCAACGATCTCATTTTGTCGACCTATGCCGATTTCGACTTTACCGGCGACCTCACGGTCAAGCTATCGACCCGACCGGAGAAGCGCGTCGGCACCGATGCGATGTGGGATCACGCCGAGCGCGTGATGGCGACGGTGCTGTCGCAAATCGAGGCGCAGGGCCACAACCATCGCATCAAGACCTCGATCAATCCCGGTGAAGGCGCCTTTTACGGCCCCAAGTTCGAATACGTGCTGCGCGACGCCATCGGCCGCGACTGGCAGTGCGGAACCACGCAGGTCGACTTCAACCTGCCGGAGCGGTTCGGCGCGTTCTATGTCGATGCCGACGGCTCGAAGAAACCGCCGGTTATGGTGCACCGCGCGATCTGCGGGTCGATGGAGCGCTTCATCGGAATCCTGATCGAGCATTTTGCCGGCAACTTTCCGCTCTGGCTCGCGCCTGTGCAGGCGGTCGTCACCACCATTACCTCGGAGGGCGACGAATACGCCAAGGTGGTTGCGGCTGCCGCGCGGCGCGCCGGACTGCGGGTCGAAATCGACCTGCGCAACGAGAAGATCAACTACAAGGTCCGCGAGCACTCGCTGGCGAAAATCCCGGCGCTGCTGGTGGTCGGGAAGAAGGAAGCCGAAAGCCATTCGGTTTCGGTTCGCCGGCTCGGCAGTGAAAGACAGACCGTTATGTCGACCGAGGCCGCACTCGCGGCGCTGGTCGACGAAGCCACGCCGCCGGACGTGAAGCGCGCGCGGGCGGTAGCTTGATCGGTCATAGGCGATCTAAACCGGCTTCCGTTCGCCCGACCCCGCGCCCATCTCCAGGGCAGACGCCCAATCGAGGAACCACCCGTGCCTGATGCCATTGAACTGCTGAAACGCCGCCGCTCGGTCAAGCCACGCCTGATGAGCAGCCCCGGTCCCTCGCCGGCGGAACTCGATACCATTCTCACCATCGGCGCGCGGGTGCCCGACCATGGCAAGCTGACGCCGTGGCGCTTCATCGTGTTCGAGGGCGACGCCCGCGCGCGTGCCGGAGAAATCATCGCAGGGGTGTTCGCGCGGAAGAATCCCTCGGCGCCCGCAACCGAGATCGAAACGGAAAAGCGCGCGCTGATGGATGCGCCTCTGGTGATCGGGGTGGTCAGCTCGATCAAACCGCATCCCAAGGTGCCGGCGTGGGAACAGCAACTGTCGGGAGGCGCCAGCGCGATGAACCTCGTCACTGCCGCAACCGCGCTCGGCTACGGCGCCAACTGGCTGACCGGCTGGTTCGCGTCCGATCGCGACGTGCTCGACGGCCTCGGCCTGAAACCGGAGGAAAAGCTCGTGGGCTTCATCCACATCGGTACCCCGTCGAAGCCGAGCGAGGACCGCCCTCGCCCCGCGCTCTCGGATATCGTGACGCGATTCTAGGACCGTTCTCACGCCGCCTGCGACGCTCGCCGGCCGAACGTGCGCAGCAGTTCCTCGACCTCGACTGCGGGCTTCGCCGCACTGAACAGAAAGCCCTGTACCTGATTACAGCCCTCGGCGCGCAGCCAGTCGAGCTGGTCGACGGTTTCCACGCCTTCGGCTGTCGTGGTGATATTGAGGCTGCGCCCGAGTGTGGAAATCGCCCGCACGATCGCCGCGCAATCGGAGCGCTCAGCAAGATCCTTCACAAAGGAACGGTCAATCTTGATCTTGTCGAAGGGAAAGCTTCTGAGATAGCTCAGACTGGAATAGCCGGTTCCGAAATCGTCCATCGAGATGCTGACACCGAGGTCGCGCAACTGATGCAGGATCGCGAGATTGGCCTCGGTCTCGGCCAGGAAGACCGATTCGGTGATTTCGAGTTCGAGCCGCAACGGCGATAATCCCGAATGCGCCAGTGCCGAGATCACGGCCTGAACCAGGTTGCGGCTGCGAAACTGTACCGGCGAGAGGTTCACGGCCACCTTGACTCCGGCTGGCCATTTTGCTGCCTC
>JAGXAJ010000034.1 GCA_018971625.1 Pseudomonadota bacterium
GGCCGACGGCCGCATGGTCGTGATCGAAATGAACCCGCGGGTGTCGCGCTCCTCGGCGCTGGCCTCGAAGGCGACCGGCTTCCCGATCGCCAAGGTCGCGGCCAAGCTCGCGGTCGGCTATACGCTCGACGAGATTGCCAACGACATCACCGGCGGTGCGACCCCCGCCTCGTTCGAGCCGACCATAGACTATGTCGTCACCAAGGTTCCGCGCTTCGCGTTCGAGAAATTTCCCGGCGCCTCCATCACGCTGACCACCTCGATGAAATCGGTCGGCGAAGTGATGGCGATCGGCCGTACCTTCCAGGAAAGCCTGCAGAAGGCGCTGCGCGGCCTCGAGACCGGGTTGACCGGGCTCGACGAGATCGAGATCGAGGGGCTGGGCCGCAGCGACGACAAGAACGCGATCCGCGCCGCGCTCGGCACGCCGACGCCGAACCGCATCCTCCAGGTCGCGCAGGCGATGCGGCTCGGCTGGTCGGACGAAGAGATCTTCACCTCCTGCAAGATCGATCCGTGGTTCCTGGCGGAAATGCGCGGCATCGTCGACATGGAAGCGAAGATCAAGGCCAACGGCCTGCCCGGCAATGCGTTCGCGCTGCGCGGCCTGAAAGCCATGGGCTTTTCCGACGCGCGGCTGGCGGTGCTGACTGAGACCACGGAAGCCGAGGTCAAGTCGAGGCGCCATGCGCTTGGCGTCCGCCCGGCGTTCAAGCGCATCGACACCTGCGCTGCCGAATTTGCCTCTCCCACCGCCTATATGTATTCGACCTATGAGACGCCGTTCGCAGGGACACTTGCTGACGAGAGCGCGCCGTCGGACAAGAACAAGGTCATCATCCTCGGCGGCGGCCCCAATCGGATCGGCCAGGGCATCGAATTCGACTATTGCTGCTGCCACGCCTGCTTCGCACTGCACGACGCCGGTTTCGAAAGCATCATGATCAACTGCAATCCGGAAACGGTGTCGACCGACTACGACACCGCCGATCGCCTGTATTTCGAGCCGTTGACCGCCGAAGACGTGCTTGAGATCGTCGCCACCGAACGCAGCAACGGCACGCTGCACGGTGTGATCGTGCAATTCGGCGGCCAGACACCGCTCAAGCTCGCGCGCGCGCTGGAAGCAGCCGACGTGCCGATTCTCGGCACCTCGCCCGACGCCATCGACCTTGCCGAAGACCGCGACCGCTTCAAGCGCGTGCTCGACAAGGTGCGATTGAAGCAGCCGAAGAACGGCATCGCCTATTCGGTCGAGCAGGCGCGACTGGTGACCGCCGATCTCGGCCTGCCGCTGGTGGTGCGCCCGTCCTACGTGCTCGGCGGCCGCGCGATGCAGATCATCCGCGAGGAGAGCCAGCTCGGCGATTACCTGCTCGGCACCTTGCCCGAGCTCGTGCCGGGCGACGTCAAGGCGCGCTACCCGAACGACAAGACCGGCCAGATCAACACCGTGCTCGGCACCAATCCGCTGTTGTTCGACCGCTATCTGTCCGACGCCATCGAGATCGACGTCGATTGCCTCTGCGACGGCAAGGACACCTTTATTGTCGGCATCATGGAGCACATCGAGGAAGCCGGCATTCATTCCGGCGATTCCGCCTGCTCGCTGCCGCCCCATTCGCTCGACGCCAGGATGATCGCCGAACTGGAACGGCAGACCCGCGCGCTAGCGCTCGGCGTCGACGTGGTCGGCTTGATGAACGTGCAATACGCCATCAAGAACGGCGACATCTATGTGCTCGAGGTCAATCCGCGGGCCTCGCGCACGGTGCCGTTCGTGGCCAAGGTGATGGGCATGCCGGTGGCGAAAATCGCGGCGAGAATCATGGCCGGCGAGAAACTCGCCGACTTTGGTCTAAAGAAGCGCAAGCTTGGCCATGTCGGTGTCAAGGAATCGGTATTTCCATTCGCCCGCTTCCCCGGTGTCGATACCGTGTTGGGGCCGGAAATGCGCTCGACCGGCGAGGTGATGGGCATCGACCGCTCGTTCGAAGTCGCATTCGCCAAGAGCCAGCTCGGCGGGGGCACCCGCGTGCCTCGAAAGGGCACGGTGTTCGTGTCGGTCCGCGAGATCGACAAGACCCGGATCGTCGAGGCGGTGCGGCTGTTATTCTTGCTTGGCTTCAAGGTGATGGCCACCTCGGGCACACAGCGTTTCCTCGCCGATAGCGGCGTACCGACGGAAAAGGTAAACAAGGTGCTGGAAGGCCGGCCTCATATTGTCGACGCCATCATGAACGGCGACGTCCAGCTGGTCTTCAACACCACCGAAGGCCCCCAGGCGCTGGCGGATAGCCGCTCTTTGCGACGAGCTGCCCTCTTGCATAAAGTGCCATATTACACCACTCTTTCCGGTGCCGTGGCGGCCGCACAGGGCATCCGGGCCTATCTGGGCGGGGACCTTGAGGTCCGCACCCTGCAGAGTTACTTTTCCGAAAGCTAATCGTTGGCCGGTCCTGGGGTCCGGCAATTGATCGGCTGTGAGGCCGTCGTGACTGGGAACTTGCCAGCCATGATTGTATTGCGTTTCGGCATTTGTGCGTGCCGCGAATCGGCCCGCATGAAGTTGAAGGACAGAGAAGATGATGGAAAAGGTCCCCATGACCGCGGTTGGCTACGCCGCCCTCGAGGACGAATTAAAGCAGCGCCAGTCGGTGGAGCGTCCGCGCATCATCGAGCATATTGCCGAGGCGCGCTCGCATGGCGACCTGTCGGAGAACGCCGAATATCACGCGGCCAAGGAAGAGCAGTCTCACAATGAGAGCCGCATCGCCGAGCTCGAGGATAAGCTGGCGCGCGCCGACATCATCGACATCAGCAAGCTTTCCGGCGACACCATCAAATTCGGCGCCACCGTTACCCTGGTCGACGAAGATACCGACAAGAAGACGGTGTGGCAGATCGTCGGCGAGCCGGAAGCCGACGCCAAAAAGGGCCGCATTTCGGTCACCTCGCCGCTGGCGCGGGCGCTGATCGGCAAGAAGAAGGGAACCTCGGTGGAAGTCGTGGCACCCGGCGGCGCCAAAGCCTACGAAATCACCAAGGTGGAGTGGCGTTAGAAGCGCTCCAAACGGAACAGAAGGCCGGGACGTTTTCCGGCCTTTGCTTTGGTTCCACTCCGAACGCCCCTTCCGATTTCCGCGGCCGATCTTATTTTCTAGCCTGCATGCACTACGCACAGGGCAACACCTCGTTTGCGGCACTATTCCCAGGTGATCCGCAGCATTATTTCGACCGGATTGGCGAACCCCCGCCGCAACACGTTGGCAATTGGGGGTGGAATTGGGACAATCATAATGCAACCGTTGACGGCGTGGGCACCGCGCGTGCTAAGTGTGCTGCGCATTATCACGGGGCTGATGATCATTCAGCACGGCATGGCCAAGCTGATCGGCTTTCCGGCGGTGCCGGAATTCGCCAATCTCAATCCACTATCGTTGATCGGCGCCGCCGGTTTCATCGAACTGATCGGCGGCGCGTTACTGATCATCGGCTTTTTGACGCAACCGGTCGCGTTCGTCCTTTCAGGTGAAATGGCGTTCGCCTATTTCATGGCGCATGCGCCCAAGAGCTTCTTCCCGCTGATCAACGGGGGCACGCTCGCGATCATCTTCTGCTTCGCCTGTCTTTATCTGTCGACCGCGGGCGCTGGCCCGTGGAGCGTCGATGCCACCATGAAACGGGCGTGAGGAGCGGCACCATGAATGCTTTCAACGCAATGCTTGCGCGCTTCCAACCGACCGCTCTCAGCATTCTCCGGATCATCACCGGGTTGCTGCTGTTTCAGTTCGGCGTCGCCAAAGTGCTGAAATATCCGGTCGTCCCGCCATTCGACAAGGTGGCGCCGTTTTCGCTGATCTGGTGCGCGGGGATGATCGAACTCGTGCTCGGTGGGCTTCTGATCCTCGGCGTCTGCTCGCGGATCGTGGCCTTCATTCTGTGTGGCGAAATGGCATTCGCTTATTTCATCGCGCACTTTCCGCGCGGCTTCATCCCGATTCTAAACGGCGGCGAGAATGCAATCATGTTTTGCTTCTGCTGCCTCTACATCTTCTGCGCTGGCGGCGGACCCTACAGCGTCGATGGGGTGCGCCAGCAGTGGTCCGTCACTGCGCCTGAATTGATGCGCCAACGCCAATCGTAAAATAACGGCCTCAGCCCGCCGCCTTCAGATCCAGCGGCACGGCGGCCTCGTATTTCGAGTTGTGCAGCACCAGCGACGTCCTGACATTCCGCACATGTGGCGCTGCGGTGAGATGGGTAACGAAATCCTGAAATGTCGCCAGGTCGGGTGCGACGCATTTGAGAATGAAATCGACTTCACCCGACAGCATCCAGCATTCCCGCACCAGCGGTTCCGCGCGCACGAACTCCTCGAAGGCGCGCAGATCGGCGTCGGCCTGGCTGGACAGATGCACCGAGGCGAATACCGTGACTTCAAAACCCAGCCGGCGAGGATCCAGTAATCCACGATAGCCCTGGATATAACCTGCCTCCTCCAGCGTCCGGACCCGGCGCAGGCAGGGCGGCGGCGAAATACCCACGCGTTTGGCCAGCTCGACATTGGTGATTCGGCCGTTGGCCTGGATTTCGCTCAGGATCTTGAGGTCAATTTCATCGAGGTTTTTCGACACGCGGATCCAGCTCCTGGGCTGACAGCCCTAGCAGGGAGTGCTGGCAATACTCTTAGCGCAGCGGGCGCGCCCTGCGCAATTTTATTACGCGTGCGTTGCGACATTTACGGCTCATTGGTGGGAAAATCTGCCGATGTGGATTGCAATTCTTGCATAGCTCTCCAGATGTCCTAGACTTGGATTTGGATTTGACATTTTCGGCGTTGTCGTCGGGCTTTCACGGCGCTTTCCGCTCCCCGCAGACCAAATTCCCTTAAGAGGGGGATCTACCGCATGCCTGCCCCTATTCATGCCAAGGTCGTTATCATCGGGTCCGGGCCGGCCGGCTACACCGCAGCGATCTATGCCGCGCGCGCCATGCTCGAACCTGTTCTGATCCAAGGCATTCAGCCCGGCGGCCAGCTTACCATCACCACCGATGTGGAAAATTATCCGGGTTTCGCGGACGTCATCCAGGGTCCGTGGCTGATGGAACAGATGGAAAAACAGGCGGCCCACGTCGGCACCAAAATCGTTACCGATCTGGTTATCAAGCTCGAACTCGGGCAACGGCCGTTCCGTCTGACCTGCGATAGCGGCGATGTCTATCTCGCGGAAACCGTAATTCTTGCCACAGGCGCGCAGGCGCGCTGGCTCGGCATGCCCTCGGAAGAGAAGTTCAAGGGTTTTGGCGTTTCGGCTTGCGCGACCTGCGACGGGTTTTTCTATCGCGGCAAGGAAGTGGTGGTGGTCGGCGGCGGCAATACCGCGGTCGAGGAAGCGCTGTTCCTGACCAATTTCGCTTCGCAGGTGACGATCGTGCATCGCCGTGACCATTTCCGCGCCGAGCGCATCCTGCAGGACCGTTTGTTCAAGCATCCCAAGGTCAAAGTGGTCTGGGACAGCGCGATCGACGAAGTCTGCGGCGCCGAGAATCCTGCCAAGGTCACCCATGTCCGTCTCAAGAACGTCAAGACCGGCGCGCTGACGGAGTTGCCTGCCGACGGCGTCTTCATCGCGATCGGTCACGCGCCGGCGACCGACCTCGTTGTCGGCCAGATCAAGCTGAAACCCTCCGGATATGTCGAGGTCGCACCGAACTCGACCGCGACCTCGGTGCCTGGCCTGTTCGCCGCCGGCGATGTCGCCGACGAAACCTACCGGCAAGCGGTCACGGCCGCCGGGTTGGGCTGCATGGCGGCACTTGAGGCCGAACGATTTCTGGCGCTTCGCGCCAGCGATCGCGCGGCGGCGGAGTGATCATGGCTCGAACCCGCGGCGGATTCACCGACATGGATTGGGACAAGCTGAAAGTATTTCACGCTGCGGCGGAGGCGGGCAGTTTCACGCATGCCGGCGAGCAGCTTGGCCTGTCGCAGTCGGCGGTGTCGCGCCAGGTCAGCGCGCTGGAGCAGGAACTATCAGTGTCGCTGTTTCACCGCCATGCCCGAGGCCTGATCCTTACCGAGCAGGGCGATCTTCTTTTCCGCACCGCGCATGACGTGTTCATGCAGTTGCAGGCGGCGCGCGCCAAATTGACCGACAGCCGCGAGCGGCCGAGCGGCGACCTCAAGATCACCACCACGCCTGGCGTCGGCATCAACTGGCTGATCCCGCGGCTCGGCGAGTTCACGGCGCTTTATCCGGAGATCCGGATTGCGCTGATCGTGACTGACGAGGATCTCGATTTGTCCATGCGCGAGGCCGACGCCGCAATCCGCACCCGCAAGCCAACCCAGCCGGACCTGATCCAGCGCAAGCTGTTCGCGATGGGTTTTCACGCCTATTGCTCGCCGGAATATGTCAAGCGCTTCGGCACACCGCGCACGCTCGACGAACTCGATGCGCACCGCATCATTACGCTGAGCGATGGCCAGGTCGCCCCGCATTTGCAGAACCGCAACTGGTTGATCGAAGCCGGCCGCAACGGTAGCGGCCCGCGTGAGTCCTATTTCAAGGTCAACAACATCCTCGGTCTGGTGCGCGCCTGCCAGCAGGGCCTCGGCATCGCGGCACTGCCGGATTATTTGGTCGAGGAGAACAATCGTCTGGTGCAGCTGTTCGGAGAATCAGACTCGATCCAGCTCGACACCTATTTCGTCTATCCCGAAGAGCTGAAAACCGTCGCGCGGGTGCAGGTGTTCCGCGACTTCGTGGTGAGCAAGGCACAGCGCTGGCCTTCCTGATTATCCAACAACAACCCGCGTACTTCGCATGACTGACATGCGGGCGGGGTGGTTGCCGCACGAGGTCAACGAGGATCATAGTCGGCGAACGCTGGGCATTCGCGTTGCGCATTTGTCCCCCTCCTCCAGTGGCGCGGACGCCCAGTAATCCCTCTTGGAAGGTGATTGTGTCGGCCTAACGTGGCCGATGTCTTAAGCCGGGCTCATTTGATTGAGCTCGGCTTTTTTCGCCTTGAGTCTCAATAAATCATACGATTGCGCCGACCTTCCGCCACTTCCCTACCATGTTGCCGTTGACCGCTTCGATCCGCCGCTATAGTTGACGGGTTACAGCGAGCGTGCCCGCATGCGGTCGCGCGTTGACAAACCCCAGTCCGGCCACGCATCATCACCCAATGATCACGAATCCTTGCCTCACCGCACTGTCGAAAAAAGCTCCCCTCCCGGGGTCCAGGATCGACGCGCGACCTGTCGCTGATAACCGATCCCGAAACCCCGCCGTCTGGACGGGGTTTTTTGTTGGCCCGTCTCCGGCTCAAACCCAAGGAGATGGGTCTGACGACCCCTGACAATACCGAGCTGCGTGACAGGGTCGGGAGTTTCGGCGAGTTCTGACTCGCGGATACGCCCCACCCACCCACCGCAAAGAGCGACGACCTCTCCCCGCGCGCGGGGCAGGTTAGGAAAGATTCCCGACGAGGCGCTGGGAGGAAACGTCAATCCAGCTTGGCGTTCGCAAGCCGAAGCGCATTGGCGACCACGCTAACCGAGGAAAGCGCCATCGCGGCGGCGCCGACCATTGGCGACAGCAGGATGCCGAACGCGGGATAGAGTGCGCCGGCCGCGATCGGCACGCCGGCGGCGTTGTAGAGGAACGCGAAAGCGAGGTTCTGCCGGACGTTATGCATGACCGCGACCGACAATCTCCGCGCCCGCACCAGCCCGGCGAGGTCGCCGGTCAGAAGCGTCACGGCGGCGCTCTCGATCGCCACATCGGTGCCGCTACCCATGGCGATGCCGACATCGGCTGCGGCCAAAGCTGGCGCGTCGTTGACGCCGTCGCCGACCATCGCGACCCGACGACCCCGATCGCGCAGCCGCTGCACGACCTCGCTCTTGCGTTCCGGCAACACGCCCGCCTCAACCTCGTCGATTCCAGTTGTTTGGGCTACCGCTTGCGCCGTGGTGAGGTTATCGCCGGTGAGCATCACGATGCGCAGGCCCTCGGTGCGCAACGCCGCAAGCGCCGCCCGCGCCGACGGCTTTATTGGATCGGCAATCGCGATGATTCCGGCAATACGGCCATCGATCGCGACGTAGATGGCGGTGGCGCCCTGTTGCCGCGCGGCTTCCGCGGCGCCGTCAAGCAGTTCCGTCGCGACGTGCAGCTCGCACATCAGCGCAGCATTGCCAAGCGCGATTTTCCTGCCGTCGACGGTCCCGGTCGCGCCCTTGCCCGTGAGCGAGGCGAAATCGGCAGCCGCGGACAGTTCGAGCTTGCGCGCCTTGCACGCATTCAGGATTGCTTGACCCAGCGGATGCTCGCTGCCGCGTTCGACACTGGCGGCCGATCGCAGCAGTGCGTTTTCCTCCACGTCTTTAGCCGGGATGATGCCGATGACCTTCGGTTTGCCCTCGGTCAACGTGCCGGTCTTGTCGATCACCAGCGTGTCGATGCGCTCCAGCCGCTCCAGCGCCTGCGCGTCGCGGATCAGGATCCCCGATCGCGCGCCGCGGCCGACGCCGACCATGATCGACATCGGCGTTGCGAGCCCAAGCGCGCAAGGACAAGCGATGATCAGCACCGTCACCGCCGCGACCAGCGCGAACGTCAAGCGCGGCTCCGGCCCCAACGTCATCCAGGCCGCGAAGGCCAGAAGCGCCACGGCGATCACGGCGGGAACGAACCAGCCCGCGACCTGATCGGCAAGACGCTGGATCGGCGCCCGCGAGCGCTGCGCTTTCGCGACGAGATCGACGATCCGCGCCAGCACGGTGTCACGGCCGACTTTATCGGCGCGCAGCACCAGACCACCGCTCTGGTTGACCGTGCCGCCAATTGCCTTCGTGCCCTCCGCCTTTGCCACCGGCATCGATTCGCCAGTGACCATGGATTCGTCGACAAAGGAGTTTCCCTCGATGACGACGCCGTCGACCGGAATCTTCTCGCCGGGACGCACCCGCAAGCGGTCACCGACCGCAATGGTCTCGATCGCGACGTCTTCCTCGCTATCCGCGGTGATGCGCCGTGCGGTTTTCGGCGCCAGACCGAGCAGCGCGCGGATCGCACCCGAGGTGCGCTCGCGCGCCCGCAATTCCAGCACCTGCCCCAGCAGCACCAGCACCGTGATGACGGCGGCAGCTTCGAAATAGACCGCGACCGCGCCGTGCATGTCGCGGAAGGCGGGCGGAAACAATTGTGGCGCCAGCGTGCCGACGATACTGTAGAGCCAGGCCACCCCGGTGCCGATCGCGATCAGCGTGAACATGTTGAGATTACGGCTGACCAGCGAGCGCCAGCCGCGCACGAAGAACGGCGCACCCATCCACAGCACCACGGGCGTCGCGAGCACCAGCGAAATCCAGTTCGACCAATTGGACGGCAATGGATGCCACCCGAGATGGCTACCCATTTCCAGAGCGAATACAGGGGCGGTCAGTACCAGCGCGATCTGCAATCGCCTGGTCATGTCGATCAGCTCGGGATCGGGCGCATCGTCCAGCGAGATCCGTTCGGGCTCGAGCGCCATACCGCAGATCGGACAGGCGCCAGGACCGGCCTGCCGCACCTCGGGATGCATCGGGCAGGTGTAGGTCGCGCCCGCTGGCGCCGGCGGTTCGGGCTGGCGCGGCGCGAGGTATTTGGCGGGCCCGGCCGCAAAGCGTTCGCGGCAGCGCGTGCCACAGAAGAAGTAGTCCCGGCCTTCGTGCGAAAGGCGATGC
The DNA here is from genome assembly GCA_018971625.1 of Pseudomonadota bacterium. Taxonomy (GTDB): domain Bacteria; phylum Pseudomonadota; class Alphaproteobacteria; order Rhizobiales; family Xanthobacteraceae; genus Bradyrhizobium. Next base: position 9,746 of record JAGXAJ010000034.1, read on the forward strand.
TTGGCGCTCGCCGGATTGACTTTCATGCCGCAGACCGGATCGGTCGCGAGTTCAGGCGGCGCAGCGTTGCTGTCCACGCGATGGTGTCCGCAGCCGGCATGCGTGCTGCTCCTGGAATCGTGCTCGCGACCATGAGCGTGGTTATGGCCGTGAGAATGTTCTGTCGTCATTTTCTACTCTCCCGGCCCTTGAACCATATACCCCACTGGGGTATATGAAACGAATGCGCACCGAGATCAAGACCTCCTGCCTGAAACGGTTGAAGCGAATTGAAGGCCAGATCCGCGGACTCGCCGGCATGGTCGAGGACGACCGCTATTGCATCGACGTGGTGACCCAGATCGCGGCGGCAAAGAGCGCATTGCGTCGCGTCGAGGAAGAAATCCTGCGCGACCATGTCGCCCATTGCGTCGAGCATGCAATCACCTCCGGCGACAAAGCCGATCAGCGCCGCAAGATCGCGGAATTGATGGAGGTGGTCAGCCGGGCCGATCGCTGACCTGTCCAGGACACCGATGCGGGCGTGGTTAATGCGGGATGAGGGTTGCGGACGAAATCCAAGCCAAGTAGCGGCCATAACTTTAAAGATCGAGACTTATTGAATCCCCACGTCAAAATGGGGGGACACAATGACCAATCAGGCCAAACCGAATTTGCGCTATCCGGCATGCCCGCGCGTGCAGAAAATCCAGGATTTCCTGCTGGTCTCGTCGTTCGCCCTGTGGGCCGCGGTGCTCGGGCTGTCGCCGGTGTTGGCCTTTCACGTGCTGATGGCGAACTGACGGATCTCGCGCAAAGGCGGAAATCGTCGTTAACCGGCGGTAGCTCCCGTGTTCAAATGCGAGCGAAACCGCGGCGGGGTTTTTAAAGTTTGCCGTGTAGCGTCGCCCGCATAACAACCAAAGCGCGGGGGCGCGTCGTGAACGGTCAAAACCATCCATTCCCTGAGCAACAGGGATTCAGTACGCAGGACATTCTCTGGGCGATCGGCGTCTGGTCGGTGATCCTGAGCCTGTCGCCGGTCGTGATATTCTATGTGCTGATGGTCAACTAATAAGAAGGCGCGTGGGATACCCGCGCGCCGCCGTCAACCGGCAGAGGGCGGGCCGAAAGGCCTGCCCATTTTTATCGACCTCTTCCATCCGCCGTTGCCGGCCGGGCACACAACGAAAAACGCGCTGAGCCGGCGCGCTTCTTGTCACATCTTGCAGCGCGGCTGACTTAGGCGGCCTGCTTGTGCATCGCCCCGCTCGACGACACCGAGCCGCGGATCGCCTTCACCGACCGCTCAATCGCGGCCCACAGCTTGCCGATCTCGGCCGCTGCCCGGCCCTCGGCGTAATATTCGCGAGCTCCCTCGCCTTTGCCCAGCGCCATCAGGAGATCGGCGCGGTTGGTGATCTGGCCACCCCACACTGGTGCGCGGAATTTGGCCAGAGCCTCGCGTGCGATGGTGACGATCGGGCTTTCGGCGTCGTCGCGGCGAGCCGGCGCGCCATTGATCACGACCGCGTAGGGCTTGCGCGCGGCGCGGCAGGTTTGAATGGTTTCCTGCACGGCATTGACGTCGAACACTCCGGGCCGGGCCGGAATGATCACCATCGTGGCGTTCTTGATGGCGTCCTCCACGACGGCCGACGTGTTCGGCGGCGTGTCGATAAATACCCACTCGATACCATCGCGCTTGGCGGCGGCAACAATGCCGGTGACGGAATTGACGGCGGCCTTGATTGCCGGCTCATTGGTACCGCGCAGCTTGTGCCACAGAGTCAATGAACCCTGCGGATCGGCATCGACAAGCAGGCACGGTTTTGTTGACTTATGGACATGCGCCGCGAGATGAGCTGCCAGGGTACTTTTTCCCGAGCCGCCCTTACGCGATGCGAAAACAATAACGTTCATACTTGCCTCCAGATTGACCCCAGATGACGAAAATGAATCAGCACGGTGATTCGTTAAAGAAAAATTTGTCTAAATCGCCATGAAGCCACCAATTTGTCCTTGGCGCGGGTTTTTGAGTCACACCGCGGGCGGAACGCAGGCCAAAATCGAGTCAGCGAGCGGTCGAAAGGCGTTTGGAAGAGTCATCCGGGCATTCTCGCCGTCTCACGATTCGATTTTTCACTTACTGTCCTTGTCCCTGCATCAGCGCTGGGCGGGCTTTTGCAGGAAAATGCTGGCATGCGAGCAAAACGAGCCCGGTACGACAAAAAAGTGCCGTCAGGAGAGGCACAGCGCTGGGGACGACCGTAATTTCATCATTTCCAGGCACGCCTCGGCGCGCGAACCGAATGCTATCGGGATGACGCTCGCTTCACATCATCTCGGCTCGCTGTTGAAACGCTGTCGCCGCACAGGTACGACAATCGGTCGTCGAGATAGGATGTGGCGGAGAGGGCGTGCTGCATGGCCTTCATGCCGCAGCAAACTTCTTGTCAGTCCGCGTCGGGCTTCTTGTTCTTGCGCGGCTTCGGCGCATGCTTGCGCCCGGTGGGACCAATGTTCATCGGCGCGCCGGTATCGGCGACCGCCTCCGGTTCCGAGCGGAAAAATACCCGGCAGCCCGGCGACAATTCCTGCTTTCGCGCGATCATGCAGGCGGTGATGCGGTCGACATCAGGAATTTCAGGGCCGCAAAGCCTCATGGCATCGTTGCTGCAGGCCTGCTGCTCTTCAGGCGTGTAAGCCTGCGCCACCGTCGACAACAGCGAACAGCACAATGCGGTTGCGATCATCACACCGAACGTAAGACCCCTGGACTGGACGACGCGCATGAATCCCCCCGGAAGCGTTGAGGCGGGAATTGTGGGTGAAGGCGGAGAGATTGGCAAGCAGGCTGATGCGGATATACACGGCCGGCTCGGGGTCGTTGGTCCCGAGCCGTCGCGCCACCATCATCAATAGTCGTAGTGATGATGATAGTAGTAGTGATGATAGTAGTGGCGATGCCAGCGGTGATAGTACACCGTGCAGTCATAGGCGCAGTCGTCTGAATTGTAGTAACGGTCCGCGGCGATGTTGGCTGCGGCCGCGGCAGCGGCAAGACCGTCAGCCACGGTGAACTCATAGGCTCGCGCGGGTGCGGTAGCCGAAGTAGCGGCGAGCGCCGCAACCGCGGCAACAATCAAAGCTGTCTTCTTCATCTATCATACCTCTTCATCGATCGCTCCTTCTGTGATCGCCATCAACAGACGGAGATTGATGGACGCGAGAATTGGACTGGCCGGTTTCCGCCTGACGGCGTCAACTTTACGAAGCCGCGACGGAAGATGATGTGCGCGGCGTCACATTGGGCGAGTCCACGGCGAACAGGCCGCGAGAAGCCGGGGCAGCGCATGCGTCGGCGCCGGCAGACAATGAACTGCCTGCTGAATGCTCGCCGAAGGGCAGACTGCGTTTTGGGATTTCCGCTCTTCTACAGGCAGCGCGTCGCGGCCCGTGTTGGGCAAAGCTTCAACGCGCTGGTGATCGAGAACAGCAGCCGAACGTCGCGGGCGGTGTTGTCGGGTGCACGGTAGCTTAGCGGAACGGCGGCGCCGATGTCGGCTTGCAGGTCGTCGGTCAGGAAAAAACGGACGCCAGCCCCGGCGGACGTAAGCGCCACGCCGTCGGTATAATTAAAGCCGGAATTCCAGGCCACGCCGCTGTCGACGAAGCCATAGAGCTGATATCCTTTGAGATAGCCGGCGTTGAGCGGTTGGTCGAAGCGCAGTTCGAACGAACCGGCCATGCCGTTGTCGCCGCTGATCTCGGCCGCGCCGTAGCCGCGGCCAAAGGCGGCGCCGCCGAGATAGAATTGCTGGGAAAGGAACAACGGCCCGGGTGCCATCTGGCCTGCGCCTGCGATCTTCACTGACCATGCGTCGGACAACGTCTGATAGCGTGTGATCCATACATTCAAGGCGGTGAAATCGCTCGAGGCGCCATAGTGCGACACGAGGTCGTCACCGCTGTTCGAGGCGCCCAGAATATCGAGGCCCTGGCGCACGCTCGCCGTCAGATAGTTCGTGCCGCCGAAACTATCCTGCAGGCGATAATCCGCCGTCAGGCTCGCGGTGCGAATGTGATCCTTGTAGATCGGCCCGAACATATCGCTTTCGGTAACGTTGCTGTATCCGAAGGCCGTGGTCAACGTGAGCGTCTGGGCCTGCGACTGTAGCGCGACCATGCTGGCATGAAGCTCGAAGGCCTCGGTTTCGGTGTTGTCTCCGTAAACGCGCCGGTCATCGCCCGGCCACACGTCGCTGTAGGTGCCGGACGCGCCGGCCCGGACGCCATCGGTACCGATCGGAACGTCGTAGGAAAGCCGGCCGAACATGAGTTCGCGTGGATCGCCCGGCGTGGTTGACAGATTGACGGCCAGGGTGTCGCCCGGAGCAAGGTAGGAGTTGTAGGCTGCCGTGGCATAGCTTTGCCATGGCCCCACGGAAGACGATCCGAGATTGTCGATACCGAACGATGTGTAGACGTGCCATGTCTTCAGGAACACGGTCAGCCGAAAGCGGCCGCTGGCATTGCCGATCTCCTCCAGCATGGTGTCCTCGATTCGCACTCCCGGACGAGCGTTGATCAGCAGCAGTTGCCGCTCCAGCGTCTGCAGGCGCGATGGTCGCTCGGCAAGCACCGGATCGAGCATCGGACGGACGCCGAACTCCTCAGCACCCTCACCCTTGAGTTCGACGGCGGTGATGCCTCCCTCGATGACCTGAACCAGAACCGAACCGTTCTTGATGTCCTGCGGGGGAATGATCGCGCGACTGAGGTTGAAGCCTGCCGCGCGGTAGACATCGCTTATCCCGCCGGCGATCGCGGCAAGATCGGCCTGCGATACCTTTTTGCCGAGATAGGATTGATAAACGGCGATCAGCCGCTGCTGTGGAATCGCGGTCGCCCCCGCGATCGAGACCTGGCGCAATACAAAAAGCGGCCTCGGATCCGCCTTGGCCTCGTTCGGGCCGGCCAGTTTCGGTGCTCTCGGTTGGGGAATCGGGCCGCGCGGGGGCTGAAGAAGCTCCCCATTGAAACGTCGCTCGATTTGCCGTGGGTCGAAGACGGGTTGGCTGGCTTGTTGCGCGCGAGACGGCATCGGCAGCAGGGTCAGCAGCAAGCTCATGGCGAGGGCTGCACGCGTCAACCGATGATCGCGAGCGGTTGATTCCGTCGCATCTCCATAGTTCCACGGACCTGCATTGGTAAACCCATGGAAAATTCCCAGGTGCATGATTTTTAATAAGATTTTATGGTTAACGCACCGTTAACGGTTACGGCGAAAAGCGGGAAGCCGAACCTCACGCAATATTTAAGCTTTTGCCGTACGTCTCAGTCCCTGGGCTGAGGAAAAGCGATGAGTGCGACCCACAAATATTTGCGTGCGCTCGTAACTGCACTGGCGCTGACCGTTGCATCTCCCCTGTTCGCGGCGGACGGCGGCATCTGGTCGGTCAGCAAATCGTCCGGAGAAGTCTGGTTCACGAGCGGTGACGTCCAACAGGCTTCATTGAAGCCGGAGCAAAATCTCAAGCCGGGTGACACGATCCGCACCGGGCGCAATGGCCGCGTCCTTCTGGTGCGCGGCGAGGAAAGCGTTTTGATCGCGCCGAATTCGGTGGTCGGGCTGCCTGTCGAGGCCACAGCGGGGCTTTCAACGACGATCGTGCAAAGGGCCGGCTCCATCCTGCTCGAAGTCGAGAAGCGCAACGTCAAGCATTTCGAGGTCGAGACGCCGTATCTTGCCGCCGTCGTCAAAGGCACGCGGTTCCGCGTGACGGTGAATTCCAGCAATACCAGCGTCGATGTGATCCGAGGTCAGGTCGAGGTCGACGACTTCAAATCCGGCCAAATCGCCGAGATCATGCCGGGTCAACGAGCGACTGCGTTCGAGCATGGCAAATCAGGCCTGGTCCTGAGCGGCGCGGGGACGTTTAATCTGATCGAGCAAGGCAAGCCCCGCCCCTCGACCCTGGAGCGGGTTCCGGTCCCGAAGAATGGCTTGTCTGCACCGCGCAACGCTGCGAACAAACCGCCGACCCATACGTTGGCCGCCCTGGATCACTCCGTCAGCAAGCCGGGGATGACGGGCCTGCTGCACGGCGGTGGCGCCGCATCGCATGCCGGCTTGCATCTCTCGGCTCCGCTTGGCGACGTCAAACTGAACTTCCAAAGGGTTACCCACGGACTCGCCCGCGGTACGGCACAAGCCAACGGCGCCGGCCACCATAACAACACCGTCTGGAGTCCGTCCGGGTCTTCTTCAGGCACCATTAACGCAGCGGGTAACGGGAATGATGCCGGATCGGCCAGCGCCGCCAACAACAGCGCCAGCGGCAGTTCGGCCAACGCCTCTTCAGTTACCGCAGCCGTCGCCGCGGCCACCAGTTCCGGAAGCAACCATGGCAACGGAAATGGCAATGCCAACGGGAATGGCAACGGCAACGGGAATGAGAACGGCAATGGGAATGGGAATGGCAACGGGCACGGGAACGGCCACGGCAATCACTAGCCAATAATTGGCGACGCATTGCGGTCTGGCTTTGGGGGAACGGCGGACACGTGAAACATATTCGGCCACATGTTCTGGTCGCGGCCGTGCTGGCCATCTTTTGGGCTTCGGGATGGCACAGCGGACTGCGCAACGCGCTCGCGGACTTCCGCTTTGAATGGCTATCCCAGCCAGCAGGCAACGACATCGTCGTCGTCGCGATCGATGCGCCTTCGATTGAAAAGATCGGCGTCTGGCCGTGGTCGCGCCGGCTTCATGCCGAACTGTTGCGGCAGCTCGAGCGCGCCGGCGCCAGCGACATCGTATTTGACGTTGATTTCAGCACTACCTCCGATCCCGAATCCGACCAGCTGTTCCTCGATGCACTGAAAGGCAGCGCGGGATCCGTGGTGCTGCCGTCGTTCAAGCAGCCCGGCCCGGAAGGCTCCACCTTCTTCAACCACCCGCTCCCGCAATTCCGCGCGCACGCCTGGTCGGCCATCGTCAACGTTGCCATCGATCCGGACGGACTGGTTCGCCGTTATCCCCTCGGTCAGAAGCTTGACGGCGAATTCCTGCCCTCGATGGGCGCGATGCTCGCGGGAAAGTATGACGAAAAAGGCGGCTCGTTCCTGATCGATTTCGGCATCCGGAGCGCAACAATTCCCAAGGTTTCCTATATCGACGTGCTGAACGGCGACAAGGCAACGCTCGATCGGCTGAAAGACAAGAAGGTCATCATCGGCGGTACCGCGCTTGAGCTCGGTGACCGTTTCAGCATCCCAAACGGTGGAATTGTCTCCGGACCGATTATGCAGGCGCTGGCCGCGGAATCGATCACCCGCGGCCGCGAACTGCACTGGACATCCGCGACAACCACGATGATCTTGCTTGGTGCCCTCATGCTTGGGATGGCACTGCTGTGGGGACGGCTGCCGGCCGGAAAGCGGGTCGGCGTGCTCGCCATCGCGGCGATCGTCATCGAAGTGTCCGCCTACCTTTTGCAGGCGTGGTTTCCAATCGTTGTCGATACCGCGCCGCTACACGTCGCTATCCTGGTGTACATCGCGGCCATCGCGCCCGACGAGATCGGCGTGCGCGATCTGTTGGGACGGGTGGCTGAAAACCGTTTTCAGCGGATCGCGATGTCGCTCGGCGATGGCCTGATCTGCACCAACTCGAACCATTCGATCACGGTGTGGAATCCAGGCGCGGCGGCGATCTTCGGCTACGGACCGGACGAAATGCTCGGCCGCCCGTTCGACACGATATGCGCGACCATCGGCGATGCCGTGTCATCAATCGGCAACGCGCAAGATCTTGGCTCCGGCAAGATCATCGAGTTCGACGGCCGCCGCCGCAATGGTGAGGTGTTTCCCGTCGAAGCGAGCTTCTCAATTTGGCAGGGCACCGACGGCTTGCAATATGGCGCAATTCTCCGCGATATCTCGGTGCGCAAACGCGAGGCCGAGAATATCCGTTACCTTGCCGAGCACGATTCGCTTACCGGCCTGGCTAACCGCTACACGCTCGAGACCCGTCTTGCAGCCAAAATCGCAACCGCAGACGCTGCCGGGACCGGCGTGGCACTACTGGTTCTCGGCCTCGACGACTTCCAGCAGATCAACCACCTCCTCGGCCACGGCAATGGCGACCTGGTGCTGCGCGCCGTGTCCGACCGCCTGACGCAGGAATTTGGCAGCGCCCACGTCATCGCGCGGCTGAGCGGTGATGAGTTTGCGATCGCTGCGTCGTGCGAGGTAATCGAAAGCGTCGACCATCTCGCCAGGCAAGTCGCGTCCGCATTCGAAGCGCCGCTGATGACCGGGAGCCGCTCACACCGCATCAAGCTCTCGATCGGTGCCGCGATGTTTCCCGCCCACGGCCGCACGGCCGAGGAATTGTTGTCCAACGCACATCTCGCGCTGCGCCGCGCCAAGGCCAGCAAGGGTGGCGGTCACGTGCTTTTCCACGCGGCAGTCCGCGAGGAACTTGAAGCACGCCTCGCGCTGGAAGCCGAACTCGTTCGGGCAATCGAACAGCGCCAACTCGAGCTGTTCTATCAGCCGCAGGTTCATCTCGGCGACGGCAGAATGATTGGAGCCGAAGCGCTCATTCGCTGGCGCCATCCCGAGCGCGGGCTCGTGCAACCCGGCGCGTTCATGCCCGTCGTCAACACCTCATCGATTTCGGACAAGATCGCGCAATGGGTGATGGAGACGGCCTGCCGCCAGGCGCGCCTCTGGGAGAAGGCTGGTCATGCCTTGCGTATCGGCGTCAATCTCTCTCCGTCGCAACTGCACGCCGGCGATCTGGCCAAATCCGTCGCTGAAATCCTCGCATCCACCGGCCTGACGCCGTCGCTGCTGGAGCTCGAAGTCACCGAAGATATCCTGCTCGTTGACGAGAGGCGAGTGCTCGACACCTTCCAGCGCATCCAGGACCTCGGCGTCCGCATCGTGTTTGACGATTTCGGCACGGGCTATGCGAGTCTCAGTTATCTGAAGAAATTCCCGCTCGACGGCCTGAAAATCGACCGCTCTTTCGTGCTCGAGCTGCTGAGCAATCCCGATGACGCGGCGATCGTCAGTTCGACGATCGGCCTGAGCAAGCAGCTTGGCCTGTCCGTGATCGCCGAGGGCATCGAAAACGGCGCCACCGCCGATCTGCTCGCGACCATGGGCTGCGAGGAGGGTCAAGGCTATTACTTTGCCCGTCCGCTGCCGGTCTGCGAGCTGGAACAGCAATTCTCGCTGTCGTCAGGGATCCCAACGACCGGCCATAAGGCAGCCTGAACGGCAGCGTGCCTGGCGTAAAACCTGGCGCGCGTGCTGGTACGGTTGCTGCCGCCCAGCAGCGTGGGGATTTGCCTAAACCGTTAGCCGGACTCACCGCCGCCCTTCTGGCGGCGAGGACGATCCTGGCCGTTTAGCGATACGAGCGGCGGCTTGGTCCTGGTCGTCTCGTATCTGGACACAAGGGCAAGCAGCCGCTTCTTGATAAAGGGATCGGCGCGGCTTGCGAGATCGCGAACCAGGTTCGCCCGTTGTTTGTTAAATTCCTCATCCAGCATGGACGCAGAATAAACGAAGACCATACTGGCGATCATTATCCAAAGTTAGTTTTCCAGTGCTGAGTTTGGTCGGTGTAGACCAGAGATGCCGGGCTTGCGACTTTGAGACGCTCATTTGGGAGCGGATGGCTCCGTAGCCGAACATGCAGAACGATGCGGGCGGCAAGAGTGCCTCCACCTTATGTATCAAGACAGCGCGCGAAGAATGCGTGACGGGAGACGAGCAGCGCGAGCATTGCGCCGCTCGCGTTTGCCTCGGCGCTCGACACCGGCTAATATCATCTCGTAGGCGCGCATTGCGATGTGGAACTCGGAAAACATTAAACTGCTCAAGCAGCTTTGGTCTCGCGGCCAGAGCGCCGGTCAGATTGCCGAACGGCTGGATTGCAGTCGAAGCGCCGTGACCGCCAAGTTGCAGCGGCTTGGATTGAGGCGAGCGCACAAGCCCCCGACGAGCAAGCCGATGATTCTTCCGGCGCGCTCTACGAAATCCTCGGACGCGAAGCACTCGCGACCCGTGCGCCGGGCCCAAAAGCAGGCCAAGCGCGAGGAATACAGCCAGCAGGCGCTCTACGAAATGTTGGCTCAGGCGGTTAAGAATACGAGCTAGGCGGACATTCGCACTCGCGAATGGTTTGGCTATGCTCCTGCTGACCTTCCAAATAGTTTTGCGCCGTCCAGCTTGGGGGAAACGGCGGCGCGGTCGGTTAATTTGAGCGAAATCTCAAAGGCTCGCATGCGCGGCTGGCGCCCGCTCTTCAATGTAGCAATCAGCGAATGCCGCTGGCGTTCCGTCGTCCGAACGGCGCGCGTCAATCAATCGCGTTGACGCGCAGCTCTCCGCCCCGCGCAAACGGGGTCGATCTCTCTTGCAGGCTGTCGTGGCGATAGCCGATCCAAGCTTTGCTGCCTTCTGAATCAAACGAAGACTGATGTGCTCACCTGCAAGACGCCGCTACCCCGGCACCACTTGGCAAGTATTCGCTCCATATATGTGCCTCGGAGATCACATTTTGAAATTTTTTTTGCCATACTTCCTAATTAACCATTACGGCCCAGCAGTCGGGGGGCCGCTACCAAATTTTCCCACTGCTTTGAAATCTGATCGCGGTTCGAGACTGCGTTGCGTCGAAATGCGCTCGCGGTGCAGGACGGTGATGCTTTGAATCTGCTCGCGGCGTGAGTCGCGAGCATGTGCGACGTCGCGCGCCTTCGCGAGGCAAACAGGGGAATTTCGTTCACGATAACAAACCACGCCCAATAACAAACCACGCTCAACTGCAGGGAGTGCTATCATGGCTTTCAATTTGGCGACCTCGCCGTTTTCCTCGACATCTTCCTGGAACACGCCGGTCAACAGCGGTGCGACCTATACCCAGCTCAATTGGCCCACATCGACCGGCTATAACTACTCGGTGAACTACGACCAATATTCGCCCGCGGTTTACGAAGCCTCGTCGACCGATCCTGTCGTTCAAGTCAGCGTTCCCGACAGCTGGGGTCGGCCGGCAGGGACGATCAGTGTTCAGATGCCGGCCGACGCCAATGGCGCGTCCGGCACGGACGGCGAGCTCGTCGTCGTCTCTGGCAATAACGTCTACAATTTTTGGCAGTTCAATCGAACAAGCGCGACAACCGCAACGGCCTCAGCGTACGGCGAGACGAATATCGAGACAGGTACCGGCTGGGGCACGAGCTCACCATTATCGAACGCGGGGACCACGGCCTCGGGGGCGAGCGAACTCGCCGGGCTTCTGGTCCAGGCGCAGACCGACACCGGCACGATCAATCACGCGCTCCAGCTCGTGGTCGATGGCAGCCTTGTGAAGTCGGGATTCACCGGCAATGCCATCGCCGGGGATGGCAGCTCCAGCAGCGGCATGGTTCAAGAGGGTGAGCTCCTGGCGATCCCGCCGGGAACACCGATGCCAAGCGGGCTGACACCACTCGGGCAGGAGGTATTCCGCGCGCTGCAGCAATACGGCGCCTATGTGGTCGACAACTCCGGCAATGGTGGAGCTACCGAGCTCCGCGCTCAAGCAAATGCGTATAGCGATGCGACGATTAACCCGCTGTGGCAAGAGATGGGGTCGATCTTGCCATTGCTGGAGAAGGTCACGGGCGGCACACCGTCATCGACTCCTAGCGGCAGCACCGGGACCACAACTGGCAGCGGTACCGGAACCACGACCGGCAGCGGCACCGGGACCACGACCGGCAACGGCACCGGGACCACGACCGGCAGCGGCACCGGGACCACGACCGGCAGCGGCACTGGCACCACGACCGGCAGCGGCACCGGGACCACGACCGGCAGCGGCACCGGGACCACGACCGGCAGCGGCACCGGCACCACGACCGGCAGCAGCGGCAGCACCCATCCGGTTGCGCCGACCCTCAGCGTGGCCGACCATTCGCTATCGGTCAGCCCAGGCGGCACGGTATCGCTCGGCCTCGGTGTGAGCGTGCCCCACGTAGGCGATCACGTGTCGGTCACCATCTCCGGATTGCCGAAATACGAGACCATCACCGACAAGCTGGACGGCAAAGCTTTCAGCGGCAGTTCGGTCACGCTGACCGCCGCCCAGGTCAACAGCGGCCTGACGCTGAACAACTCCTATCAGGGTCATGGCCAACCGGCCGCAACGCTGACAGTCACCGCGCATGATTCTACCGGCACCCCGGTAACGAGCGCGGCTCAGACTATCACTGTGAAGGATCCCCCAGCGACCACGACGACGAGCTCCGGGACGTCGACGCCGTCGGGTGGCACCTCTTCCGGCCACCACCATTCGCATGATCATCACAACGCTGCTGCCTCAAGCAGCTCTGTAACTTCGACGACCGCGTCAACTGCAACCGGCGCCGGAACGTCGACGACGACGTCGGGTGGTAGCTCTTCCGGCCACCACCATGGGCACGATCATCACAACGCTGCTGCCTCAACCAGCTCTGTAACTTCGACAGCCGCGTCAACTGCAACCGGCGCCGGAACGTCGACGACGACGTCGGGTGGCAGCACTTCTGGCCACCACCATTGGCACGATCATCACAACGCTGCTGCCTCAACCAGCTCCGTAACTTCAACGACGACGTCAGCTGCAACCGGCGCCGGAACGTCGACGACGACGCCGGGCCAATCGTCGGTGGGCGGCACCAGCATCGCTCAATGGTTCCAAAATCATCCCGGCTTCGCGGCTATGGCGACAACGCTCAGTGAGGCCGGAGGATCGAGGTTGAATGGGGTGGGGTCTCACGCCATCACGACGGCCAGCTCCACGCCAAGTGCCAGTGCGACGGCGTACGCCCTCCTCAATCAGATGATGGCGCGCGACTTCGGAGGCGACTCGCATTTCGCGCAGGCGGCTTCGGCACTGTCCACATCGTCCCACCAGCAGGCCAGCTTCCTGACCAGGCCTTTGCGCTAAGCAGCCAACCAGAGCTGCGCGACATCGGACCGCCCGTCGGTCACGGTGTCGCCCGGCCGGAGCTCCCGACATGACGACGACGACGTCAAAGACGAAGCGGCCGCAGGCCCCGCACCAGGACAACCCATTCGAACAGGGCGTCACCGCGCTGACCATCCTGTCGCGCCTTCACGGGCACAGCGTCGGACCGGATGAAGTCCGCCAGCACTGCAAAGGAAGCGTCTTCGACGTCAGCCAGATGCTGAGCTGCGGCCGCGCGCTGGGGTTGAAGTTGCGGGCGCACAATTGCGACTGGGCCGGCCTGTCGCGCCTGGCCCTGCCGGCTATCGCCGTGCAGCGAAGCGGCGGTTTCCTGCTGCTCGGTCAGATCGTCGAGGACCGCGTGGTGGTTGCCGATCTTATGTCGCGACGCCCTAAATACATGCGGCAGGAGGAGTTGGAGCGTATTTGGGACGGTCGCGTCGTAGCTCCGGCCGTGCGGAAAGAGAGGAAGGACATCGAGCGCGGACGACGCGTTCTTGACTCCCTTCTTGACCTTCTTCTTGGCCTTCTCGCGCTTCTGCCGCGTCCCGATGCCAGTGCCGCTGGCCGCCTCATCGCCGCAGCCTTCGGACAGGCGCGAACGTTCGCCGAGCGGCTGTGGCAATGGTCGCAGTCCAGGTCGGAAGCCGCCACAATTCATCAATTCGTGCCCAACGACGAAGCCGCGGCGCAAGATCCGGCCGCAACCGAGTCGGCGTTGTTGTCACTCACGATCCTGTTGCGCTGCCATGGCATCGGTGCCGAACCGGAGCAGATCCGTCACCGCATCGGTTCGCCGCGCATCGGCATCACCGAAATGCTCCGCTGCGCCAGGGAAATGGATCTCAAGGCGCGCGTCCTCTCGACCGGATGGGACCGACTGGAGAAAACGCCTCTGCCAGGCATCGCCATACTCCGCGACGGCGGCTTCCTCATCCTCGGCAGGGCCGCCTCCGACAAGGTGCTGGTGCACCGCCCGGCCGAGCAGCGTCCCGAGACCATGACGCGGGAGGAGTTCGAGGCCATCTGGAGCGGCGGCCTGATCCTGATGGCACGCCGCGCGGGCCTGACGGATCTTTCGCGCCGCTTCGACATCACCTGGTTCATGGGCGCCATCGCCAAGTACCGGCGCATGCTCGCCGAGGTACTCACCGCCTCGCTATTCCTCCAGCTCTTCGCACTGATTTCGCCGCTGTTCTTCCAGGTGGTTATCGACAAGGTGCTGGTCCACCGCAGCCTGAGTACGCTCGACGTCCTGATCTTCGGCCTTGTCGCCATGGGCTTGTTCGAGGCGATCCTCGGGGGTCTTCGCACCTATCTGTTTGCGCACACGACGAACCGCATCGACGTCGAGCTTGGGGCGCGCCTGTTCCAGCATCTGATCTCGCTGCCGATCGCTTATTTCCAGGCACGCCGCGTCGGCGATTCAGTCGCGCGCGTGCGCGAACTCGAAAATATTCGCCAGTTCATCACCGGCTCGGCACTCACTCTTGTGATCGACCTCCTGTTCACCTTCGTCTTCCTCGCCGTGATGATGTACTATTCGCCGGTGCTGACGCTCGTCGCCGTGGCGGCCTTCCCGCTCTACATCGGAATCTCGGCTGGCCTGACCCCGCTGTTCCGCCGGCGGCTCGACGAAAAATTCCGGCGCGGTGCGGAAAACCAGGCATTCCTGGTCGAGAGCGTCACCGGGATCGAGACACTGAAGTCAATGGCGGTTGAACCGCAGATGCAGCGGCGATGGGAAGAACAACTCGCTGGCTACGTTGCGTCCAGCTTCCGCGTGGTGAGCCTTAACAACGCGGCGAGCGAGACCGTTCAGCTCATCAACAAACTTGTCGCCGCGCTAACACTCTATCTCGGTGCCAAGCTCGTCATCGGTGGCAGCTTGAGCGTCGGCGAACTCGTGGCGTTCAACATGCTCTCCGCGCGTGTGAGCGCGCCGGTGTTGCGGCTGGCATCGATCTGGCAGGACTTCCACCAGGCCCGGCTTTCGGTGGACCGGCTGGGCGATATTCTCAACACCCTGCCGGAGCCGACCCAGAGCCCGAGCCGCGCGCCACTTCCACCGATCCGGGGCCGCATCACGTTCGATCACGTCATGTTCCGCTATCGGCCGGACGGTCCCGAAACCCTGCACGACGTCAGCTTCAACGTCGAGCCAGGTCAGGTGGTCGGCATCGTCGGCTCGTCCGGCTCGGGCAAGAGCACGCTCACCAAGCTGGTCCAACGGCTCTACGTTCCGGAACGCGGGCGCGTGCTCGTCGACGGCATCGACCTGACGATGGTCGATCCCGCATGGCTGCGGCGCCAGATTGGCGTTGTGCTGCAGGAAAACGTGCTGTTCAACACGACGATCCGCGAGAATATCGCGCTCTCCGATCCGATGATGCCGATGGAGCGCGTCTTCGCCGCTGCCCAACTTGCCGGTGCGCACGACTTCATCCTCGCTTTGCCCGAAGGCTATGACACGGTTGTCGGCGAGCGCGGATCGAGCCTGTCCGGCGGCCAGCGACAGCGCATCGCGGTGGCACGCTCCCTCGTCGCCGACCCTCGTATCCTTATCTTCGACGAAGCGACGAGCGCACTTGACTACGAGAGCGAGCGGGCTATCCAGCAGAATATGAAGCAGATCGCTGCGCGGCGGACCGTCTTCATCATCGCTCATCGCCTGTCAACGGTGCGAACCGCCGACCGCATCATCACCCTCGAGGCCGGCCGCGTGGTCGAGGATGGCACCCACGATGAGCTGATCCACTCCAACGGCCGTTACGCGAAGCTCCATTTCCTGCAGGCAGGCATCCATGGCGTCCGCTAACAACTCGGTCGTTTCCTTTCCCAAACGTCCGATCCGCCACCAGAATTACGAGCTCGCCTTTCTACCCGCAGCGCTGGAGATTGCGGAAACGCCGCCCTCCCCGGTCGGGCGCGCTGTCGGCGCGACAATCATCGCCATCTTCTGCGTGGCACTATTGTGGGCGACGTTCGGCAAGGTCGACATCGTCGCCACAGCCACCGGAAAGATCATCCCCAGCGGCAGGACGAAACTGATCCAGCCGCTGGAGACCGGCGTCGTGCGCGCCATCCGCGTTCACGAGGGCCAACAGGTCCACGCCGGCGAAAGCCTGATCGAGCTTGATCCGACCATGACGGCGGCTGAACAGGGTCACGTCACGGCCGATCTCATCGCCGCGCGACTCGAAGTGGCGAGGTTGCAGGCGATGCTCGCTGACGGCGATCCACTGGCGAATTTCCATCCACCCGCGGGCGCGACGGCTGCCCAGATCGAAATGCACCGGCAATTTTTGATCAGCCAGACCGCCGAACAGCGCGCCAGGCTCGCGGAACTGGACCGTCAGACGTCGCAGAAGGACGCGGAGCGCCAGACGGTCGAGGCTACCATTGCCAAGCTCGAGGCCACCATCCCGCCGCTGCAGGAGCGGACCGACACGCGTAAATACCTGTCCGACAAGGGCCTCGGGTCGAAGATGACCTACCTGAGCGATTACCAGGACCTGGTAGGCCAGCAGCAGGACCTCCTCATTCAGCGAAGCCGGCTGAAAGAGGCCGAGGCGGCGCTTGCCGCGCTTAAGGAAACACGCGAGAGGACCGCGGCAGAGTTCCGGCGTACGCTCTATGACGAGTTGGCGAAGGCCGAACAGAAGTCCGCCGGCGGCGCCCAGGACGAGATCAAGGCGGATCGGCGAACCAAGCTCCATGATCTCCTCGCCCCGGTGGACGGCGTGGTCCAGCAGCTTGCCGTCCATACGATCGGCGGCGTTGTCACCCCGGC
The DNA here is from genome assembly GCA_018971625.1 of Pseudomonadota bacterium. Classification (GTDB taxonomy): domain Bacteria; phylum Pseudomonadota; class Alphaproteobacteria; order Rhizobiales; family Xanthobacteraceae; genus Bradyrhizobium. Next base: position 26,539 of record JAGXAJ010000034.1, read on the forward strand.
CCAAGTGCTCGCCGTCGTGGTCCCGCAGGATAGCCATCTCGAGATCGAGGCGACCCTGGCCAACGACGACGTCGGTTTCGTGCACGCCGGACAGGACGCCGAAATCAAGGTCCACACCTTCAACTACACGCGCTACGGCGTTCTCCATGGCAAGGTGCTGAGCGTGTCGCCCGATACCATCGCGCGCGATGGCCGGGACGTCGCCGAGCCCAGGACCCATGCCGAGGGCCCAGCGGGAAATAGCCAGCAGGAGCCGGACGATCTCGTGTACGCCGCCCGTGTATCGCTCGACGAGCATCAGCTGCAGGCCGAAGATCGAGTCGTCGAGCTCGGCCCGGGCATGGCAGTCACGGTGGAGATGAAAACCGGCTCACGCCGGATCATCGACTATCTGCTCTCGCCGCTCGCCAAATACGAGCATGAGGCCCTGCGAGAACGATAGGAAGGCAGCTCTGTTGGCCTCTGCGAGTGAATTGCCAAGCGGTACGACCAGTACGCGGACGTGCGAAGATGAACTCGTCATGGGCACCATTCGGTCCTCTCGCAACACGCTGGCAACGGAGCCGCGATGCCGGAGTCGAACCGCATATCGTCGAGTATTTGGGGACGCCACCAGCACGGTCTCTGCTCGTGCAGTTGCTCGCGCGAGCTGGTTTATCGGCGTGTGACGTGCTGCGAGAAGGGTACGCCTACACGCAGCTGGAGATCGGCGATCTCGTGACGATTACTTCGCGACGCGCAGTTCCGCGATGGATGTGCCGATCGCCGCGAATGCCGAATTGATCTGATTGGCGTTCGTCAACATGAAGAAGTTGCCGGGACCGCTGGCACAAGCGGGCAGCACAGCCGACGGTCCTGAGCCGTCGGTGTCGATCTGCACCGTGTAGATCGTAACGCCGGTTGCCTTGATGGCGCTACACAAAGTCGTCATGCGGCTGTCGACCTGCGTTGAGGTATTGCTGCCGTCACCATACCAGCGGTCGGCTGTGTTCAAACCGTCGGTGAAGAGAATGATGATGTGCTGGTACTGATTGTTCGGGTTTTCGGAGGGCGCGTTGAGCGGGCTCTGCTGCAACAGCGACAGCCAACCCCACAACAAGCCGATGGTCTGGTTGGTGCCGCCGTTCGGCGACATCGCATTGATGGTGTTGTTGACCGTGGTCCAGTCGTAGGTGAGCGGTAGGACGGCCGCAGCCGGGCAATAACTTTCCTGGTTGGCCGGGAAATTAGTGGTCAAGGACGTCGGCACGGTGGCGCTCACATCATAGTTTTGATCGCGATCCGACACGCAGCCCTTCCACAACGACTTGTTGGTCGAGGGGCTGGTATCGCCCCAATGATAGCCGTGGCCACTGCATTCGGCCCGAGCGAACCAGGAGTAGATGCTCTGGCTGCAATAAGAACGCCCCTTCGAGTCCGTGTTGCTGGGATCCCACTGATCCCAGCGCAGCCAGGACGCGTTGGTATTGGATACGCCGTTGAACGAGCCGACGTTGACGTTGACCTCAAAGGGAACGACGGAGATGTAGACGTCGCCCTGATTCTGTGCGAGCGCCGACAACTGCGTCACAAGGTTTTTCGCCGCCGGTTGCAGCGCCGCCATCTTACCGTATTGGGCCATCGAGCCGGTATTATCGAGCACCAGCGCAACGCGAAGCAGGCTCGAGCCCCAGGTCGAGGTCGAAGCGGCCTGGAAGGGCATCGTATTGAAGCCGGCGAGCTGCATGAAGTCAGTGCTAATGGATGCGGATCCCGTGACCAGGACGGTCGCGGCTGTGCTGCCGCTGGCTTGCGTATAGGTGGCGGAAATATTGACGCCTTGTGCCTCAGAATCGGTGTAAAGCGCATTGAAATAGCTTTGGGCTTTCGCAGTGACTTGCGAAGTCGTTATCAGCCCGCTCGAGAGATCCTTTGCGACCATCAGCGACACGGAATCCAGCACCGACTGCATGGTGGCGCGCGCGCGTGTCGCACGGCCGTAGTCGATCGCGGCTCCCAGGAACGTCAAGAGCGGGACAAGTACGATCGCAAAGATCATCGCGAAATTGCCCCGCTGATCCCTGCGGAAGCGATCCATCAAGCCAGAAAGCGAGCGCATAAGTTGAGCCCATGTCGATTGATGCGGCTTCCTCAATAAAGGTCCCGAATTAATTTCGACTTATTGCGATTGCGGAATTCCCGTCCTAACAAAGTTAACAATCCCTTCTCACCATCGGCAAAACATGACTGGCATCAAACTGACCCTCGTCGGACTGCCCGCTCGTCGACCCTGGCAGGCGCGCTGCTTGCACCGCCGGATAAGGCGCTCGCGAGCTTATGGGAATTTCCAGACGGCAAGGTCGCGAGCCCGGCGAATAGCCGGAAGCCAGGCTTATTCGCGAACTCCATGAGGAAATCGGCGCCACCGCGAAAGGGACCTACCTCGCGCCGCTGACTTCGCGAGCCACGCCTATGATGATTTGTACTTGTTGATGCCGCTCCAGATTTGCCGACTCTGGGAGAGCCAAGTGATTGCCCGCGTGGGCCAGAATCCAGCCTGGGTCCGCGTCAACAAGTTAAGCCACTACGCGATGCCGCCAGCCGACATTTCACTGATTCCGCACCTGATGGATCTGTTGCTGTGACGTATGGAATCGTTCCGAGACGTGCGTAGCGTGGACCCGGAATCCCGCGTCAATAGCGGGAGAAATAGTTTGTTAGCTGCGTCATTGCGCACGATGGTTCGCCTCTTGGAGGCGCTGAAATCGCGTCGGCGGAAGCACCTGGCCGATTTCTGTTTGTTGGGTCAGGGCCTCTACAGGCAAGAAGGGCCGCGACACGCGGCCTTCTGTTTTGATGGCACGATTGGAAAGTCGGGAGACCCGGCTTCACGAGGTCGGACAAGCATTTGAACTTGGGACCGAAGGATAGAACACGCAGGTAGTCTGACGCGGCCGCGTATAGGCGTCGTCGCTGAGCGTGATGGTGGATTTCAGCACAACGAGCGTGGGGTTGGTGTAGGCATAACTGACATGGCTGTAGATCAGATACTGGAACGGCAGAATGTTGTTGTTCGCATCCCGGGAGATCAGGCCCGCCGGAACTGTTATTTGACCTGCCGCCAGTGGCGCGGTGTTGTATCCTTTGCTCCACTCAACGTGCACCTGATTCGAGACAGGATCCGCGTACAACAGGCTCACCGTCATACTGATCGGTGTCGCGCTATACGGCATCATGATCCCGGTGCTTGCCGCGAAAAAATTCGCGAAGTCGCTGTCGGTGACCACTGCCGCCTGAGACGTCAAATCCGACATCGTACGCGCCATGTTGGTAACGTTGCGTTTGATCGAAATGGCTGCGGTGAATTCCACCGTACCGAAGAACGCTACCAACATGATTGGAGCGATAAAGGCAAATTCGACCGCGGCAACGCCACGACGATCCTTTAGCGAGCGAACGGCCAGCCGCCTCGCGTGACGCAAGACCTTTCCCGGTGATCTGATTGAGAGAATCATGACCCACACGCTCCGCTGTAAGGCTCATTACGGAATACGGCGGTCGCCACCAGAAGCCTCTTGTTGCCGTTCAGGTTGGAGATGTTGTAACCGAGCCCGGTCACGAACAGCGGCCATTGGTAGAATAACCTGGCGACGACGACGTCGCAGGACCCGCCGAGGCTATAGCTGAGGGTGCTCGTGTCGAAATTGCCGCCCTGTATTTGGGAGCTGATGGACACGTTCTGGAACGATGAGTAGCTTTTGATATCGACAGAAATGCCGTTGGCGCTGCCGTTCGTGGAATTGCAAGTAAAGAGGACGGGGGTCGGGCTGCAAATGACGCTCGTCAGATATGTACCGACATCCGGGTACGCCGCCTGCGCCTGCCCCGTCTTGATCAATCGCGCGGCATTCTCATTGATCGTTTGAAGCGCCTCACTCGCAAAGAACATCAGCGAGGTCTCGATGATCGCAAACAGTAGCGCGATGAAGACCGGCGCGATCAGAGCGAATTCGATAATTGCCGATCCTCGGCGGTTGCGGCGAAATCGGCGAAGCATATTTTTGGCGGCTGTCGGTGCAGCGGGCGGCGACATCGTTAAGAACTCGCATGGGTGGCAGTTAGCCGGTCATCGAACATAGTGAAAAGTTGTTGTCGAAACGTTTGAGGCAATAACGCAGGGCTATAGGTCTCGTTAACGGTGCGTTAATGTGATCGCGCGCGATGGCCGGGACGTCGCCGAGCCCAGGACCCATGCCGAGGGCCCAGCGGGAAATAGCCAGCAGGAGCCGGACGATCTCGTGTACGCCGCCCGTGTATCGCTCGACGAGCATCAGCTGCAGGCCGAAGATCGGGTCGTCGAGCTCGGCCCGGGCATGGCAGTCACGGTGGAGATGAAAACCGGCTCACGCCGGATCATCGACTATCTGCTCTCGCCGCTCGCCAAATACGAGCATGAGGCCCTGCAAGAACGATAGGAAGGCAGCTCTGTTGGCCTCTGCGAGTGAATACAGCGCAACCGACCGTTCCTGAGTGATTGTTTCGGCTGGTACAGTTGGGTGGGCTCGAACCACCGACCTCCTGTTCCACAGACAGGCGCTCTAACCAACTGAGCTACAACTGCATCCTGGCCGGCCGCGAAAAGGGGCCGAACGGGGCGGAAACTAGGTGCAACGCCGGGCTTTGGCAAGCCGGAACGCGGATCGCGTCGCGCGTCATTTCGGCGGGTGCGGAAGAGCCATCAACAGCGTTTTACGATCAGGAAAACGCGGCGCGAGCGCTGCCTTGATCGCCGGCGACCACCAGCAACCTACGCAAGCGAAAGGCCCGGACCACCAGTCCGGGCCTCCGCAGAAAAGCATGGCCAGTCTCTTGTACAATCAGCTCGGCTTGATCAGGCGGCGGGCCGGAAGATCTTCGAGGCGTTGGTCTTGATCGGCTCGGCGCTGTCGGCGGCGACCTTCTGGGTCAGCTCGGCGAGCTCCCTGGTATGCGCGGTGAAAGCCTCGAACTGGTTGCGGGCATGCGAGGTCCACAGCTCCAGCGCCTCCGAGGGCGATTTGACGCCGACCAGCGCCTGCGCGAAGTCGAGATTGGCGGAAGCCGCCTGCTTGGTCATTTCCATCACCTTGGCGGAATACTGCCTGGCGCCGTTGCTGAATACCGAGAACACCGCCTCGATGGTGTCGTTGTTGGTTTCGGCGGCATCCTTGAACCTGGCGTAATTGTCGCGCGCCTGCGAGACGCCCTTTTCGGCGAATGCTCGCACATGCTCGGGAACTTCAAACGGGATAACGGAGGGGGAGAAGGGATCGGAACTTGCCATGGCGTGGGTCCTTTGTGGTGAAATGCTGCGACCTGCGGCGAGCGCGGCAGGCGGATCGATGAGGTCGGACTGGAATCGGGTACGCGGAGAGGCCCTTTTCGGGCACTGCTATAAAGCACACTTATCATGTCACTTTTGTGCAACGCAATGTAATTTAATGTGCAATGCCGCATTTGTGACATGCGCGGCCAACTTGCCTCTCCATCCGCACATTCCGTCCCGGCGCAGCCAGGATAGAAGTCGATGATGCGGCTGGAATCGGTGCGTTCAGGCCGTTTTGGGCAATTCCGCGCCGGTTTGAGGATTCGGCCTTTCAGTTACGCGGCCTGGCGGCCTCCATCGCAGTGCGGCCGAAAATCTGGCCCATCTCGCTGGCCTGCCCCGCCAGCGAGCACATTTGCGTCTGCACATATTCGCCGTGCAACCGCATCATTTCGGGCAGATCCTTGGCGTGCAGCAGCGATTGGGCATAGTCCAGCGAGGCTTGCACGTTCTTCTCGGCATAGGAAAACGCGGTGGTCCCCATGTCCTTGGCGCCAGCACGCACCGTGGCGCCCCGCTCCTCGATCGAGCCGGCGGTATGCTGGGCGGTGCTCAGGAATTTTTCGAATGCCTTTCGGGCCTGATCGAAACTTGCTTCCGCCATTGACCGCATTTCCTTCGGAATTTCGAAATGTCCGTTGTTGCTCATGGTCGCGCTCCCGTTTCCGCCTGAAGGGGCCGTTTTCAACGCCGCTTCAGGGTTCAGATGGCCCCCGCTCGCCCGCTTGACACTCGATGCGAACCAGTGCGTCGGCATTGCCCATCTCCTCTGTTCTGAGGAACCGATGAGATCGGTTCGGGTTGCCGTTCGCAGACGCTCAACGCGAGACCCGCGAGATGGTTCAGCTCGATCTGGTTAAGGTTATCCCCCGTCGGCGATACCGGCTGCCGCCCGGCCGTGGACCTGTTCCGCGCCGCGGGCGATACTAACGATTCGCTAACTCTCATCGTTGGCCGCCGATCAACCAGACCTGCCGGTCAAATTCACTACCAGGTCACCCCGCCCAATCATCGCCAAGTCACTGCACAAGTCACTGCAAATGAACCATCCGGAATTCCAGTTGCGAGGCCTCAGTGATCCGCGGCTGGCGGTACATGCGACCAGCGCGTTGCCGACGTGGCTGTGGTCGACCGATGGCACGCGGATCCTGTGGGCCAATCCGGTCGGCGCAAGACTTTTCGGCGCCGCCAACAGCGCGGCTCTCGCCGCGAAAATTTTCGGGCCCGCAGATCCACACCGCCGACAGGTGGTGCAGCTCGCCAATAGCCTGCCGCCGGGCGGCGCGATCCGGTTGGAACGGCTGCGTGGCTTTGGCGCGCCACTCGGCCAGTCGGTCTCCTGCGGCTGCGCGAGGCTCGATTTCACCGACGGCAGCCACGGCATCCTGATCGTCGCCGACGCCGATGCCGACGGCAGCATGCCGCTGGCGGAACGATTGCAACGGCTGGTCGAAGGCATCGAGACGCCGATCGCAGCGTTTGCCGGCGACGGCATGTTCCTTGGCGCCAGCGACGCGGCACAATCGCTGCCTGACTTTCGCGATCTGTTCGAAGCTGGTCTCAAACAATCACGCAACGAGGCGCTGAAACACGGTCGCGCCGAACCACCGATCGGCAATGGCCGCCTGGTGCTGCAGCGGGTCGGCAGCGGCGCGGATGTCGGCCTGGTTGCGCTGGTGGCAACCGGCGCGGCGCCATCGGATCAGGTGCCCGGCATCACTGCGGCTGACGAAGCGCGGGCGGAGTCCATCCCGGGCGACAAGTCCGCCGAACCACTGGCCGAGGGCACCGAAGCCGCGCCGGTGCAGCCGGCGCCGGTGAACGACGATCGTCCGCACGAACCATCGCCCTATGTCGAAGCGGCCGTCGATGAATCTGCGTCTTCGGTGCCGGATTTCGAGCAATCCGCATCCGCGCTCGGGCACAACGAGAATCCATCGCCTCAAACATCGTCATGGCTCGACGAACCGGTGCCCGCGACGCGCAAGCTGCCGCTGCGCTTTGTCTGGCAGATGGATGCGGAAGGACACTTCTCGCTCGGCTCCGACGAGTTCACCCACCTGATCGGCGCCCGGACCATGGCAGGCTTCGGCCGGCTCTGGAGCGACATCGCCGAAACTTTCGGCCTGGATCCGGACGGCCGTGTGCTCAAGGCGGTCGCCACCCGCAACACCTGGAGCGGCATTACCCTGAACTGGCCGACCGATGGCGGCGGCCGCCTGTCAGTGGAGCTGTCGGGCCTTCCGGTCTACGATAGCGCGCGCAACTTCGCCGGCTATCGCGGGTTCGGAGTCTGTCGCGATCTTGACGCGCTGGCGCGGCTCGATGCATTGCGCCGCCATGAATTGGCCGGAGGTCCGGCGCCACAGGCGCTGTCGGCGGACATCGTTCCGCCCGACATGGCCGCTAAAATCCTCTTTTCCGCTGCCGAGGCCGCGCCGTTTGTATGGCCTAAATTAATTAATTCCGAGGATTCACAGCCAACCGATTTGGAAACTCCCGAGGAATCGTTCAAGGAATCGTCCGGGGAATCCTCCAGTGAAATAGCGCAGGAAACGCCGAAGAACGTGCTGCCGTTTCGGCCGATCAACGAGAGCAGAACGCCGTTGCTGACGCCGGTCGAAAACCGCACCTTCCACGAACTCGCCCGCCAATTGGCGGAGCGGCTCGAGAAGGTCAGACCTACAGCGTTGCCACCGGCCGATGCGCGCGAGGCATCCGCCGCCGCTGTCACCGATCAGCCGGTGCCGCTGAAAAAACCTGAAATCGCCAGCCAGCCACCGAGTTGGCTGGCGCCGCCCGAACCGCCCGCGCGTGGCGAAGCCCGCGACCGGACACTGCTCGATCTGTTGCCGATCGGCGTGTTGATCTACCGGCTCGACCGGTTGCTCTATGCAAATTCCGCGTTTCTGCAGCGGATGGGCTATGCCGATCTCCAGGCGCTGGAAGATGCCGGCGGCCTCGATGCGCTTTATGTCGAGCCCAGCGTGTCCGGCGCTAGCAGCAGATCGGATAGCGGCAAGCCGGTGACGATTTCTGCGACGCAGGACCCTCGTGAGCAGGTCTTGCCCGCGACCACCGACGCGCAGCTTTATACCATCAGTTGGGACGGCGCCTCGGCGCTGGCGCTGATCTTCTCGAACGCAGCGAACGCCGATATTCCCGCGGTACTCGAGGTGCCCTCGCCCGTCGGCCACGCCAAGGCCGAGGAGCTTGGCGCCATTCTGGACACCACGGCCGAGGGCATTCTGATGTTCGACGCCGAGGGCAATATCAATTCGGCCAACCGCGGCGCCGAGGCGCTGTTCGGCCATCACGGCGCGGAGCTGGTTCAGCGCAATCTTATTGATCTGTTCGCGCCGGAAAGCGCACAGGTGGTGAAGGACTATCTGGAAAGCGTCAAAAGCGCGGAATTCGCCAGCCCGCTCGAACAGGGGCGCGACGTGCTGGCCCGCGTGCGCGGCGGCGGATTGATTCCGGTTTCGATGACGATGGGGCGCACGCGGCCGACAGGGCCGAATTTCTTCGTGGTGTTTCGCGATCTCTCGCAGGCCAAAAAGAGCGAAAGCGAGTTGCGCGAGGCGCAGCGTCTCGCCGATCGCGCCGCCAACGCCAAGGCCGACATGCTGGCGCGGATCAGCCATGAGGTCCGCACGCCGCTCGACACCATCATTGGCTCTGCCGAAGTGATGATCGGCCAGCGCTTCGGCACGCTCGGCAATGAGCGATACGTCGCCTATTTGAAGGACATCCGGGCGTCCAGCGAGCGCGTGATCGCCCTCATCAGCGACCTGCTCGATATCAGCCGGATCGAGTCGGGCAAGCTCGATCTCGCCTTCACCAGCCTGAACCTCAACGAGCTGGTCGAGCAATGCGTCGCCGTGATGCAGCCGCAGGCCAATCGCGAACGCGTCATCATCCGCACCTCGCTCACGCACGTGCTGCCGCAGGTGACGGCGGACCCGCGCGTGCTGCGCGAGGTCACGCTCAACCTGATCGGTAATTCGATCTATCTCGCCAATGCCGGTGGGCAAGTCATCGTCTCGACCGCGTTGTCCGATTTGGGCGGCGTGGTGCTGCGGGTGCGCGATACCGGCCAGGGTCTCAACGACAATGAAGTGGCCGCCGCGATGGATCCGTTCCGTACGCCGGCGCCGTCGGATCAGTCCGCCGACAACGCCGGCATCAACCTGTCGCTGACCAAGGCGCTGGTCGAGGCCAACCGCGCCCGCTTCCAGGTCAAGGCCGGCGGCCACCCCAGCACGCTGATCGAAGTGCTGTTCCCGCATGCGATGGAGCAGGCGTAAGGCCGAGGCAAATTGGCGAAGGACGCGTCATCCTGATCGACGATGATGAAACGTATACGAGCTGCAAGCCTCTGGATGCGAGGCGGTACGCTCAGGAATTCTTCAGCGCGACGTGAAACTCGGCCTCGGTCTTCGACTTCACCTCGTCGAGCGTGACGCCATCGGCGAGTTCGACCAGCGCCATGCCGCCCTTGCCGTGCTTGTCGATGCTGAAGACCGCGAGGTCGGTCACCACCATGTCGACGACCTTCTCGCCGGTTAGCGGCAGGCTGCACTTCTTCAGGAGCTTGGGACCGTCCTTGGCGGAATGCTCCATCACAACCACCACGCGTTTGACGCCGGCGACCAGGTCCATGGCGCCGCCCATGCCCTTGACCATCCTGCCGGGGATCATCCAGTTGGCGAGGTCGCCATTCTGCGCCACCTGCATCGCGCCGAGGATCGACAGGTCGATATGTCCGCCGCGCACCATGCCGAATGAATCGGAACTGGAGAAGTAGCTGGTGGTCGGCAATTCGCTGACCGTCTGCTTGCCGGCGTTGATCAAATCGGGGTCTTCCTCGCCCTCATAAGGAAACGGCCCCATGCCCAGCATGCCGTTCTCGCTCTGCAGGTTCACATCGATGCCGTCGGGAATGTAGTTCGAAACCAGCGTCGGAATGCCGATGCCGAGATTGACGTAATAGCCGTCACGCAACTCCTTGGCGGCGCGAGCGGCCATTTGTTCCCGGGTCCAGGCCATGATGATCTCCTGCTTGAGCTCGCCTATCTCTGTCGCATGATCTTATCGGAAAACCGGTTGCCACTTTTCCGGATCATGCTCAGGCCGCAGGACGCGGTCTTGTGTTGCGGAATTCGATACGCTTCCTGGCGCTGCCAACTTCGACGATGCGCTTGACGAAAATTCCGGGAGTGTGAATGTGATCGGGATCGATCTCGCCGGCCGGCACCAGATGCTCGACCTCGGCGACCGTGACTTTCGCCGCGGTCGCCATCATCGGATTGAAGTTACGCGCGGTCTTGCGGTAGACCAGATTGCCCGCGGTGTCGCCTTTCCAGGCATGGACAATGGCGAGGTCGGCAAACAGGCTGCGCTCCATCAAGTATTTCTCACCGTCGAATTCCTTCACTTCCTTGCCTTCGGCGATCAGCGTGCCGACGCCGGTCCTGGTGTAGAAGGCCGGAATGCCGGCGCCGCCGGCGCGGATCCGTTCGGCCAACGTGCCCTGCGGATTGAATTCGAGTTCCAGTTCGCCGGCGAGAAACTGCTGGGCGAACAGCTTGTTCTCGCCGACATAGGACGAGATCATCTTCTTGATCTGCCGCGTCTCCAGCAGACGGCTCAACCCGACGCCGTCGACGCCGGCATTGTTGGAGACCACGGTCAGGTTCTTGACGCCGGCATCCCGGATCGCGTCCGACAGGGTCTCGGCGATTCCGCAGAGACCAAAGCCGCCCGACATGATCATCATGCCATCCTTCAGAACGCCGTCGAGTGCCGATTTGGCGTCGGGGTAAACCTTGTTCATGAAATACGACCTGATCGGGTGAAGCGCGTCTGCCCGTCGCGGATATCACAGTTCCTCGACACCGGCACGGACTACTGGCACTTGGATTATTAGGCGAAATCTTCGCAATGCGTCAATGACAGGAGATTTGTACCAAGGGCGGTGGCCAGAATGCCGCCATGGCCTTGAAAGCGTCAAGAAAACCCCGCAAGTTGCTGGGGTTGGCAGGATCCCTCGGATGGGTTCCGCAAGCCCGACGACGGCGACCCGATCAGGATATGTCATTGACGATGGCCCAAGGAATGAAGCGCCTGGGAATGCCGATCGCGGCATTGCTTGGCGCGGTGCTGATTGGCCTGATCGCGATGTCCTGGTTCATCAACCGGGACGCTCTGCGGCAGGCCGTCGAGGCGCAGATCCGGGCCGTCACCGGGCTCGACCTGGTGGTGAAGGGCAATATCGATGTTTCGGTGTTTCCGGCCAGCTACGTCTCGTTTCATGACGTCGGGCTGAAGGGCGGCGGTACCGCTGATCCCGCGCTCAGCGTCGACGTGCTGACCGCGAATTTGCGATTGCTGCCTTTGTTGCTGCAACATTTCCAGATCGCCGACGTCATGATGTTGCGGCCGCATATCCATGTCGTCCGCGAGGCCAACGGCGACAGCAACTGGACGCCGTTCATCAAGACCATCGCGCGCACCATGAAACCAGGTGCCGACAACCAGGTGTCGTTCTCGGAAATCCGGATCGAGGACGGCGTGCTGGCTTACGAGGATGCCGCCAATAACGTCAGCGAAGGCCTCGACGATATCGATCTTTCACTGGCATGGCCGTCAATCTCGCGCTCCTTTGCGGGGACCGGGCAATTTAACTGGCGTGGCGAACGCGTCGATGGCTCCATCAGTATCAGCGACTTTGTGGCGGCTTTGTCCGGCGACCGCTCCGGTCTGAAGGCGCGGATCGCCAGTGCGCCGCTGAAACTGGCGTTCGACGGCACCGTCGCCGATCGCACCAGCATGATGATGGAAGGCACGCTGACCGTCGACTCGACTTCGTTACGCAACGCCCTGCGCTGGACCGGCCGGGCGCCGCCGGGCAGCGGGGGATTCGGCCGCTTCGCGCTGAAGGCACGTGCCAATATGGTCGGCGCGTCGATCGCGCTCACCAACGTCAACGTTGAACTCGACGGCAATGTTGCCGAAGGCGTGATGACCTACTCCAACAACGGACGCCAGACGCTGCAGGCGACGCTTGCGGCCGGCGCACTCGACTTGACGCCTTATGTCTCGACCTTCCGGCTGCTCGCCAGCGGCGCACGTGACTGGAACCGGCAACTGTTCGACCTCAACGCGCTGTCTGCCACCGATCTCGACATGCGACTGTCGGCGGCCCGGGTCACGGTCGGATCGACCAAACTCGGGCAAACGGCACTGGGCGCCAATCTGCGTGGCGGCGTGCTGGCGCTGAGCGTCGGGGAAGCGCAGATGTATGGCGGCATTGCCAGGGGCTCGTTCGGAATCGCGCGCTCTGACGCCGATGCCGACGTCAAGGCCCAGCTCCAGTTCACTGATGTCGACCTCCAGACCTGCGCCGCCGAGCTGTTCGGCATCACCAAACTGTCCGGCCGCGGCAACATCAACGTCTCGCTAACAGCATCCGGTTCGAGCCCGTTCGGGCTGGCGCAATCGCTCGACGGCACTGCCACGCTGAATGGCCATGACGGCGCGATCGCCGGCTTCGACGCCGAGCAATTGCTCAAGCGGCTGGAGCGCAGGCCTTTGTCGGGCGGCGGCAATTTCCGTAACGGCTCGACGCCCTACAATACCCTGACCATCGCGGTGAAGTTCGCGGAAGGCACCGCGACTGCCCAGGATATTCGGCTGGAGGGGCCCGCCGCACGGCTGACCTTGACCGGAACCGCCTCGGTGCCGACCCGCGAATATGATTTGAAAGGCATCGCGAGCCTGGTTTCGGCGTCGAACACCACGCCGGGATTTGAACTGCCCTTCGTGGTGCAGGGACCATGGGACGATCCGCTGATCTTCCCCGATCCGGAAAGCCTGATCCGGCGCTCCCCGGCGTCCGCGCCGCTGCTTGATGCGGTCAAGGACAAGAAGACCCGCGACGCGGTGCGCTCCGTGCTCGAAGGGTTTGCGGCCGGCGGCGCAAAACCGGCAAACCCAAATGCCGCGGCGCCCGCGTCCGCATCTGCTCCTGCGGCGGCGGAAGCCGCGAAGCAGAACTAGGCGGCCTCCTTTCTTTGACGAGCTCCGGCTACAACGGCGCGGCGCTCCTGGTCTGCGCACTCGACAGCTTTGAGGCCAGCGACGCCACAACGATGACGACCGTGATCAATCCGATCACCAGCGTGCAGATCGCGTTGATCTCGGGCTTTACGCCGAGTCGCAGCTCAGAATAAATTCGGATCGGCAGCGTCTCCGAGCCCGGACCGGTCGTAAAACTCGCGATCACAAGATCATCCAGCGACAGCGTGAAAGCGAGCATCCAGCCGGCAATGATCGCAGGGAGGATCTGCGGCAGCGTCACGGCGACGAAGGCGCCGACCGGATCGCAACCGAGGTCCATCGCCGCTTCCTCCAGACTGCGATCGAGCGGGCCGAGCCGCGATTGCACCACCACGGCGACGAAGCACAGGGTCAGCGTGGCATGAGCAACGGTCACCGTCCAGAACCCGCGCTCGACATTGATTGCCACGAACAATAGCAGAAGCGACAGCCCGGTGATGACTTCGGGCATCACCAGCGGCGCATAGAGCATGCCGGAAAACACCGCGCGGCCCTTGAAGCGCTCGCCGCGTGACAACGCGACCGCGGCCAGTGTGCCCAATAGCGTCGCGATCGTAGCGGAGGACACAGCGACCCGGAAGCTCATCCAGGCTGCGTCGATCATCGCATGATCGTTGAAGAACTCGGTGTACCAGCGCAGCGACCACCCGCCCCACACCGTCACCAGCCGTGAGCCGTTAAAGGAATAGACCACGAGAACCGCGATCGGCAGGTACAGAAAGGCCAGCCCCAACGCCAGCGAAACGATGTTGAAACGAGAGATTCCATAGGCGCGACTAGCCATCGCCGCGTCCCCTTCTCCCCTCCCCCTTGCGGGCAGGGTTATCGCATTTGGGCAAGGAGGCTGAGTAGGAAGTCGTCGTTCCAGCCGGCATGCTTGATTTTGCGTCGGATTGAGGCCTTGTGCGGGTGGGATCGGAGCAGATTGAGTGCCAACTTGCGCAGAATGGCGAGATTCTGGGG
>JAGXAJ010000035.1 GCA_018971625.1 Pseudomonadota bacterium
CATTGCATTGAGGAAGTTATTGTTCGCGGTAATAATCGTGCCATCCAGGTTGAAGGCGGCAACCGCCTGCGAGCGTTCAATGGCGGCAATCTGGCCCGCATTCTCCAGGGCTTCGATCTTTCTGGCGGTGATATCGGTGGCGAGTTCGACAATCTTCGTGGGTTTTCCCTTCGAATTCAGCACCGGATTATAGGAAGCCTGAATCCAGATCTCCTTGCCGTCCTTGCCGACACGTTTGTATTCCGCCGATTGAGGTTCGCCTCGATTCAGCTTGATCCAGAACTCACGGTATGCGGGGCTGGATCGTTCGCTGGTCTCCACGAACATGCCATGGTGCTTGCCCTGGATCTCCTTCAGTGTGTAACCGAAGGTCTTGAGACAATTCTCGTTGGCCGTGATGACCGTTCCATCAAGACCAAGCTCGACTACGGCATGAGATTTACTAATTGCTGCAGCTTTCGCGGCATTTTCCTTTGCGACCGAGCTTTTGCCAAAGAAGAACATTCTTCCACCTCCGAGAATAGATCCAAAGAACACCCAGTAACCGACCACCACGCTTGTGCGCGAAGGTTTGGTTTACTGGTCATGAATGGGTTTGGTTAAAGGATGGTTAATTTTCGCCTCTTCGAGTTAGGAAGCTGACTTCAACTTTTCTGACATTGATCGCTCCGGGCCGGCATCGAGCGCGAGATCGGCGGAAAACGGCGCCAGCCCCGGCCTGCGAAGCAAAAATCATCTTGCCGGTAGTTGCCGCGTGTTTTTCTACGGGACCTATCCGCCAGCGAAGAACGGCGTCGAAATCTCAAGTGATGGCCGAATCAGCTCAGCACCGCACGCATTGCGATTCGCGACGCACGACACCTCGCTTCAGCGTCGTTCATCGCCCCGTATCAGCGCTTCCGGCCGGCGCGATTCCTCCAGAGCCTTTTCCGTTCCGACGGAATCGGAACGAGGCTCTAGATTCTTGTTTTGACGCGTTTTCTTTACGCGAACCGGTATCCACCCACGGATCAAGTCCGAGGGCATGCTTCGCTCGAAAACGCTCTAGCGGTGGAAGGGCTGGAGCACGACGCGCAACGCCTTTCGCCTACCCGAGCGGGGTTGCGAGAAGTGGCCGGTCGCAAAGAGAAAGATGGAGCGGGCGAAGGGGCTCGAACCCTCGACCCCGACCTTGGCAAGGTCGTGCTCTACCACTGAGCTACACCCGCGTCCGAGAGGCCAGCGACTAAGCGCCAGCGACGAACAGAGCTATGCCAAATGCCGCCCTCGAATGCAACAGCGCCGAATCCCCGCCTAAAGCAGACGAATGCCCGATATCGCGGGTTTTCGCCTGGACCACCCGAAATACCGATGATTGCCGCTGCCCCTCGGCAGCGACGCCACTTTTCACGGTTCAAATGGCGTTCTGACAAACCTCATCCGAGGCGATTCGAGCCACTTTTTGTGATTCGTTCTCGCAAGGTTTCAGCCGGCGCCGGACTCCGGTGCGGACGTCGAGACGGAACCCGCCGGTCCGGGAACCGATTGAAATTTCCGGACCACCCGCCACTTAAGGGAATAGAACTTGTAAACTACCCGCTTCGGGCCGTGCTACAACAGCCCTAATTCTTTGGGTATTCAGGCGAGGATTTCGTGACGATTGTTGAGCAGGGCAGCGGACCGGCGCCACGGGCGGCATCCGATCTGATCAAGGAAACCACCACCCAGACGTTCGTAAAGGACGTCATCGAGGAATCGAGGCGCCAGCCGGTCCTGATCGACTTCTGGGCGGAATGGTGCGGCCCCTGCCGCCAGCTCACGCCGATCATCGAAAAGGCGGTGCGTGCCGCGGGCGGCAAGGTCAAGCTGGTCAAGATGAACATCGACCACCACCCGGCGGTAGCGCAGCAGATGGGCATCCAGTCCATTCCCGCCGTAATCGCCTTCGTCAACGGCCAGCCCGCCGACGGCTTCATGGGCGCGGTGCCGGAGAGCCAGGTCACCGCCTTCATCAACAAGCTGACCGCGGGCATGCCGGCCGCCGGCGAGCCCAATATCGCCGAGATCCTGCAGGAAGCCGAGGCGGTGCTGGCCGAAGGCGATCCGGCCGCAGCGGCGCAAATCTATGCCGAGGTGCTGGCGGTCGAAGCCACCAATATCGCCGCACTTGCCGGGCTGGCAAAATGCTACGTCGCGACCGGCGCGACCGAGCAGGCCAGGCAAACGCTGGCGTTGGTGCCGGAGTCCAAGCGCAACGACGCCGCGGTGAAGGCGGTGCAGGCCGCGCTCGATCTTGCGGAGCAGGCCCAGGCGGTCGGTCCGGTGACGGAACTGGAACAGAAAGTCGCCGCCAACCCACTCGATCACCAGGCGCGATTCGACCTTGCAACCGCGCTCAACGCCGGTGGCAAGCGCGCGGAGGCAACACAACAGCTACTCGAGATCGTCAAGCGCGACCGCAAATGGAACGAAGACGGTGCGCGCAAGCAACTGGTGCAGTTCTTCGAAGCGTGGGGCGCGGCCGATGAGGCCACGGTCGAAGGACGCAAGCGGCTGTCGACCATCCTGTTTTCGTGACGCGTACCGGTTTTCGAGGAAATTACGCGCACCGGGCCTGGACTCTCGTGCGCCAACAGCGGGACGCAAATGCCGATCAATGGCGAATATCGCGGACCGGGCGAGCTTCCGCAGGTGATCCCTGTGTTTCCGCTCCCCGGCGCGCTGCTGCTGCCTCGCGGCCAGATGCCGCTCAACATTTTCGAGCCGCGTTATCTTGCGATGGTCGACGACAGTTTTCGCGACGGCCACCGCCTGATCGGCATGATCCAGCCCGACGTCACCCATTCGCCCAACGAGGAAAAACCGGTGCTGTTTCGCGTCGGCTGCGTCGGCCGCATCACCCAGCTCGCCGAATCCGGTGACGGCCGCTACATCCTCGAACTCACCGGCATCGCGCGCTTCAAGGTGCTTGAGGAAATGAACGTGCTGACGGCCTATCGGCAGTGCAAGGTGGATTATTTTCCCTACATCGACGACTTCACCGCGCGCAAGGGCGAGGACGCCGTCAACCGTGAGGCGCTGCTCGAAATGCTGACGGAATTTCTGAAGGCCAACAACCTCAAGGTCGACTGGGAAGGCATCGAAAGCGCGCCGAACGAGGCGCTGGTCAATGCGCTAGCGATGATGTCGCCTTATGGGCCGCCGGAAAAGCAGGCGATGCTGGAAGCGCCCGATTTGAAGACCCGGGCCGAAATCCTGATCGCGGTCACCGAGATGGACCTGGCCAAAAAACGCACCAGCGGCGATCCGCCGTTGCAGTAGACCGATCCGCCGGCGTAATCCTAATAGCCTGCCGTCGCCGAGGCGGCAGGCCGCGATGCTCAGGGAATTGGTGCGGATCAGCTCACATGACAGCAGATAGCTTCGCGCGGCCGGCTCAGAATATGCTATGGGGTCGAACACCCCATCCGGAGTCCGACACATGACATCCGCGCCCGAGCGTCTCGACAGCACCGTCGATCCCAAGTTGCTGGAAATTCTGGTCTGCCCGATGACCAAGGGTCCGCTGGAATTCGACGCAGCACGGCAGGAATTGATCTCGCGCTCGGCAAAGCTCGCTTATCCGATCCGCGATGGCATTCCAATCATGCTGCCGGAAGAGGCCAGAAAGATCGAGTGAAGATCGGCCGGCATATGCGCGCTCGAACCGTCATTGCCGTGCTCGCGATATCAAGCGCTTTGGCAATGCCGGCAAGCGCCTCCGCGCAGGAGAGCAAAATCCGGGTCGGCCCCATCGACGCCGTGCTGACGGTGCCCGCAGCGGTCGACCATCCGCCGGTTGCACTGATCATCGCAGGCTCCGGCACCACCGACCATGATGGCAACGGCCCGCAGGTCAAACCCGCGACCTTGAAAAAGCTCTCAGAGCAACTCGTCGCGCGGAAAATCGCTACGCTGCGCTATGACAAGCGCGGCGCCGGCGGATGGAAGCCGGAATTCGGCAGACCGGAGGATTTCCGCTTCAAGGATTTTGTCGATGACGCGGTCTCGCTGGTGAACTATCTGCGCAGCAGCGGAAAGTTCTCGCAAGTCGTCGTGATCGGGCACAGCGAAGGCGGCCTGGTTGGAATCCTGACCGCGCGACGTGTGCCGATCGATCGGCTGGTGCTGCTGGTCACCGCCGCGCGCAAGCAGGGCGAACTGGTCAAGTCCCAGCTTGAAAAGACCGTTCCGCCTGAAATCTACGCGCCGATCGCCAAGGCCATCGACGCCATCATGGCCGGCCAGATCGTCGATCCGCCGCCCCCGGGGCTCTCGATCGCGCCATCGATGCAGCCCGGCATCGCGTCGGCTTTCAACGAAGATCCGATCGGTCCCTTGAAGCAGATCACCCAGCCGACCCTGATCATCGGCGGCGGCCGCGATCGCCAGGTCGCGCGGGTGGATTACGCGGCACTATCCGCCGCATCGCCCGTCGCCAGGGCGCTGTGGCTACCGGACATGAACCACGTGCTGGTCGACGTCACCGACGAAGCCGACGACATCAAAGCCTACAATGATTCCGAGCGGCCGCTCGATCCCACGATGATCGATACGGTGGCGAATTTTATCCTGGCGAGGGAAACGAAGTGAGTACGGTGAAGTCTCCGCACACGCCAAGGTGACGTGAAAGCCGAAACGAATGCACGTCGGCCTGGGCCCCACAAGCGACGTTCAACTCCGAACACCAGCAAGTAAAAGCCCCGGTTCTGCCGGGGCCTTGATTATCACATCGATAGCGCTTTTTCTGGAATATGTTGCCAAGCCGCGACAAGGCGATCATCGGAAAGCTTTGCTTCCGCCTTGGCCCGGAAGCCGCCACTACGGTCGAGCTCGGCGATTTCCGCTCCGCCGCGGCAAGCCGGCGTTATGAGGTAAACGCCGTTACCGGCTCGCTACAGCGCCTCACCCTTGAGCAGCCGCGGCACTTCGCCCGAGAGCCCCGCGGCCTGCCGGATGAACAGGCTTTTTAGCGGCGGCGCGCGGTCGACCAGGCCCAGACCGATGTCGCGCACGGTGCGCAACAACGTCGATTTGTTGGAAAAAAGCAGGTTCAGCGAATTGGTGGCGAGCCCCATCGCCATGGTGTCGAACCGGCGCCAGCGCTGGTAGCGATCGAGCACGTCAGCCTGCCCGATATCCATGCCGAGCCGGGCCGCATCGACGATCACCTCGGCAAGCGCGGCAACGTCCTTCAGGCCCATATTGAGCCCCTGCCCCGCGATCGGATGAATCACGTGCGCAGCGTCGCCGACCAGCGCCAGCCGCTTGCCGATGAAGGAGCGGGCGACGAAATAGCCGAGCGAAAACGCGCGCGGCTTCTCGAGTGCCTTGATCTCGCCGAGATGCAGGCCAAAGCGCCGTTCGAGTTCGCCGTGAAATTCGTCTTCGTTCAGGCCGACGATGCGCGCGGCCTCGCGGCGCTTCTCGGTCCATACCAGCGAAGAGCGCCTTCCCGTCAATGGCAGAATCGCAAACGGACCTGCGGGAAGGAAATGTTCTTCAGCGCGGCCGTGATGGTCGCGCTCATGCCCGACCGACACCACGATGCCGGATTGATCATATTCCCAGCCATGGGTGGCGATGCCGGCCCGCTGGCGCAATTTCGAGCGCGCGCCGTCGGCCGCTACCAGCAGGCTCGCCTCGACGATCCGGCCGTCGGAAAACGTCACGCCGACACCATCGGAACGCGAGGAGAAGTCAGTCACCGCGGCGGTCGAGAGCTCAATGCCTTCGGCCTCCGCGCGCGCAACCAGCACATCGATCAGATTGCGGTTTTCGATCATATGCGCGAACGGTTCGCCCGGTTCGACATCGCCGGCAAAGGTCAGGAACACCGGGCGGGTGGCGTCTTCCAGCTTGGAGTCGGTGACGACCATGTCGAGAATCGGCTGCGCCTGGCTTGCGACCGCCTCCCACGCGCCGACCGCCTCGAACAACCGGCGGCACGCCGCCACAATGGCGGTCGCGCGCGGATCGGGGCTCGGCCGGGTGGCCAATGCCGGGTCGGCCACGATCACGGGAATGTCAGGGCCGAGGCCCTGACGCAGCGCCAGGGCGAGCGCCAGGCCCGCGAATGCGCCGCCGCCGACCACTATGCTTCGTTGATCCATGCCGATCTGCTCACTGATACCTTGCTCCCATAGTATAGCTGGGCGAAACAGGTTCGTGAAACAAGGGGCTTTAACGTCGATTGTCACGGCGGAGCCACATGTTTTCGCATGAGCCGCCTCCCTCGGGAAACCGAAAGCACGCCAATGTCCAACGGTCTGATCGACCTGATTTCCATTCTCGACCTCGAACCGCTCGAGGTGAACATGTTTCGCGGCAACAGCCCGAAAACGAGCTGGCAGCGGGTGTTTGGCGGCCAGGTGATCGGGCAGGCTATGGTAGCTGCATGCCGCACCGTCGAAGGCCGATTGCCGCATTCGCTGCATTGCTATTTCATCCTGCCCGGCGACCCCCGGATTCCGATCGTCTATGAGGTCGAGCGGCTGCGCGACGGCAAGAGCTATTCGACCCGCAGGGTCACCGCGATCCAGCACGGCAACGCCATCTTCTCGATCATGGTGTCGTTTCACATTGAGGAACAGGGTGCCTTCGATCATCACGACAAGATGCCTGACGTGCCGCCGCCGGAAAAGCTCACCGCCGAGGAAATGGCAAAACAGCCGATGTTCCGCGAGATGCCGGATTTCATCCGCCGCTACTATGAATCCGATCGCCCCATCGAGCTTCGGCCGGTCGAACTCGGCCGCTATTTCGGCCAGAAGATCGACGATGGCCGCATCCATGTCTGGATCCGCACCGCCTCGAAACTGTCCGATGATCCGGCGCTGCATATGTGCGCGCTGGCCTATGCGTCGGATTTCTCGCTGCTCGATGCCGCGATGGCGCGTTACGGCCGCACGCTGTTCGACAGCCGCATGATGCCCGCGAGCCTCGATCATGCGATGTGGTTTCACCGGCCGTTCCGCGCCGACGAATGGCTGTTGTACGCCCAGGACTCGCCGAGCGCGCAAGGCGGCCGCGGGCTGACCCGCGGCCTCATCTTCAAGCAGGACGGCACGCTGGTCGCTTCCGTCGCGCAGGAAGGCTCGCTGCGCGAACGGAAGTAAGCGCCTTCACTGCTTACGCGCCGCGTTCGACCGTTCGAATTGCAAGACCATCCACTGCACGTACCAGCGCAGCGCCCACGGGATCGAGATGATGAAGGCGAAGACGAACACGATCGACCGCCATATATCCCAACGGCGTAGAGCAGGCTGCGGCCGAGGAGTTCCCACGATCCGGGATCGATCGAAAGCGTTTGGCCGCCCACGGCATAGCGCTCGCCTGAGTTATGGACCGCCGGCGCTGATTTGCGAGCCGCGCCCCGGCGGCACTGCCGGCCCGCCGGATGTCTTTGACATCAGGCCTGGAATATCTTCCGCCCGCTGCCAGTCCGCCATTCCCTCGGTCCACACCAGCATCTCCGAAGTGACCATGTTTCTGGCGATGAGATTGCGAAACTGAGCTTCTGGAAATGGGCCTTGTTGCTCGCCTTGGGCAGCATAGAACCAGGATCGGTCGGACATTTCATTTCCTTGAGGCGACACGGCCGCGCGTGCCAGCTCATGAATTGCATTTTGGTCAATTATTCGGACGCTTTGCCGAAGGCCCCTACGAAAACCTCAGACTTTCAAGCAGAAATGGGCCCTGGTCACCGTTTTTCGGTTGGACCGCCAAACTTTTTGTGCCATTCGAAAAAAAAGCTGCCAGACTTGTGAATGCCGGACATGCGGGAGCGCAAAACCGGGCGTGATCGCCGCTCCGCGATCCGGGGAATAAGGCCTGAACATGAAGCTCGTCGTCGCCATTATCAAACCCTTCAAGCTTGACGAGGTGCGCCAGGCGCTCACTGAGATCGGGGTCAGCGGCATGACCGTGACCGAAGTCAAGGGTTACGGACGCCAGAAGGGTCACACCGAGGTTTATCGCGGCGCCGAATATGTCGTGAACTTCCTGCCCAAGCTGCGCATCGAAATCGCGGTCGCCTCGAATATTGCCGACAAGGCAGTTGAGGTGATTACCGCCAGCGCTCGCACCGGGCAGATCGGCGACGGCAAGATTTTCGTAACGCCGATTGAACGCGCGTTGCGGATCCGGACCGGCGAAACCGACAGCGACGCGCTCTAGGTCAAATGGACTAGATCCAATCAGTAGTTTCCGTCGCATCCGGCAACGACGCTCGGCGACGCGATCGACAGGGCATAACGGGCTGGGGAAATATTATGGGGACACATTGGTGTCGTGCGGCGAAGCTGGCCGCCCCGATTGGACTTGTGGCGGCTTCTGCGACGCCTGCCTTTGCGCAGGCGCAAACCATCAGCGCCGCCGATACGGCCTGGATGATCGTGGCGACCGCACTGGTCCTGATGATGACGGTTCCGGGGCTGGCGCTGTTCTACGCCGGCATGGTGCGCAAGAAGAACGTGCTGGCGACGATGGCGCAAAGCCTGGCGGCGGTGGCCATCATCTCGATCCTGTGGGCGGCGTTCGGCTACTCGCTGGCGTTTGTCGGCGACGGCCCATGGCTCGGAACGCTCCATCGCCTGTTTCTCGCGGGCATGACCATGGACAGCGTCAATCCCGCCGCAAAGACGATTCCGGAAGCGCTGTTCATGCTGTACCAGATGACGTTTGCGATCATCACCGTGGCGCTGGTCGCAGGCTCGGTCGCTGACCGCATGCGGTTCTCCGCCTATCTGACGTTTTCGATCGGCTGGTTCCTGTTCGTCTATATTCCGCTCGCGCACTGGGTCTGGGGCGGCGGTTTTCTCGGTGCCGCTGGCGTTTTGGATTTCGCCGGTGGCCTCGTGGTGCATCTGTCGGCGGGCACGGGCGGTCTGGTGGCGGCACAAGTGCTGGGACAGCGCCACGGCTATGGCAGCGAGAATCTATCGCCGTTCGATCTGTCGCTCGCGGTGATCGGTACCGGACTATTGTGGGTCGGCTGGTTCGGCTTCAACGGCGGATCGGCGCTGGCGGCGAATTCGCGCGCGGTCATGGCGATCCTTGCGACTCACCTCGCAGCCTGCGCTGGCGCGCTGACCTGGGGGGCGTTGGAATGGTCGATGCGGCGCAAGCCGTCGGTGCTCGGCATGATATCCGGCGCCGTGGCCGGGCTTGGCACGATTACGCCCGCCTCCGGCTTTGTGGCCCCCTGGGCCGGCGTCGCGATCGGCGTGACGGCAGGCATGGTGTGCTTCTGGGCCTGTACCTGGTTAAAGCACCGCTTCAAATATGATGATTCGCTCGATGTGTTCGGCGTCCACGGCATT
Organism: Pseudomonadota bacterium; assembly: GCA_018971625.1. GTDB lineage: Bacteria > Pseudomonadota > Alphaproteobacteria > Rhizobiales > Xanthobacteraceae > Bradyrhizobium. The sequence continues at coordinate 9,342 of JAGXAJ010000035.1, forward strand.
GGCGGAATGATCGGCACGTTGCTGACCGGCGTGTTTGCCTCCGCCGCGATCTCCGGGACTTCCGGCCTGATCGAGGGCAATCCCCACCAGCTCCTGCTCCAGCTCTATGGCGTCGCTGTCACCCTGGTCTGGTCAGCCGCCCTGACTTACGTGCTGCTCAGGCTCGTCAGCGTGTTTGTGCCGCTCAGGGTATCACGCGAACACGAGCTGGTTGGCCTCGATATTTCGCAGCATGGCGAGGCGCTGCAGTAGATCTCCCTACTCGATTGCTTTTCTCTGCCTTCTTTGTGAGCACGACTATCTCAGAGCCCTGCCGTGCCTACGGTTTGAGCACAGATGGCTAGGGTTTGGGCGCGGCTGAATAGCCGGCCCTTTTTGCCAGAGACGGAAAACGCCTGCATTCATAATCCGTTAAGCACTGCATTCGATCTGGCACGGCATTTGATTCCATGGTTCCTGGCCGTGCCCGCGCAGCGAAGTCTGTTCGCGTGGTGAAGCTCAGTCCGGCGCGCCCAACCGCGTCTGGACCGGCCCAAAGCGGGGATAGGACCCATGAAAATTGTTATGGCGATCATCAAGCCATTCAAACTCGAGGAAGTCCGCGACGCCCTCACGGCCATTGGCGTCCATGGTCTTACCGTGACGGAAGTCAGGGGATACGGGCGCCAGAAAGGCCACACGGAAATGTACCGCGGCGCTGAATACGCGGTGAGCTTCCTGCCCAAGATCAAGATCGAGGTCGCGATCGCCTCCGACCAGCTCGACCACACCATCGACGCCATCGCGTCCGCGGCGAAGACCGGACAGATCGGCGACGGCAAGATCTTTGTCGTCAATATCAACCACGCAGTTCGCATCCGCACAGGCGAGGTCGATGTCACCGCACTTTGATGTCGCGCTCACCCCCATCCAATCAGGAGTAAAACAAATGACGTTCAAACGTCCTAGCCTCGCGGGATGGGTAGCCCTCGCAGCGTTCTGCGCCGTGGGCTTCGTCGACGCCGCCATGGCGCAGACGGCAGCACCTGCCGCGACCCCCGCCGAAGCCGTCGCGCCGGCCGCAGCCGCGGCGGCCGTGCCCAACAAAGGGGACACTGCCTGGATGCTGGTATCCAGCGCGCTGGTCCTGATGATGTCGATCCCCGGCCTTGCGCTGTTCTATGGCGGCCTCGTCCGCACCAAGAACATGGCCTCGGTTCTGACCCAGGTGTTCGCGATCGTCTCGATGGTCGGCGTGGTCTGGACCATCTACGGCTATTCGTTCGCCTTCAGCGATGGCGGCAGCATGACGCCCTATATCGGCGGCCTCAGCAAGGCCTTCATGCGCGGAATCGACGCCAACTCGACGGCGGCGACCTTTTCCAACGGCGTGGTGATTCCGGAACTGGCCTACTTCGTGTTCCAGATGACGTTCGCGATGATCACGCCGGCGCTGATCGTCGGCGCCTTTGCCGAGCGCATCAAATTCTCGGCGGTGATGCTGTTCATCCTGCTCTGGGTGACGATCGTGTACTTCCCGATCGCGCATTGGGTCTGGTACGTCGCCGCTCCGGATGACGTCGCCGCCGCCGCCAGGGCGCTGGCGGCTGCGGCCGATGGTGCGGCCAAGACCGCAGCGCAGGCCAAGCTCGACGAAGTCACCGGCGCTGTCGGCTGGCTCGCCCATGCCGGCGCCCTCGACTTCGCAGGCGGCACCGTGGTGCACATCAATGCCGGCATCGCCGGTCTGGTGGGCGCGCTGATCATCGGCAAGCGCATCGGCTACCGCAAGGAGCTGATGGCTCCGCACTCGCTGACCATGACCATGATCGGCGCTTCCTTGTTGTGGGTGGGCTGGTTCGGCTTCAACGCCGGCTCGAACCTGGAAGCCAACAGCACCACGGCGCTGGCCTTCGTCAATACCATGGTGGCGACCGCGGCGGCCGCGCTGTCCTGGCTGTTGTGCGAATGGATCTTCAAGGGCAAGCCCTCGCTGCTCGGCATCTGCTCGGGCGCGGTGGCGGGTCTGGTGGCAGTCACGCCGGCTTCCGGCTTCGCCGGTCCGATCGGCGCGATGGTGCTCGGCTTCGTGGTTTCGCCGGTCTGCGTGTTCTTCGTCTCGACGGTGAAGAACGCACTCGGCTATGACGACGCGCTCGACGTGTTCGGTGTCCACTGCATCGGCGGAATCATCGGCGCGCTCGGCACCGGCATTCTGGTCAATCCCGCACTCGGTGGCGTCGGCATCACCGACTACACCAATATCAGCGGAAACAACGCCGGCACCTACGATTTCGTCACCCAGATGATCGCACAGGGTAAGGCGGTCCTGGCTACCTTGCTCTGGTCGGGCATCGTTTCGGCGATCCTCTACAAATTCGTCGACATCGTGGTTGGCCTGCGTCCGTCGGCCGAAGAGGAGCGCGAGGGTCTCGACATCACCGATCACGGCGAGCGTGCCTACAACATGTAGGTTTCACGCGGCCTCACGAGGCCGCGCCCGGAACCACGGTTTCGCACCTATCTTGCCCTAGCCATCGAGGGCTCCGTCGCCAGTCGAAGCCGCTTTCTTTTGAGGCAAAATAGGGGCTGGATAGACCCGGCCGGCCGATGGTTAATCGCGTCTTAACCTCGCCGTATCTATGGTGGTTCTGATCCTCTATCGGCTGGCTTCGACGCGCGACGCGGCCGCCCCGGGAGCTGGCATCTCGACCATGGCAATGACCGCTTCATCCCGCAGGCCGCAAGGCACCGGCAATCCGGAGAGCGAGCGCTCGCCATTCGCGCGGCTGAGCGAACTGCTGGCGCCGTACACGCCATCTAAGCCACTGATTACACTGTCATTGGGAGAGCCGCAGCACCCTGTTCCGGCATTCGTGCGACCGGTGCTGGCCAAGCATATTGCCGATTTCGGCCGCTATCCCCTCGCCAGGGGGATCGAGCCGTTCCGCCGCGCTGCCGCCAACTGGCTCTCGACGCGGTTCGAGTTGCCGCGGCCAATCGATCCCGAGAGCGAACTTCTGGTGCTCAATGGCAGCCGCGAAGGCCTGTTCCTCGCCGCGCTGACGGCAGCGCGTTATGTCGGACCACGCAAGGGCCGGCCGGCGATCCTGGTGCCCAATCCGTTTTATCCCGCCTATGGCGCGGGGGCGCGCGCGGCGAATTGCGAAACCGTCTATCTACCAACCACGCCCGCCAACGGATTTCTTCCCGACCTCGACGCGCTTGACGACGCCACGCTGGCGCGAACCGTTGCGATCTACATCGCCTCGCCCGCCAACCCGCAAGGCGCGGTGGCCTCGCGCGATTATTTCACCAGGCTGAAGCGGCTCGCCGACCGCTTCGGATTCATGATCCTGAGCGACGAGTGCTATTCGGAAATTTACACCAAGCGGGCTCCCGGCAGCGCGCTGGAATGCGCCGGGCCCGACTTCAGCAATGTCGTTGCGTTTCAATCGCTGTCGAAACGCTCCAACCTGCCGGGCTTGCGGGTCGGCTTCGCCGCGGGCGACCGCAAATTCCTCACCGCGTTCCACGAACTGCGCAATGTCGCGGCGCCGCAGGTGCCGGTACCGCTGCAGCAGGTCGCGGTCGCGGCCTACAGCGACGAGGCGCATGTCGAGGAGAACCGGAGGCTCTACCGCATCAAGTTCGATCTCGCCGACCAGATCCTCGGCAACCGCTATGGCTATGTCAGACCGGCCGGCGGCTTCTGCGTCTGGCTCGACGTGTCGGGTCGCGGCGGCGACGAAGCCGCGACGATAAAACTCTATCGCGACGCCGGCGTGCGCGTGGTGCCGGGAAGTTATCTGGCGCGGCAACAGGCCGACGGGAGCAATCCCGGCTCCGGCTATATCCGCCTGGCGCTGGTGGCGGACAGTGAATCAACGGCCGAAGCGTTGCGTCGGCTGGTCGAAGTTCTGGATTAATCGCAGGTCGGAACGAGCATGCCAGCGATCGAACGTGTCATCCCTCTGGTCGGCCAATTGCCGGCCTCGATGCGCGCGGCGCTGCGGCGGCGGTTGCGCGAATGCGCGGGCCTCGGCCTGATCGTGCTGTCGGGCGTGATAAGCGCGGCGATGATGACCTGGTCGGTGCAGGATCCAAGCCTCAGCCATGCGACGTCGCGTGCGATCCACAACGTCATCGGCTATCCCGGCGCCATCGGCGCGGATCTGCTGATGCAGATTCTGGGCTTCGGCGTCATCATGTTGATCCTGCCGATCGCGGTGTGGGGCTGGCGCATGCTGACCCATCGCCCCTTCGATCGCGAAGCATTGCGGCTGGGCTGCTGGATCCTGTGCACGGTGATCGCAGCAGGCTTTGCCAGTTGCTGGCCGCATAATGGCGCATGGCGGCTGCCGACCGGGCTTGGCGGCGTGGTCGGCGACGCGCTGCTGCGCGCGCCGGCCGTCATCTTTGGACCGCCCGGCTTTCTTTATCGGCTGGTGCTGGGAATCGTGCTTGGCGTCGCGATGGTCGCGACATTCCTGATCGCGTGCGGGTTCGGCTCGCGTCCGCAGGAAGAGGAAGAGACAGCGATCGAGGACGACGACACGCCATTCGAGGAAGAGGACGACGACGGTTCAGTCTCGCTGGGATGGGCGTTTCATGCCATGATGAGCGCCAAGGCCAGGCTTGGCTGGCTGATTGCCGCGGCCTATCGCCGGCTGGTCTCAAGCGGGCCTGCAAAGGGCGCCGCCGCCTTCGAGCGTCACGAACCCAACCTCGGCGGTCGTTCGGCGCCGTCACTATCGCCCGAGATCGACGAGGATTTGGAGGAGGAAGAAGACGAGGAGGAAGTCCGCGCGCCACGCAAGAAAGCCGCCTCGCGCGCGACCGGGCGCAAATCCTCCGGCAAGTTCGAACTCCCCTCGGTCTCGGTGCTGACCCTGCCCAAGGCATCCGATCGCCAGCCGCTCAGCAGATCGGAACTGGATAACAATTCGCGCGCGCTGGAAAGCGTGCTCGGGGATTTCGGCGTGCGCGGCGAGATCGTCAAGGCCAACCCCGGACCGGTCGTGACATTGTACGAACTCGAGCCGGCGCCCGGCATCAAATCGTCCCGCGTGATCGGGCTCGCAGACGATATCGCGCGCTCGATGAGTGCGCTGTCGGCGCGCGTCGCCGTCGTGCCCGGCCGCAATGCGATCGGCATCGAACTGCCGAACGCTCATCGCGAAAAGGTCTACTTGCGTGAATTGCTGTCGGTGAGGGACAACAACGAGTCGGTAGCGAAACTGCCGCTCTGCCTCGGCAAGAACATCGGCGGCGAATCCATCATCATCGACCTGGCGCGCACGCCGCATATGCTGATCGCGGGCACCACCGGCTCCGGCAAATCCGTCGCCATCAACACCATGATCCTGAGTCTGGTGTACCGGCTGCGCCCGGATCAGTGCCGTCTGATCATGGTCGATCCGAAAATGCTCGAACTCTCCGTCTATGACGGCATTCCGCATCTGCTGACGCCTGTCGTGACTGACCCGAAGAAGGCGGTGGTGGCCCTGAAATGGGCAGTGCGCGAGATGGAAGAGCGTTACAAGAAAATGTCCAAGCTCGGGGTGCGCAATATCGACGGCTACAACGCGCGGCTCGGCGAGGCGAGATCCAAGGGCGAGGAACTCACGCGCACGGTGCACACCGGCTTCGACAAGGAGACCGGCAAGGCGATCTACGAGGAAGAGAAGCTCGATCTCGATCCGCTGCCCTACATCGTCATCATCGTCGACGAAATGGCCGACCTGATGATGGTCGCCGGCAAGGACATCGAAGGTGCGGTGCAGCGGCTGGCGCAGATGGCGCGCGCTGCGGGCCTGCACGTCATCCTCGCGACCCAGCGGCCGTCGGTCGACGTCATCACCGGCACCATCAAGGCGAACTTCCCGACCCGCATCTCGTTTCAGGTCACCTCGAAAATCGACAGCCGCACCATTCTCGGTGAAATGGGCGCCGAGCAGCTGCTCGGTCAGGGCGACATGCTCTACATGGCCGGCGGCGGACGCGTCAGCCGTGTCCACGGGCCCTTCGTCTCCGACGAAGAGGTTGAGAAGGTGGTGCGTCATCTCAAGTCGCAGGGCCAACCCGAATATCTCGAGGCGGTTACCGCGGAAGAGCCGACCGAAGAAGACGGCGCGGTATTCGATTCCACCGGCATGGGCAGCGATGGCGGCGGCGACCTGTTCTCTCAGGCGGTCGCGATCGTCAAGCGTGACCGCAAGGCTTCCACCAGCTACATTCAGCGTCGGCTGCAGATCGGCTACAACCGCGCCGCGTCACTGATGGAACGTATGGAACTTGAAGGCATCGTCGGGCAGGCCAACCACGCAGGCAAACGCGAAATACTTGTCGAGGAAGAAGAAAACCGCTTTTGAGCCGCCCGGCTATAGAAGCTGTTGAAATCAAATTCTCACGGAAAAACGATATCCGCTGGGGCCCAAATCACGATAAAACGGCCCGAAGCTAGGCAGGGCAATGCGTTTGAACAGAGATTCGAAATTCCTCGTCACCAAGTCACCAGTCATTCACGGCACACGTATCGGCGTGGCTATCCTGACCGCGGCAGGCCTTCTTGGGGCGCCCTCGTTCGGACAGAATGTGCCGATTCCCAAACCTGCGCCAAAGCGCCGCGACATCCAGATGAGCGCGTCGGAGCCGCAACGGGCTCCCGCAACCACCGGCGCCCTCCAGCAAAAGCCGCCGGATCCGGTGATTCCAGATCCACGCCGCAATCAGCCCGCCAACATTTTTGCCAGTTTTGACGCCAATCAAAAAGCGCAGGCGGCCAAAGTCAGCGCTTACCTGTCGTCACTGCAGACGCTGGTCGGCAATTTCGTGCAGGTCGCGCCGGATGGCAGCAAGACCAAAGGCGATTTTTACATCCAGAAACCCGGCAAGGTGCGTTTCGAATATGACCCGCCGAGTCCGATCGAATTGATTGCCGACGGCTCGTCGCTGGCGGTACGCGACCGCAACCTCGCTACCCAGGACATCTATCCGTTGTCGCAGACGCCGCTGCGCTATCTGCTGTCGGATCGTATCGACCTGATGAAGGACACCAACGTCGTCAGCGTGACGTCGGACGACCTCTATATCAGCGTCACGATCGAGGAAAAGCAGGCGCTGATCGGCACCAGCCGCCTGATGCTGATGGTTGGCGCCAAGGACGGACAGCTCAAGCAGTGGACCGTGACCGACCCGCAGGGCTACGACACGACGGTGGCGGTCTATAATCTCGATAGCAACAAGAAAGTCGATCCCAGTCTGTTCAAGATCGACTTCACCCAATATCCGACCTCGCCGGGCTAGAGCGTTTTCGAGCGAAGTGGATACCGGTTCGCGTAAAGAAAACGCGTCAAAACAAAATCCAGAGCCCCGTTCCGATTCCATCGGAGCGGAAAGGCTTTAGACCACGACCGGCTCCTTCACAATCGGCTTCTTGTGTTCGGGAAGCGCGCCGGTCGGCACTTACCCACCGCATTCGCTCGCTGGTTTGCCTCGCTACGCTCGCAATGGCGGCGGCAAACCCCGTATGTTGTCGGCATCAGACACTCCTGTGCCGCACCCATCCCGATGCGCTTTTCCCTGACCACCTGGAACATCAATTCGGTGCGGCTTCGCATCGATCTTGTCGCCAAATTCCTCAAATCGGCGCGGCCCGAGGTGCTGTGCCTGCAGGAGACGAAATGCATCGACGATGCCTTTCCGTTAAAACGCTTCAAACGGCTCGGCTATGAGCATGTCGCACTGAACGGGCAAAAGGGCTATCACGGCGTCGCCATCGTCTCGAAGCTGCCGTTCGAGGCCACCGATATCAGGACCTTCTGCGACAAGCTCGATTCGCGCCACATCTCGGTCGAGTTCGGCGCGAGCGCGCAACTGTCGAAGCCGCTGGTGCTGCATAATTTCTACGTTCCGGCCGGCGGCGATGTTCCGGATCCCGCGCTCAATCCGAAATTCGAACACAAGCTGCAATTCCTCGACGAGATGAAGGCATGCGAGCCGCTGCATCCGCGCGGCGACGACCGTCATATCCTGGTCGGTGACCTCAACGTCGCGCCGCACGAGAATGACGTGTGGTCGCACAAGCAATTGCTGAAGGTGGTGTCGCATACGCCAATCGAATGCGAGAAGCTGTTGGCTGCGCAGGCTAGCGGTGAGTGGGTCGACGTCGCGCGCGACCGCATCCCGCTGTCGGAAAAAGTCTACACCTGGTGGAGCTACCGCGCCGCCGACTGGACCGTCGGCGACCGTGGCCGCCGGCTCGACCACATCTGGGTGTCACGCGCGCTCAGGGACGGCGTCAGCGACTTCAGGATTACCCGCGACGCGCGGAGCTGGGAACGGCCTTCCGACCACGTGCCGGTCACGGTGACGATGGAAGTGTAGGCCATTGGAAGTGGTAGGTCATTGGCGTTCTCAAGCAAAGCCCGGCCGTTTCGCGTGCAGAAAACGCGTGAGAACTACGTTGTCAGCTTCGCGCTGGCCATCAGCATGTCGCTGGCGATCTGGCTGGTGCGGCTGGCAAATTCGTCGCGAAGCCGACGCGCGGCCGCCGGATCGTTTTCCAGCACACGCTGAAACAGGCTGCGCGCGATCCTGATCACCGAGGAAGGTTGCATCGCCGTCGCCGTCGACGGCCGCGCCATCGCGATCACCAGCGCAAGCTCGCCGATCAATGCGCCAGGGCTGGCGATCATTTCAGCACCATTGCCGTCGGCAATCCGGAACGATCCGCGCTGCACGATAAATCCGGCATCGGCTTCGTCGCCCGCCGCGAACAACAAATCGCCGCGCCTGAAATCGCGCTGCTCGGAGCCGATCGCGAGCATGCGCAGCGCAGCCGTCCCCAGCAGGCGCAGGGTCGGAACGCGCTCCAGCAAGGCGACATCATCTTCGATCGACATGTGAAACCGGTGATCGGGACGAACTAACGACCAATCGTATCACGGCACCAGTTTGTAGCCACCGGCTTCCGTCACCAGTATCTCGGGATTGGCGGCGTCTTTCTCGATTTTTTGCCGCAGCCGGTAGATATGCGTTTCCAGGGTGTGGGTGGTGACGCCCGAATTATAGCCCCATACCTCCTGCAGCAGCGTCTCACGCGACACCGGCAACTGGCCAGCCCGATAGAGGAACCGCAGGATCGCGGTTTCCTTTTCGGTCAGCCGCACCTTTCGGGCATTGGCGCCAGTCAGCATCTTGGAACCGGGCCGGAAACTGTAGGGCCCGACCGAAAACACCGCATCTTCGCTGGCCTCGTGTTGGCGGAGCTGGGCCCGGATCCGCGCCAGCAGCACGGCGAACCGAAATGGTTTGGCGACGTAGTCGTTGGCGCCGGATTCGAGCCCGAGAATGGTGTCCGAATCAGTGTCGTGTCCCGTGAGCATGATGATCGGCGCCTTGAAGCCACCCTTGCGCAAGCTGCGCACCACTTCGCGACCGTCGGTGTCAGGCAATCCCACATCCATCAGCACCAGGTCGGGCGCATTGGTCTTGGCAGCGTTGGCGCCCTTGGCGCCCGTATCGACAGCGGAGGCCTCGAATTCCTCGTGCAGCGACAACTGCTCGACCAGCGTATCGCGCAAGTCGGTGTCGTCATCCACGATCAGAATCTTGCGGGCATTGGCCATATCTTACAATCCTTTAGGGCCGATTGAATTAGGCGTCGTCGGCCGGCTCTTGGTCCGTTGGATGTTGGTCAGTCGAATTTCGGTCGATCAAGTCTTTGGGGGGAAATGGATTTGTCAGGGTTGTTTCATCTTGAGGTAGGGGGCTGTTACCGATTCACAAGCCGAAAGTCAGTGTACTCCAGAATTTGCAGGCATTTCGATGAATGTCCTGTAATGCCCGGAATTCGGCATTTCGGCCCCGCTGGCCGAGTCAGATCGCGATTCACGAAGAAAGGCAAGTTGTTTCAATGACTTCCGACAAAGCCCCGGGTAACGGCCCGCTGACCATCATCAGGGTTCGCACTGCCGCGGGCGATCGGCGCCGGGGCTGGCTCGCGGCGGGCGGGTTGACGGTGCCGGTCGCGCTGGGCCGCGGCGGTATCAGAGCCGACAAGCGCGAAGGTGACGGCACTACTCCAAAAGGCACATTCCGGCCGCTGCGCGTGTGGTGGCGGGCTGATCGCCATCCGCGTCCCAAAACCTTCCTGCCCATTCGCGCGATCAGGTCCGAAGATGCCTGGTGCGAGGATCCCTCCAGCCGGCATTACAATCGGCCCTTGCGGCTCGAGCGCGACGGCCGCGGCGACCGGCTGGCGCGCGAGGACCGCCTTTATGATTTTATCGTCGAGATCGACCACAACACTTCGCCGCGCGTAGCCGGCCGCGGCAGCGCGGTGTTCCTGCACCTGGCGCGACCGGATTTTTCGCCAACCGCGGGCTGCGTATCGATGACCCGCTCGGCGATGTTGCGGCTGTTGGAGCGGCTCGGTCCACAGACCAGAATTGTGATCCAGTGAGATTTTAGGGGTATCAAGCCATGCTCGACAACCATCAGATCGCGGCAGCGGCGCGCATCTTGAACGGATTCGCGGTTTTCCGATTTCGTCAGCGCAGGCGCCGCCCAGATCATTGCGGACAATGCCCGCGCGCACCTGTTCGTGCTGGGCTCGCCGGCAACGTCGAATTGGCGCGCGGCAACTTGGCGTGACGCTGCGCGCCGGCCAGATCGTCACCACCGGCACCTGCCACCCGCCGCTGCCGATCCAGTCGGGCGATTTCCTCGCCGCCGATTTCGGTTCGCTCGGAAGGGTTTCGGTTGGCTTCCGTTGAGCGAAAAGGCCGTCAACGGTGCCCGAAAATCGCGGAACCGACACGGACATGGGTTGCGCCAAATTGAATCGCGATCGCGAAATCGGCGCTCATGCCCATCGAAAGGTTCTTCAGCCCGTTGCGCGCGGCGATCTTCGCGGTCAGTGCGAAATGCGGCGCCGGCGCATCATCGACCGGCGGAATGCACATCAGGCCGGAAATTTCCAAACCGTATTTCTCGCGACAGCTCGCAATGAAAGCATCCGCTTCGGCGGGTGCGACGCCTGCTTTCTGCGGTTCTTCGCCGGTGTTGAGCTGCACAAACAGTTCAGGCCGCTTTTTTTGAGAATTGATTTCCTTGGCTAACGCTTCGCAAATGCTCGGACGGTCGACCGAATGGATGGCGTCGAACAGTGCCACTGCCTCCTTCGCCTTGTTGGATTGCAGCGGCCCGATCAGATGCAAGGCCAAATCCGGGTAAGCCGACATCAATCCCGGCCACTTGGCTTTGGCTTCCTGCACGCGATTTTCGCCGAAAACGCGCTGTCCCGCCGTGATTACGCGCGTAACGGTCTCGGCATCGAATGTCTTGGAAACCGCGATCAGGGTCACCGACGCGCGATCGCGCCGCGCCTCCTCGCAGGCGCGCACAATGTCGGTCTCCACCGCGGCAAGCGCGCTTGGTAAAGGCCTGGTTATCGGCGAGGCATTTTCGGACATCATCACAGTGGGGCCGGTCGTTACAGAGTAGGTCGCATTTTACCGAGTTCAGGAAAGGCTTCTTGAACCCTCCCCGCTACGTTGCTTGTGGGGCTGGGGATAAAGATGTCACGATTCACCCTCAATCGCAAAAAAGCGAAGCTCAAGAAGCTCCTTGGGATTCGGGCGCGGCTCGCATTGCTCGCGTTGATTCTGGTGGCGCCCCTGATGCTGGATCGCGCCCGCTCGCTCGAAGATACCCGATCCAAGCAAATCTCCCACGCCTCCGAGGAATTCGCGGAACTGGCACAGCACAGCGCCGACGCCCAGCGCGAAGTCGTTTCATCGGTCGAGACCATGCTGAAGTCGGCCGCCTATATTCGCGCCTCCGCCGGTGGCATCGCCAGCGGCTGTGACCTCCTGCGCCAGAGCCTGCCGGTCAACCTGCCATGGATCAGGAGCCTGCTGATCGTCGGCGGCGACGGGCACGTCCAGTGCGCTACCCGTAACGAGCTGGTCGGCCTCGACCTGAGCAAGCGGGACTATCTGAAGAAGGCGCGGGAAACCCGCGACTTCGTGGTCAGCGATTTTTTGTTCGCGATCACCACCGACAAGCCGACCGTGATTGCAGCCTATCCGGTGTCTGCCATTCGCGAAGACTCCAAGGCGGTTATCGTTGCCGGCATTAGCCTGAACTGGATGTCCAAGATCATGGCCAACCTCGGCGGTCGCCCGGGAATTTCAGCGGCGCTGATCGACAGCACGGGAACGGTGCTGGCCGCGCCGGCTGACGAGGCCAGCCTGATCGGCCGGCGGCTGGATTCGATCCCGCTATTGGCTCCGATCGCCGGCAAGGTGCTCAATACGGACAAGAACGAGGGATCGATTCCGTTTGTCGCGGCGGATAATTCCAGGCGGATCGTGAACTTTGCGCGCATTCCCGGCACGCAGTCGCGCCTGATCGTCAGCATCGACGAAACCAAGGTGTCGGCGGCGATCAATCGCGACATCCGCACCGCCTATCTGCAGCTCTGCTTCGTCTGCGTGTTCGTGCTGCTCGGCGCGCTGGTCGCCGCAGAAAATCTCATCATCTATCCCGTCGAAGTGATGGCGACCGCCGCAAAACGCTTCGGTCAGGGCGATTGGTCGGCGCGCGCGGGACGCAGCAGTCTGCCGGCCGAATTCGTACCGCTGGCGCGCGCCTTCAATGCGATGGCGGCCAGGCTCGGCGAACGTGAGCGGGAACTGATCGCAGCCAACGACCGGCTGACGGTGATGGCCTCGATCGATATGTTGTCCGGCCTTGCCAATCGCCGCGGTTTCCAGAGCCGGCTCGACTTCGAATGGATGAAGGCGCAGCAATGCGACACCGAACTGTCGCTGCTGCTGATCGACGTCGATCACTTCAAGCTTTACAATGACACCTATGGTCATCCCGAAGGCGACGCCTGCCTTGCCAGACTAAGCGAAACGCTGGCCGGAATCGCGGCAGATACCATGGGCTTTGCCAGCCGTTATGGCGGCGAAGAATTCTGCCTGTTGCTACCGAACACCCCGGCGGCGCGCGCCCTCGAGATCGGCGAGCGGGTGCGCCAAGCGGCTTTGGCCCAGGCATTGCCGCACGTCACCAGCATACATCAGATGGTCACCGTCAGCGTCGGCGTCGCAACCACCAAGCCCAACGACACCCAGCGGCCGGGCGACCTGATCGAAGCCGCCGACGCGGCACTCTACGCCGCCAAGCATCGCGGTCGTAACGCCGTGGTCGAGCACGGCTTCGTGCGAGTCACGGATGACTCGATGACGATGGCAAGCTGAGCGTCCCCGGGCGCTTGCGATAAGGCGATCAAGCCGACGCCGCGCGCCTGCCGTTCGGGCCGTTGACCCCGCAGCCGCTTTTGTGGCCTAGTCCGCCGTCCCCCGAAACGGCCACCGGCCAGCGAAAAGCCCTGCGATTCCATGACCTCCGAACGCTATAACGCACGCGAATCCGAGCCGCACTGGCAACGCCAGTGGAACCAGCAGGCCATCTTCACCGCCAAAAACGACGACCCGCGGCCGAAATATTACGTGCTGGAGATGTTCCCCTACCCGTCCGGCCGCATTCATATCGGCCATGTCCGCAACTACACGCTGGGCGATGTGCTGGCGCGATTCATGCGCGCCAAGGGTTTCAATGTGCTGCACCCGATGGGCTGGGATGCGTTCGGGTTGCCGGCGGAAAACGCCGCGATCGAGCGCAAGGTCGCGCCGAAGGCCTGGACCTACGACAATATCGCGGCGATGAAAAAGCAGCTGCAGTCGATCGGGCTGTCGCTGGACTGGGCGCGCGAATTCGCCACCTGCGATCCCTCCTATTACAAGCATCAGCAGAAGATGTTCCTGGATTTCCTGCGCGCAGGCCTCGCCGAACGCGAGAAGCGCAAGATCAACTGGGACCCGGTCGACATGACCGTGCTGGCCAACGAGCAGGTGATCGACGGCCGCGGCTGGCGCTCCGGCGCCGTCGTCGAGCAGCGCGAGATGAATCAGTGGGTGTTCAAGATCACCAAATACTCGCAGGAGCTGCTGGACGCGCTCGACACGCTGGATCGCTGGCCAGACAAGGTGCGGCTGATGCAGCGCAACTGGATCGGCAGAAGCGAAGGCATGCTGGTGCGCTTCGCGCTTGATCCCGCAACCTCGCCCGCCGGCGAAACCGAGTTGAAGATCTTCACGACGCGGCACGATACGCTGTTCGGCGCCAAGTTCATGGCGATCGCGGCCGACCATCCGCTGGCGCAGGCAGCAGCGGTGAAGAATCCGAAGCTCGCCGAATTCATCGCCGACGTGAAACGCATCGGCACCGCGCAGGAAATCATCGACACCGCGGAAAAGCAGGGCTTCGACACCGGCATCCGTGCGATCCATCCATTTGATCCGGACTGGAAGTTGCCGGTCTATGTCGCCAATTTCGTGCTGATGGAATACGGCACCGGCGCGATCTTCGGCTGCCCCGCGCACGACCAGCGCGACCTCGATTTCGTCAACAAATACGGCCTCGGCAATACCCCGGTGGTTTGCCCGGAAGGCCAGGATCCGAAGACCTTCGTCATCACCGACACGGCCTATGACGGCGATGGCCGCATGATCAATTCGCGCTTTCTCGACGGCATGACCATCGAGCAAGCCAAGGAAGAAGTGGCAAAGCGGCTGGAAGGCGCCGTGCGCGGTAACATGCCGGTCGGCGAGCGGCGGGTAAATTTCCGCCTGCGCGACTGGGGCATTTCGCGGCAGCGCTACTGGGGCTGCCCGATCCCGGTGATTCACTGCGAAAAATGCGATGTGGTGCCGGTGCCGGACAAGGATCTGCCGGTGGTGTTGCCCGAGGATGTCAGCTTCGACAAACCCGGCAATGCGCTCGATCACCATCCGACCTGGAAGCACGTCACTTGCCCGCAATGTGGCGGCAAGGCTGTGCGCGAAACCGACACCATGGATACGTTCGTGGATTCGTCGTGGTACTTCGCGCGTTTCACCGATCCGTGGAACGACAAGACGCCGACCTCGCCTGAGGTGGCGAACCGGATGATGCCGGTCGACCAGTATATCGGCGGCGTCGAGCACGCGATCCTGCATCTGCTCTACAGCCGCTTTTTCACCCGCGCGATGAAGGCCACCGGTCACATCGACATGAAGGAGCCGTTCGCCGGCATGTTCACCCAGGGCATGGTGGTGCACGAGACCTATCAAAAGGCCGACGGCAGCTTTGTCACGCCGGCCGAGGTGACGGTGGAAACCGGCGGCAACGGCCGGCGCGCGCTGCTGACCACGACCGGCGAGGAAGTCACCATCGGTCCGATCGAGAAGATGTCGAAGTCGAAGAAGAACACCGTCGACCCCGACGACATCATCGCAACCTATGGCGCCGACGTTGCGCGCTGGTTCATGCTGTCGGATTCCCCGCCCGACCGCGACGTGATCTGGAGCGACGAACGTGTGCAAGGCGCCTCGCGCTTCGTGCAGCGGCTGTGGCGGCTGGTCAACGAATCGGCCAAGCTCACTGAAAAGGCACCGAAGGCCCGACCGGTTTCATTCGGGGCGGACGCGCTGGCGTTGCGCAAGGCCGCCCATGGCGCGCTCGACAAGGTTTCCACCGGCATTGAGAAACTGCATTTCAATGTCTGCCTTGCCTATATCCGGGAATTCACCAATGCACTGGCCGACGTGCTGGCGCGCGAAGGCCCATCCGCGCCCGCCTTCACGCCAGATCTGGCCTGGTCGGTTCGCGAGGCCTCGGTCATCCTCGTTCAACTGTTCTCGCCGATGATGCCGCATCTGGCCGAGGAGTGCTGGCGGGTGCTGGGGCAGACCGGTTTGGTTTCAGAGGCCAATTGGTCGCAAATCGAACGCGATTTGCTGGTTGAAGACACGGTAACGCTGGTGGTTCAGGTCAACGGCAAGAAGCGGGGTGAGGTCACGGTGGCACACCAGGCCCAAAATCCGGAAATTGAGGCTGCCGTTTTGGCGCTCGATACGGTAAGACAGGCCTTGGGTGACAGAACCGTGCGCAAGGTCATCATTGTACCCATGAGGATCGTCAATGTCGTCGGCTAGGCTAGGCATCGCCGTTCGGCTGTTGGTCGTCGCCGTGCTCGGCGCGCTGACGGCCGGCTGTTTCCAGCCGATGTATGCCGAACATGCCGACGGAACCGGCCTGCGCGACAAGCTGATGACGGTTGACCTTCCGCCCGTGGACAAGCCCAATGCCTCGCGCGAGGCCCGGGTCCAGGTGGCGATCCGCAACGCACTGGCGTTCAAGCTCTACGGCGCCGCTACCGGCGCACCGCCGCTTTACAGGCTGGATCTCAAATTCACGACCACGCGTTCTTCGCTGATCGTCAATCTCGCCACGGGACTGCCCGACAGCGAAACTTACGGCATCGATGCGCAATACAATCTGGTCGAACTCGCGACCAATAAATCGGTGATGAGCGGCACTACGTTCTCGCATCTCTCCTACGATATCCCCGGCAGCTATCAGCGATTCGCCCGCGCCCGCGCCGTTCGCGACGCAGAAGACCGCGCTGCGAATGAAATCGCCGAAAATATCAAGACCCGGCTGGCGTCCTATTTCTTCGCTGGCACCTAAAGGCCTGACGTTCCGGTATCGTACTGGACACCCTATCAGCTGCCGAATGGCGAAAGCCGGCTAATCTTCAAAAGGTCTGCTCGTGGTCGCGCTGCGCGGAAGGGACATCGACACTTTCCTGGCCCGGCCGGATCCGGGCCGTCCCATCATCCTGCTTTACGGTCCCGATGCCGGCCTGGTGCGCGAGCGCGCCGATGCGCTACTGGCATCCGCGGTCGACGATCCCGACGATCCATTTTCGCTTGTCAGGCTGGATGGCGATGAATTGTCCGCCGAGCCGTCGCGGCTGATCGACGAAGCGATGACGGTGCCATTGTTCGGCGGTCGCCGCGCCATCCGCATCCGCGCGGGCGCGCGCAGCTTCGCCAGCGGTATCGATACGCTGGCGGACACCGCGATCAAGGATTGCCGCATCGTGATCGAGGCCGGCGAATTGCGCGCGGAAAATCCGTTGCGCAAGGCCTGCGAGCGCGCCAAGACCGCGGTCGCGATCGCCTGCTATCCCGACGGCGAGCGCGATCTGGCGAAACTGATCGACGATGAATTGCGGATCGCAAACCTGCGCATTGCTGCCGATGCGCGGGCGTCATTGACCGCCCTGCTCGGCGGCGATCGCCAGGCCTCGCGCAACGAGCTGCGCAAGCTCACGCTCTATGCGCACGGTAAGGGCGAAGTCACGCTGGACGACGTGATGGCCATTGTCGCCGACGCCTCCGAGCTGAAGATCGACCCGATCGTCGACGGCGCGTTCGCCGGCAAGCCCGAGCTGGTCGAGACCGAATTCGCCAAGGCGATGGTCGCCGGCACCTATCCCGGCGTGATCATCTCCGCGGCCCAGCGCCAGGCGGCTTGGCTGCACAAAACGGCGCTTGCCGCAGCCGAGGGAACGCCGGTTTCGACCTTGCTCGACAGCGGCTTTCCGCGGCTGCATTTTTCGCGGAAGGCCAATGTCGAAACCGCGCTGCGTTATTTCAGCGTGGCACGACTGGCATCGATCATCGAAGTGCTCGCAACCGCCGCGCTCGATATGCGCAAGCAGGCGCCCCTTGCCGCCGTGATCGCCCAGCGCACGTTATTGACGATCGCGGTCAACGCCAGGCGGCGAGGGTGAAATGGACGTCGTCACACTCTGGCGGCCAGTCGGACCAGATGAATTGGGGTTGATCCGGAAGGCTGACATGAAGGCTTTCCCGCCGCGGCTGCTCGAACAGCCAATCTTCTATCCTGTCCTTTCCGAAGATTATGCTGCGAAGATTGCGCGAGACTGGAACGTATCCGCGAGCG
This sequence comes from Pseudomonadota bacterium, assembly GCA_018971625.1. Classification (GTDB taxonomy): domain Bacteria; phylum Pseudomonadota; class Alphaproteobacteria; order Rhizobiales; family Xanthobacteraceae; genus Bradyrhizobium. The sequence goes on from JAGXAJ010000035.1 coordinate 27,195, forward strand.
GGTCCGGGTTTGTGACACGCTTTACGGTGCTGCGCAGCTTTCTGGACAATTACAGTATTCAAAAAGCCGGCGGCTCCTCTCACCTGGAATATTGGATTCCGGCCGAAGAGATGACCGCGTTTAATCAGGCCATTGTAGGCAAGATCGAAATCGTCGCCCAGTTTCCCTGAGCGTCTGGTGAACGGACCGATCGCGCGCGAATTGAACTGGGCTGAATTTCAGCCCCTCGCTTCCAGCCGTCGCAAAATGCCGTCGAGCTGATCGAGATCGCGATAGCGGACCACGACGCTGCCGCCGGTGTCGCGATGATCGATGCTGACCTTGAGGCCGAGCGCGTCGCTGACCCGCTTTTCCAGTGCGAGCGTATCGGGAGCCTTGCTCTTGCCGCCGCGCGGTTTCTGGGTCTTGCGTTCGGGAACGCCCTCGACATGCGCGAGCGCCTCGGTCTGGCGCACGTTGAGGCCTTCCTCGATAATGCGTTTGGCAGCCGTGGCAGGGTCGGGCACGCCGATCAGCGCACGCGCATGGCCGGCCGACAATTGACCCGATGAGATATAGGCCTGCACTTCCGTCGGCAGCTTGGTCAACCGCATCATGTTGGCGATGTGGCTGCGGCTCTTGCCGACGATTTTGGCGATGTCGTCCTGGCTGTGTTTGAACTCGTCGGCGAGCGCGTGATAGCCCTGCGCCTCTTCCATCGCGTTGAGATTTTCCCGCTGCACGTTTTCGATGATCGCGATCTCGAGCGCGTCGCTGTCGCTGACCTCGACCGGCACGATCGGCACTTCGTGCAAGCCTGCGATCTGCGAGGCACGCCAGCGCCGTTCGCCGGCAATGATCTCGTAGCGATCAGCGGCGCCCTTGATGGCGCGCACCACGATCGGCTGGATCACGCCATGTTGCCTGATCGAATCGGCCAGCTCGCCGATCTCGGTCTCGGAAAAGCCGCGGCGCGGGTTGCGCGGATTGGGCTTCAAGAATTCGATCGGCACCTTGCGCTGCGCGCGCGGCCGGTCCGGTTGTGCCGCCTCGCGGCCGACATCCCCGATCAGACTTGCAAGACCGCGGCCCAGTCGCGAACGCACTTCGTCGGCCATCGCCAGCTCCCTTGGATTCACTCACACTACTCCGGATTAGGTGCCAGCATTTTTGAACCCACTGCCGGACGGGCTGCTGCGATTTCAATGCGCGCGCAGCGTGCGCTCGCGCTCGATCACCTCGGTCGCGAGCTTGAGGTACGCTTCGCTGCCGACACATTTGAGATCGTACACCAGCACCGGCTTGCCGTACGATGGCGCCTCGGAGATACGCACGTTGCGCGGAATCATGGTGTTATAGACCTTGCTGCCCATGAACTGCCGGACATCGGCGACGACCTGGTTCGACAAATTATTCCGCGAATCGAACATGGTCAGCACGATGCCGTGGATCGACAGCTTGGGATTGAGCGTGGACCGCACCTGCTCCACCGTCTGCAGCAATTGCGAGAGGCCCTCGAGCGCGAAGAACTCGCATTGCAACGGCACCAGGATCGCATCCGATGCCGCCATCGCATTGACGGTGAGAAGATTGAGCGACGGCGGACAATCGATCAGCACATAGGTGTAATCGGTGGCCTCGGTCGCGTCGATATTGAGCGCGGTGATCGCGTTGCGCAGCCGGAACGCGCGGTCGCGGGTCGAACCCAATTCAAGCTCAAGGCCGGACAGATCCATGGTCGAAGCCGCGATTTGCAGCCGCGGCACCGCGGTCGCAACCACCGCATCCCGCAGCGGCGCTTCGCCGATCAGAACATCATAGGTCGAGACATTGCGGCTGTGGCGATCGATGCCGAGGCCGGTCGAGGCATTGCCCTGCGGGTCGAGATCGACGATCAGCACGCGCTCACCGATCGCGGCCAGCGCGGTGCCGAGATTGATCGCGGTGGTGGTCTTGCCGACGCCGCCCTTTTGATTCGCCAGCGACAAAATACGCGGATGGCCAGGCGAGGCTGGTGCTCGATGCTCTTGATAGACCTGATCCATCACGGTCATAGCTAGGCACCATTTGCTATGGCGGAACGATCGCGCCGCTCGATATGATCGAGTTCGACGATCCAGCCGTGTCCGCCGGTGCGGCTGGAATGAAGGCGTGATTTAATCATCCAATACTTAGTAGCTTCGGTCAATTCAGCCTCTACATCTTGACCCTTCAGGAACAAGGCTTTTGCGCCCTGCCGGACCAGCGGCTCAGCGAAACCGATCAGTTGATGTAGCGGTGCCACCGCACGAGCGGTGACACAATCGACCCGGCCCACGATGCTATCCACATTATCCCCAATATCCGTCAGATGAACAGTCCCCGGGGAGTTCGTCATCCGCAGCGCCTCGCGGAGGAAAGCGGCCTTCTTGGCGTTGCGCTCTACGAGATGCACCATCGCGCCCGAAAGCTCGGCCATCGCGCAAGCCAACACCAAGCCTGGAAAGCCGCCGCCGCTGCCGAGGTCAGCCCAGATTTTTGCCGCCGGCGCCAACGCCAGCAGCTGGAGTGAATCGGAGATGTGCCGCGTCCACAGATTCGGAAGGGTCGATGCCGAGACCAGATTGGTTTTGGACTGCCATTCGCCGAGCAGCGCTACGTAGCGATCGAGCCGCGCTTCCGTTTCACGTGAAACAGGCGTCAGTGCAAGCGCCGCAGCTTTGTCGGAATCGGCAGTGCGAGCGATCGTCTGCTTCTTGGTTCTGGGCATTGGTCACCGTTGCAGGCTCGAATGTTTCACGTGAAACGCTGAGCTTGGCACAGCTCTGTTCCTCCCAACGTAACTCCGAGGCTAGCGTGGTACCTTGTTTCACGTGAAACAGTTCAGGCCGACGCCTTCGTTACTTTCCGCCGCGCTTCCCTTCGCAAATAGGCGGCGAGAATTCCCAATGCCGCCGGCGTCACGCCATCGAGCCGGCCTGCCTGCCCCACCGTGCGCGGTCGCGCCGCCTCCAGTTTCGAGCGGGCCTCATTCGAGAGCCCTGGCACATCGGCGTAGTCGATATCCGTGAGCAAGAGCCCCTCGTCCCGGCGGAAAGCATCAACGTCAGCGGTCTGGCGCTTCAGGTAGACATCGTATTTGGCATCGATCTCGAGATGGACCGCGATCGATGGGTCAATGGCCGACAGCTCTGGCCATATCGTTCGCAGTTCGCTCCAGCCAATTTCCGGATAGGCCAGTAGCTCGAAGGCCGAGCGGCGATGGCCGTCGCGATTGAGTGCCAAGCCATACTTGGCGGCCTCGTTGGGCGTGATCGCGAGAGTCTTCGACAGCGCCTTCGCGGCCGCGAGCGCCACCATCTTGGCGCGGTGAGATTCCGCCCTCGCGGGTCCGACACAGCCGAGCGCAATGCCTTTGCCGGTCAGTCGCTGGTCGGCATTGTCCGCCCGCAAGGTCAGCCGATATTCCGCTCGTGACGTGAACATGCGATACGGCTCGGTGATCCCGCGCGTCACCAAGTCATCGATCATGACGCCGAGATAGCCGTCGGCCCGGTCGAAAACGATCGGATCAGCACCACCAGCCGACAACGCCGCATTCAGACCAGCGACGATTCCCTGCGCCGCGGCCTCTTCATAACCGGTCGTGCCGTTGATCTGGCCGGCCAGGAAAAGGCCCGGCACACGTTTGGTCTGCAGGGTCGGATCGAGTTCGCGGGGATCAATATGGTCGTATTCGATGGCGTAGCCTGGCCGGACCATGCGGACCCGCTCAAGGCCCGGGATGGTCGCAAGGATCGCCAGCTGAATTTCCTCGGGGAGGGAGGTCGAGATGCCGTTGGGATAGACGGTCAAGTCGTCGAGACCTTCGGGCTCCAGGAAGATCTGATGGCCGTCGCGATCGCCGAAACGGACAATCTTGTCCTCGATCGACGGACAATAGCGCGGTCCGCTGCTCTTGATTTGTCCGGAATAGATCGGCGAGCGGTGCACGTTCGCCCGGATCAGCTCATGGGTGGCGGACGTGGTGCGGGTGATGCCGCACTGGATCTGGGCCGTCGTGATCTGTTTCGTTAGCACCGAGAACGGCTCTGGCGGATCGTCGCCGGCCTGCATCTCTACCGCCGGCCAGTCGATCGTGGCACCGTCTAGCCGCGGCGGCGTGCCGGTCTTGAGCCGGCCCAGCCTGAAGCCGACACGCTCGAAAGAAGCTGAAAGTCCGAGCGACGGTGCCTCCCCGACTCGGCCTGCGGGCCAGTTCTTTTCGCCAAGATGGATCAAGCCCCGCAGAAACGTTCCTGTGGTGATGACGACCGCGCCCGCCGATAACTCGCGGCCATCAATCAGGCGAATGCCCGTGACGCGGCCGTTTGCAATCAGAAGCTCTTTGGCCTCACCTTCGATCACGCTGAGATTGGCGGTCTCGGTGATCGCTGCTTGCATCGCCTGGCCGTAGAGCTTGCGATCGGCCTGTGCACGTGGACCTCGCACGGCCGGGCCCTTGCGGCGGTTGAGCATGCGAAACTGGATGCCGCCGGCATCCGCGGCACGGCCCATCAAGCCGTCGAGCGCATCAACCTCGCGGACCAAATGGCCCTTGCCGAGTCCACCGATCGCCGGGTTGCAGGACATTGCTCCAATGGTGGCAAAGCGGTGCGTCACCAGGGCGGTACAGGCGCCCATCCGCGCTGCGGCACTGGCGGCCTCGCAGCCGGCATGGCCGCCGCCGATGACGATGACGTCGAATGATGTGAGTGGAGAGCTCATGCGCGACCTTCTAGCTTGAGATGGTCAAAGCCGGAAGTTGGATTTTCCCGCGGCGGATCCGTTTCACGTGAAACAACAGATTTGGGCAGACCCGTCCTTTAACGGCCTGTTAAGCATAGTATGGAAAAACTAAAAAGTGAACTTAAATTCATTACTTTCCGATACAAAAGTCTCGGAAAATCACATCCAGAATATCCTCGACGTCGACCCGGCCGAGCAGACGTCCCAAGGCGTAAGCCGCAGCGCGTAAATCCTCCGCGGCAAATTCCTCGCCTTGATCGAACATCGAAATGCAGCGCTGCAACGAAGCCGCCGTTTGCTCCAGCAAACTCCGCTGTCGCGCTCTAGTGATAAAACCACCCTCGCCTTGGCCAAAAAAATCTTGCGCAAAAATCACCAAAGCCGAGATCAGCGCCTGGATGCCATCGCCGCGGGCGGCGGAAATCTCGAACAGTGTTGTTCCCACCTCGCCTCGATTCGCCGCTGTCGATTCCATCGCATCCGGTACGCCGGTTGCCGGACATCGCGCGGCTACGCTTTGCGAATCCAGATCGATCTTGTTGCGCAGAATCCACCGCGGCGTGCCTGCATCATACCCATGATTGGCAGCCGGCGTATCGATCAGCCAAAGCACGAGATCGGCCTCTTCCGCGCGGGCGCGCGCGCGACGCACCCCTTCCTGCTCGACCGGATCGTCGGTCTCGCGAATGCCCGCGGTGTCGATCACGGTCACCGGGTAGCCGTCGAGGTCGAGCTGCACTTCGATCACGTCACGCGTCGTGCCGGCATAGGGCGAGACAATGGCCACTTGCCGCCGTGCCAATTGATTGATCAGCGTCGACTTGCCGACATTCGGCGGACCGGTGATCGCAACCACCAATCCATCGCGCAAGCGCTCCGCTTTGCCTTGTGCCGCGAGCACTTCCTGAATTTCGCCCAGCAACGCGACGATCTGGGCGCGCGTCGGCGCGAGCAACTCGTCGGAAACGTCTCCCTCGTCAGAAAAATCGATTCCCGCTTCGATCCAGGCGGAGGCTTCGATGATCCGCGCACGCCAGTCGCGCGCTTTGTCGCCGAGCATTCCCTTCAACTGCCGCAACGCCCGCCGCCGCTGCCGGTCGGTGTCGGCGTGAATCAGATCGTCGAGACCTTCCGCCTCGGTGAGATCGAGCTTGCCATTCTCGAACGCGCGCCGGGTGAACTCGCCAGGCTCCGCGGCGCGCATTTGCTCCAATGCTGAAAGTGCCGCAGCCAGCGCCGCGAGCACCGCGCGCCCGCCATGGACATGAAATTCGGCAACGTCTTCGCCGGTGGCACTCGCAGGCTCTGGAAACCACAGCACGACCGCCTCGTCGATCGGTTCGCCCTGCCCGTCTCGCAGCACCACCCGGGTCGCTCGCCGCGGCGGCGGAATCCTGCCGGCCAGCGCCCTCAGCGCGGCTCCTGCCTGCGTTCCAGACACTCGGACCATGGCAATTGCACTTGGGGGCCGGCCCGACGAAAGCGCAAAAATGGTCTGGTCGCGCGAATGCATCCCTTATGTGCCTTTGAGTCCCCAGCGGGCAAAACAATTCCACTAGCGGCCGGCGAGCTTCGGCGTCGCCAAGTCTTTGTCGGCGCGTCATAGATGCAGCATGATAATGCCGGCTAGACGCTCAGCAAAGACCAAGCCTGGCCGCGGCATGGCGCGAAACCGGCCGAAGCCTCAGCTATTCAACGGCTCGGATATCGATCCAAGGATGCGTATGCTCAGACAGGCCGCACGCCTGCCGCGGCATGAAATCGGCCGGCGCGGAACGAAAAAGAGCGCCCGGCTCTCGCCGCGCGCCCCGGTTTCCTATTCTGCCAAACCCGGTTCGGGTATTCCCCGATTCAGGTATTCATGGAATCGAAGAATTCCGAGTTGTTCTTGGTGTTGCGCAGCTTGTCGAGCAGGAAGTCGATCGCATCCATGGTGCCCATCGGATTGAGGATCCGGCGCAGCACGTACATCTTCTTCAGCAGTTGCGGATCGGTGATCAGCTCTTCCTTGCGGGTGCCTGACCGCGAAATGTCGATCGCCGGGAAGGTGCGCTTGTCGGAGACCTTGCGATCGAGAATCAGTTCGGAATTGCCGGTGCCCTTGAATTCTTCGAAGATCACTTCGTCCATTCGGCTGCCCGTGTCGACCAGCGCGGTCGCAATGATGGTGAGCGAACCGCCCTCCTCGATGTTGCGCGCGGCGCCGAAGAAACGCTTTGGCCGCTGCAACGCGTTGGCGTCGACACCGCCGGTCAGCACCTTGCCGGACGACGGCACTACGGTGTTATAGGCGCGACCGAGGCGCGTGATCGAGTCGAGCAGGATCACCACATCGCGGCCGTGTTCGACGAGACGCTTGGCCTTCTCGATCACCATCTCGGCGACCTGGACATGACGCACGGCCGGTTCGTCGAAGGTAGATGAAACCACCTCGCCCTTCACCGAGCGCTGCATGTCGGTAACTTCTTCCGGACGCTCGTCGATCAAGAGAACGATCAGATAGCATTCCGGATGATTGGCAGTGATCGAGTGCGCGATGTTCTGCATCAACACGGTCTTGCCGGTGCGCGGCGGCGCCACGATCAGCGCGCGTTGTCCTTTGCCGATCGGGGCGACGATGTCGATAACCCTTGCGGACAAGTCTTTTCGCGTGGGGTCCTCGAGTTCGAGCCGGAAGCGCTGGTCCGGAAACAGCGGCGTCAGATTGTCGAAATTGACTTTGTGCTTGGACTTTTCCGGGTCCTCGAAGTTCAGCGTATTGACTTTCAACAGCGCAAAATAGCGTTCGCCTTCCTTCGGACTGCGAATGTGGCCTTCGATGGTATCGCCGGTGCGCAATCCGAAGCGGCGGATCTGCGAGGGCGAGACGTAGATGTCGTCGGGGCCCGGCAGATAGTTGGCGTCCGGCGACCGTAAGAATCCAAAGCCGTCGGAGAGAACCTCGACGACACCCTCGCCGATGATGTCGGTTTCCTGGATCGCGAGCTGTTTGAGAATGGCGAACATCAGCTCCTGCTTGCGCATGGTGCTGGCGTTCTCGACCCCTTTTTCTTCCGCAAACGTGACCAGCTCAGCCGGCGTTTGAGATTTGAGGTCTTGAAGTTTTATTTCCCGCATGGGGGTGGTCCTGTGGAGTAGCTAGAAGAGGGAATGCAAGGTGCTTTGAGGGATGCGGACGCGAATCAGTAAGGTCCGCAGGTCTAAGCGAGGAAAGTGCCGGGTGAGGCTTCAAACCTGATGCGGCGGCCGGCTCAATGATGAAGCCAAAGCGCAACCACATCTGCCTGCGTAGGGGTGGGCGCCACCAATATAGAAAATCGCATCACGCTTCGCAAGGAAATGGTGGCATGCCGATTGACAGGGTGCGCGCGTCAAAACGGCTTTACCACCACCAAGATTACGATACCGATCATCAATAGAGCCGGCATCTCATTGATAATACGATAGAATTTTTGGCTGCGCCGATTACGGTCTAATCGGAAATCCCGGGCCCAGCGCGCGAGATAACCATGGATGCCCGAGAGCACCAGCACCAGCACCAGCTTCGTATCAAACCATCCCGTCTTGAACCAATGCCCGCTCCAGGCGAGGTAAAGCCCGGCCGCCCAAGCCACCATCATCGCCGGATTGATGATTACTTTCAGCAACCGCCATTCCATCTTTTTGAACGTTTCGGATTGCTTCGAGCCGATTTCCGCCTCGCAGTGATACGCAAACAGCCGCGGCAGATAGAGCATGCCTGCCATCCACGAGATGACCGCGATGACGTGCACTGCTTTGATCCATTCATACACCGAAAGCGCCTCGCTCGTTCTCGAATAGTCCTGCCGCCGACACCAACCGGAACGTTTCAGCCGGGATCAGCGTTTCTGGTTACCGCGGTCGGATTGGAATGGAGACATATCCGCAAGCGAGCCTTTTCTAAAACAATATTTTTTAGAATCTAGGTTTGAGTCTAAGTGGCCGTGGATTGGTCCCAAACAACGCTGTTCTGCAATTCTCAAAGCTTGTTCGTACCCATCAACAGTTCTGCGTCGGCATTCGGCTGACGGGATAAGGTGACTTGCATCAAGTGCTTGCGCCGCACCATGGCCAGCTTATGAAGAGACAAGTCCACATAATCCCACTATCATTGCTGCAAGCGAATGATTTGTTCCCTCGAACAGGCCTGTGAAGAAAGAGTGAGGTTATCCCGGAGCGGCTGATCGGCCCCCGATTCTCTCATGTAAGCTCCACAATGATTCACAGGAATACAGGGTCTACCGTGCCCACGACCGGCAACTATTTCCATCTGCATCTGGTGTCCGATTCGACCGGCGAAACGCTGATTACAGTGGCGCGGGCAGTGGCGGCGCAATACGCCAATGTGGTGCCGGTCGAGCACGTCTATCCGCTGGTGCGCAGTCAGAAGCAGCTCGACCGCGTGCTAGACGAGATCGAGGAAGCTCCCGGCATTGTGCTGTTCACCTTGCTGGAAAAAGATCTGGTGGCGCGGCTGGAAGCCAAGTGCAAGGAAATCAATATCCCGAGCCTTTCGATCATCGGTCCGGTGATGCAGTTGTTTCAGGCTTACCTTGGCGCCTCTACAATCGGACGCGTCGGCGCGCAGCACACACTGAATGCGGAATATTTCAAGCGCATCGACGCGCTGAACTACACCATGATTCACGATGACGGTCAGCACGTCGAAGGGCTGGAAGAGGCCGACGTCGTTCTGGTCGGAGTGTCCCGGACGTCGAAGACACCGACCTCGATCTATCTAGCCAATCGCGGTGTTCGCACCGCCAATGTGCCCTTGGTGCCGGGGATTGCGATCCCGCATCAACTGGAAACGCTGAAAAAGCCGCTGGTGGTCAGCCTGCATGCGACGCCGGAGCGCCTGATCCAGGTCCGGCAGAACCGGCTGTTGAGCATGGGCGCCGGTCCGGGCAATGACGATTATATCGATCGCCAGGCGGTCGCCGACGAAGTCGCGTTTGCGCGGCGGCTCAGCGCGCGGTTCAATTGGGCCCAGCTCGACGTTACCCGGCGATCGATCGAGGAGACCGCGGCCGCGGTGCTGAAACTGTTCGCTGACCGGCAGCGTCAGCGGTTGTCAGAATGACTTGTTAGGCATGACCGTCTGGAACGGAAAACATCCGTTGATCCTGGCTTCGCAAAGCCACGCGCGGCAGGCGCTGTTGTCCAATGCCGGAATTGCTTTTGAGGTCATGCCCGCCGAGATCGATGAACGGGAAATCCAGCAGGCGTCAGGTCTTAGCGCGCCCGACGAAATCGCTTCGCTGCTGGCGCGGCAGAAGGCGCTCTGGGTCTCGGTGCGCCAAGCCGGCCGGATCGTCATCGGCGCAGATCAAACGCTCGCGCTCGGCCAACGGCTATTTTCAAAGCCCGCCGATCGTTCCCAGGCGGCCGAGCAGTTGAGCGCATTGGCCGGCAACAGCCATGAGCTCCACTCGGCTGTTGCGGTTGCGCATGACGGCAAGATCGTGTTCGAAACCACTTCCATTGCGCGCATGACCATGCGGCGGCTGGTTCCGGCTCAAATCGAAGCGTATCTGGATCAAGCGGGCGCGGCCGTCACGTCAAGCGTCGGCGCTTACCAGCTTGAGGGGCTCGGCGTTCATTTGTTCGAGCACATCGAAGGCGATCATTTTACCATTCTCGGCTTGCCGTTGCTGCCCTTGCTTGCCTTCCTGCGCAGTGAGCGCTTGCTTGCAGTATAGAGGCTGATAGTTCGATGATAGTTCCATGATAGTTCTTGGGCTGACCGGCTCGATCGGAATGGGAAAATCCACCACGGCGAAACTGTTCGCCGAAGCCGGTGTTCCTGTTTACGACGCGGACGCCACCGTTCACTTGATCTACGAAGGTGAGGCGGTGCCGGCGATCGAAGCGGCGTTTCCCGGGTCCACCGCGGATGGCAAGGTCGATCGCGCCAAATTGTCGGCGCAAGTGGTGCACGATGCTGCGGCCATCAAGCGGCTGGAGCAGATCGTGCATCCGATGCTGCGCGCCTACCATCAGAAGTTTCTCGACACGGCCGAACAATCCGGTGCGCCCGTCGCGGTGGTGGATGTGCCCTTGCTGTTCGAGACCGGCGGCGAGAAGCACGTCGATGCGGTTGTCGTGGTTACGACGTCGCCGGAAGTCCAGCGGCAGCGGATTCTGGCGCGCGACAACATGACCGGCGAAAAGCTCGATGTCATTCTGAAGCGGCAATTGCCCGATGCCGAAAAGCGCAAGCGCGCCGATTTTATCGTGGATACATCGCACGGCCTCGATCCGGTGCGCGCACGAATCCGGGACATTCTGGATCAGGCCGGTAAGATGCCGCGGCGACGGCCTTGATTCGCCGCCATTGTTCCGTCTACCGTTCCGGCTTCCGATGCGCGAAATCGTCCTTGATACCGAAACCACCGGCCTCGACCCGCTGCGCGGCGATCGCCTGGTTGAAGTCGGCTGCGTCGAGATCTTCAACCGGATGCCGACCGGCCAGACTTTCCATGCCTATATCAATCCAGAACGCGATATACCGGCGGAAGCGTTCGCCGTGCATGGGTTGTCCAGCGAGTTCCTGGCCGACAAGCCACTATTCGCCGGCGTGGTCGAGCAGTTCCTGGAGTTCATCGCCGACTCGCCGCTGGTGATCCACAACGCCTCGTTCGACATTAGTTTCATCAATGCCGAACTCGAGCGCATCAAGCGGCCAGCAATTTTACGCGAGCGGTTGGTCGATACGCTGCTGTTGGCGCGGCGCAAGCATCCCGGCGTCTCCAATCGTCTCGACGATCTTTGCTCGCGCTATGCGATCGACAATTCCCGCCGCACCAAGCACGGCGCGTTGCTCGACGCCGAATTGCTGGCCGAGGTGTATATCGACCTGATCGGGGCGCGGCAGTCGCAACTGATTCTGGCCGCGGAGGTTCGCGATATCCGTGTTGGCGGTCTGGGCGAAATGCCGCGGCGGCAGCGCAGCGCGCCGCTCGCGCCGCGAATCAGCGAGGCCGACCGCATCGAGCATCGGGCATTTGTCGCTACGCTAGGCGACAAGCCGATCTGGAATGATTTTATCGGTGCGTGACAAAAGGACGCAAAGGGCGTCTTAACTTGGCTTGCCCGAGGCTGCCTGCGCTGCGGCAGCTTGCCGCTCCATGTTCTGGCGATACAGGCCGACAAAATCGACGGGATCAAGCATCAGCGGCGGGAAGCCGCCATCGCGGATTGACCGGGCGATGATTTCGCGGGCGAACGGGAACAGCAGCCGCGGACATTCGATCATGATCAGCGGGTGCAGACTTTCCTTCGGTGCGTTCAGGATTCGGAATACGCCGGCATAAGCAAGGTCGAAGCCGAACATGAGCTTGCCGGCGTTTTCGGCTTTGCCTTCGATCAGAAGGATAACTTCGTACTCGTTTTCGCCGACATTGTTGGCGCTGACGTTGATCTGGATATTGATCGCAGGCTGTTGCGCTTGCGGCGCCAGCGAGGCCGGCGCATTTGGGTTTTCGAACGACAGGTCCTTGGTGTACTGCGCCAACACATTGAACTGGGGGGGAGCGGCTGCCTCGATGGGCGTACCGTTGCCGTTGGTCATGGAACTCTCTCCTGGGAGCGTTTTCAAGCGGGCAGGGACCGGGGTTATGTTTGAATTCGCTCAAAGGGCGAAAGGCCACTGTCGGGCGAGTGGCTACCATAGGCGCGCCTTGTCCCACAAGGACGACGGGGAGGCACAATTGCTGCCGCCGAGCCAGGCCTGCGCCTGGCGTGCCAGGGCGATATGGGGCTGAGGAAGCCCGCAAATTTCGGGATGCATGCCGCCTTGTACACGAGGCTGTACTCTAAATTGTTGAATATACGCGGCTTCCAGGCATTATCGGGTTTCCCCTTGCGGCAAAAACCGGTTACAATTCAAAATGCGGTAAACGGCGTTAGCACAGGCTTGGCCTATTGCCGCCGGCATGACGATTCACGCCAACGCGCGCCATTGGCCGGGCACAGTTTCGTGCCTACATGTTGCGAACCTATTCCGTGAGTTAGTCTCTGCCGCCCCAAGCGGGAACGCTCTACTGCCGGATCCCATTGCCGGCGTCAGAATCAGAAAGCGAACGCGACGTGGATATTTACACCATCATCTTCCTGGCGCTGGCGGTCTTCATCTTTCTGCGCCTGCGCAATGTCCTCGGACAGCGCACCGGGAGTGAGCGGCCGCCCTATGATCGGGCGGCACGGAATGTGGTGCATGGCGTCCAGGACAACCACAATGTCGTGCCGATCCCCGGCGCGGTAATCGACCAGGCACCGCTGGCGCCAACGGCGGATGTGGCTCCGCCGACCGACCGCTGGAAAGGCATTACGGAACCAGGCACGCCACTCGCGCAAGGGCTCGATGCCATCGCGGCGCAGGATTCCGCGTTCGATCCCAGGCATTTCGTCAGCGGCGCGCGCAGTGCCTATGAGATGATCGTGCTGGCCTTCGCCAATGGCGACCGCCGCGCGTTGAAGGATTTGTTGTCATCTGAGGTCTATGAAAGTTTCGAGGCCGCGATCAAGGAGCGCGAAAAGCGCGAACAGAAGACCGAAACCCGCTTCGTTTCGATCGACCGGGCCGAGCTCGTGAACGCAGACGCACGGGATCGGTCCGCACAACTGACCGTGCGCTTCGTGTCGCAGATGATCTCGGTCACCCGCGACAAGGACGGCACGATCGTCGACGGCAACCCGGACAAGGTCGCCGACATTACCGATGTTTGGACATTTGCCCGTGACGTCACCTCACGCGATCCGAACTG
>JAGXAJ010000036.1 GCA_018971625.1 Pseudomonadota bacterium
GCGAAATTGATGATGTTGAGCATGCCGAAGATCACGGCAAGCCCAAGACTGAGCAGCGCGTAGAACGAGCCGTTGATCAGCCCGACCAGCAGTTGGGCGTAAAGGGCCTGCATATCTCTATCCCGCGCTCATCCTTCGAAACAGACGCTCGGCGGCTGGTTCGCCGCCGAGCGCCGGGGTCATTTCTTCAGCAACGGACAGGTGCTCTTGTCCAGCGGGGTAAAGGCTTCGTTGGCGGGAATGGTGGCAACGAGCTTGTAATAATCCCACGGCCCCTTGGATTCCGACGGCTTCTTGACTTCGAACAGATAGGCCGGGTGAATAGTGCGGCCGTTTGGCTCGATGCTGCCCTTGCCAAATAGCGGATCGTCGGTCGGAATTTCCTTCATTTTGGCGACGACTTTGGCGCCATCATGCGGATTGCCGCCGAGCGCTTCCAGCGCCTTGAAGTAGTGCAGCAGGCTCGCATAGACGCCGGCATGCACCATGGTCGGCATGCCATGATTCTTCATGCGCGCCTGGAAGCGCTTGGCAAACGCGCGGGTCCCGTCGTTCATGTCCCAATAGAATGTCTCGGTGAAATTCAGGCCCTGCGCGGTATTGAGGCCGAGCGAGTTGACGTCGGTGATGAATAGCAGAAGCGCAGCGAGCTTCTGGCCGCCCGCGGTAATACCGAACTCGGCTGCCTGCTTGATCGAGTTGGTGGTGTCGGCGCCGGCGTTGGCCAGACCAATGACCTTGGCCTTCGAGGCCTGCGCCTGCAGCAGGAAGGACGAGAAGTCGGAGGTGCTAAGCGGGTGCTTGACGGCGCCGAGCACCTTGCCACCCGCCGCCTGCACAGCCGCGGTGGTGTCACGCTCCAGGGCGGTCCCGAAGGCATAATCGGCGGTCAGGAAGAACCAGCTGTCGCCGCCGGCTTTCACCAGTGCCGTACCAGTGCCGTGTGCCAGCGTATAGGTATCGTAGCTCCAGTGGATCGTATTCGGAGTGCACTGTGCGTTGGTCAGGTCCGACGATCCCGCGCCGGAATCCAGCAGGATACCGTTTTTCTCCTTTACAAGATTGCTGACTGCAAGCGCCACGCCAGAGTTCGGAACGTCGACGATGACATCGACCTTGTCGACGTCGAACCATTGGCGCGCGATATTGACGCCGACATCCGGCTTGTTGAGATGATCGCCGGAGATGACGTCGATCTTCCAACCTTTGGCAGTCAGACCAGAATCCTCTACTGCCATCTGGGCGGCCACTGTCGAGCCGGGACCGCCGAGATCGGCATACAGACCAGACTGGTCACTCAGTGATCCAATCTTGACGGTCTTGTCCTGGGCAAACGCAGCGCTCCCCGCAGAGAGTGCCAGCGCCGTCCCAAGCAACAGCGCTGAAACTTTTTTGCTCATAGTCATCGTCTGTCGCCTCCTGTTTCGATTTTTTCGTTGTCCTCAAACGCCGAGATAGGTGTGAAGCTTGTCCATATTTGCTCGCAGTTCCGAATTGGCGAAGCCGTCGATGATTTTGCCGTGCTCCACGATGTAGAAGCGGTCAGCGACCGTTGAAGCAAAGCGGAAATTCTGCTCGACCAGAAGAATGGTAAAGCCTTCTGATTTCAACCGCGCGATGGTCTGACCGATCTGCTGGATGATAACGGGCGCAAGGCCTTCGGTCGGCTCGTCCAGCATCAGGAAGCGCGCGCCGGTGCGCAGGATCCGGCCGATCGCCAGCATCTGTTGCTCGCCGCCGGACAGCTTGGTGCCCTGGCTGTTGAGCCGTTCCTTGAGGTTCGGGAACAGCTCGAAGATCTGATCGAGCGACAATCCGCCCTTGCGCACCACCGGCGGCAGCATCAGATTTTCGCGGACGTCGAGGCTGGCGAAAATGCCGCGCTCCTCCGGGCAGATTGCAACGCCCATGCGCGCGATCTTGTTTGATGACGCCCGGATGGTTTCCTTGTCGTTGAAACGGACCGAGCCTGTGCGCTTGCCGATAATACCCATTACGGATTTCAGCGTCGTCGTCTTGCCGGCGCCGTTGCGACCGAGCAGAGTGACCACCTCGCCGGCATTTACGCTGAAATCGATGCCATGAAGAATATGGGACTCACCATACCAGGCTTGCAGGTTCTGAACCGACAGCACCTGTGGGGCCGCGCCGGGCGCTGGCTTCCCCGCCCTGGTTCCGCCCATTTTCAAGTCAGCCATGACCGGCCCCCAGATAGGCTTCTTTGACGTGTTCGTCCTTGGTGAGGTCGGCATAGTTGCCTTCCGCCAGTACGCGCCCGCGGGTCAGCACGGTGATGATATCGGAAAGGTTGGCGACCACGTTTAGATTATGCTCGACCATCAGGATAGTGTACTTCGCGGAGACGCGCTTGATCAGCGCCGCGATCTTGTCGATATCCTCATGGCCCATGCCTGCCATCGGTTCGTCGAGCAGCATCATTTCCGGATCGAGCGCCAAC
Source organism: Pseudomonadota bacterium (assembly GCA_018971625.1). Classification (GTDB taxonomy): domain Bacteria; phylum Pseudomonadota; class Alphaproteobacteria; order Rhizobiales; family Xanthobacteraceae; genus Bradyrhizobium. Next base: position 2,459 of record JAGXAJ010000036.1, read on the forward strand.
GTCGTTGCGATTTCCAGCGCACGCTTGCGTCCATAGGCCATTTCGACCGCCGGCGTGTTGGCGAATTCACTCAAGCCCACATCGCCGAGCAGTTCATGGGCACGGTCATTGTATCGGTTGAGCACCGCTTTCGAACGCCAGAAATCGAAGGACTGCCCATGCTGTCGCTGCAGCGCGACCCGCACATTTTCGAGCGCTGTCAGATGTGGAAATACCGCTGAAATCTGGAACGAGCGGACCAGGCCGAGGCGCGCCACGTCGGCTGGCGCCATCGCTGTGATATCCTGTCCTTTATATAGAATCTGTCCTGCGGAAGGGCTCAGGAACTTGGTCAGAAGATTGAAGCAAGTGGTTTTTCCTGCCCCGTTGGGCCCGATCAAGGCATGGATACTGCCGCGGCGGACCTTGAGGTCGACGCCGCGAACAGCAAAGAAACCCGCGAATTGCTTGGTTAATCCGTGGGTCTCAAGAATGAACTCGTCCGCCAATCAAACGTCCCCCGTCAGCCGCCAGCGCGAGAGCCTGCGCGCGACTATTTTTTCTAACCGGTAGGTACCCGAAATGCTTGGAATGCATCTTGGAAATGCATCCGGAAATTGCATCCCGAAGCCGCCGCCTGGCCGGAATATGCTGTCAATGGCGCGGTTTAGGCAAGGTCGAATGCTTGGCGCGCCGCTTGGACGCAGTCGGTCGCGGCTCCGCCATTAGTTTAACGGCGGCAGGCTCTTGGACAACCGACTTGCCGGAACTTCTGAAAGCCGTGGCCAAGCCTGGCGCAAACCTCCGTTAGGATATTTCCACGCCAGTTTCTCCTTTTCATTAAAATTTGCCGTCGCTCGCAATGTTATGCGTATTTGGATCAAGACGGATTGCAGCCTTGGATTTCGAGAGCGCGAAACCCACGGTCGTTAAATCGATCAAGCAGCGAGATCTGCTCAATACCTGGTTGCGGTTGTATGCCCGCGATCAGCACGCGCCGCGCATGGAAGGGTACCAGCCTTCGCTGGCTCGCCGATGACTGCCCGAGATCAGCTACATGATCCTGGATCACTCGGGATTAGCTGCCGGATCGGGCTCTGGATTGTACCTTGGTCCCAACCTCCCTGGCATAGATTTCCGGCTTGAATCCGACCACCAGTCTGCCGCCGAGATCAAGCACTGGTCGCTTGATTATGGAGGGCTGCGCCTGCATCAGCGCCAACGCCTTGCGCTCGTTGAGTCCTTCCTTGTCGGCATCTGGCAATTTGCGAAACGTCGTGCCGGCGCGATTGAGGAGCGCCTCCCAGCCGACCTCATCCGACCAATGCTTGAGCTTGTCCCTGGTTATTCCAGCGGTCTTGTAGTCGTGGAATTGATAGACAATGCCATGGCTGTCGAGCCAGGCACGGGCCTTCTTCATGGTATCGCAGTTCTTGATGCCGTAGATGGTGTTGGGCAATTTGGTCATTCCCTTAAATCGCACGTCGCGTTGGCATCATACACCAAGCCGCCAGCGCGCAAGGTGCGCGTGACCGTGCAGGCTGTGGATCAGCACAAATTCGTTCACCGTCCAGCCGAACGGAACGACTGGATATTCATCCACCTCATGCTCGCCGTATAGCAGCGTCAGATGCGGCGTGAATTCCCGGTGCGCAAACCCCTTCAATCCCTTCCGCATCAACGCGGCGCCAAGACTCTGGCGAAGCGAGTTCACCCGGCGCTTGAGTTCATCATTCCCAACCAGGACTAGCGGCCGATTGCCTGGCCGGCCCCGGAAGCTGGCGGTGCGATCGAACGACATCTCAAACGGCGATGTCCGAACGTCCGCAGCAGCTTCGCGCGCCATCTGCAGCAACGGCTGAGAAAAGCCCCCGAGAAAAAGCAGCGTGACATGAAGGCGGCCGGGCTCGATCGGCTGTCCGCCAAACCGATGCGCATATTTCAAAACCTTGGCCAGCTGATGGATTTGAGCCGCCGTGTCGGGGTCCGGAACGGCACCGAAAAACAGTCGGCCGTCGACGTCCCGTCTCAAGTCCATAACGCACGCTCACGGTAATTTCGCGATAAGAACAAATCATGAACAACTATTCTTGTCAATCAGAGGTGGCTTTGGCCGTCGGGGCACATAAATCGCCGGCTGCTGCTGCCACCATCGCTGGCAGCCCGATGCTACCGGGTATCAAGGTCGCTTCGGAATATTGAGACCGCGTTGCACCGCCGGACGCGCCAGGCCGCGTTGCAGCCACGCGGCGACATGAGCAAACCCGTCGAATGCGACCAGGTCGCGTGCCTCGTAAAAGCCGATCAGATTCCGAACCCAGCCGAACATTGAAATGTCGGCGATGGTATATTCGTCGTCCATGATCCACTGCCGGCCGTCGAGCCTCATCTCCATGACACCGAGCAGGCGCTTGGCCTCCGCGACATAGCGCTGCAGCGGCCGCTTGTCGGCGATCTCCTTGCCGGCGAATTTGTTGAAATAGCCGACCTGGCCGAACATCGGTCCGATCCCGCCCATCTGGAAATGAAGCCACTGAAAGGTCTGGTATCGCCGCGCCGCATCGCCTGGCAGCAACTTGCCGGTCTTGTCGGCGAGATATTGCAGGATCGCGCCTGATTCAAACAGGCCGAGCGGCTTGCCACCGGGTCCATCGGGATCGATGATCGCGGGAATCTTGCCGTTCGGATTGAGCGACAGGAATTCCGGCGTCTTCTGGTCGTCTTTATCGAAGTCTATGAGATGTACCTCATAAGGAAGGCCGATTTCTTCCAGCATGATCGAAACCTTGACGCCGTTCGGCGTCGGCAACGAATAGAGCTGAAGCCGGTCGGGGTGCTGGGCCGGCCAGCGTTTCGTAATCGGGAATGCGGAGAGATCTGGCATCGATCGTTCCTGGAAGATGGTTGCTGGTGTTTCTGTTTTGGTACCGTCACCTGCGAGAGCTACACTGGCGAGGCCCCTCGCCTGTTACGATAACAATTCAGGACTGTTAGCGTTTCCCGATATCCGATCCCGATATTTGCTGGGCTGGAAAACCTGTTTCATCAGTATGTTGGAGGTGCGCCGTGGCAAAATTGTTGTTTGAACATTTTATCGTGCTCATGCTGGAGAACCGTTCGTTCGATCATCTGTTTGGTTATCTGGGCAAGGGCGACGGCCTGCCCAAGGGCGGAGCAACCAATTACCTGAAGCCGACCGACAGCGAAAGCGAGGCGTTTTCGTCGCGCAAGGGCGGCGACTACACCGCTATCGGCCAAGGTCCGTCGCACAGTTTGAAGCAGACCAACGAACAGTTGTTCGGCCAGACCAAGCCGACACCCGCCATCTCCGCCAAGACGCCGCCATTGAATGGCTTCGTGGCCTCTTTCAAGGAGGCCCTGACCTACGACCTCAAACGACAGCCGACCTCCAGCGAATTGCAGCAGGTGATGAACTGCTTCGATCCGGTTCAGCTTCCCGTACTGTCGACGCTGGCGCAGAGCTTTGTGCTGTGCGACCGCTGGTTCGCCGACGTGCCAGGGCCAACCATGCCGAACCGCGCGTTCGTGCATGCCGCGACTTCGCAGGGCTATACCTACAACGCCAACTGGAAGCCGAAATTCAACTGCAAGACGCTGTACGACCGCATCAATGCCAACAAGTCGCTCTCCTGGCGCAGCTACTATCACGACCAGGACGACATCCTCGAACTTTATCCCTATCTGGAAAAGAACGAGACCAATCACGTCCAGTTCGAGGGCAATTTCGTCAGCGACGTCGCCGGCGACAAACTTGCGACCTATTCGTTCATCACGCCGGCCTTCCTCAATTCGCCGCAGCATCCCACCAACAGCATGCATGCGCCAGCCGACGTGCGGCCGGCCGAGAAACTGGTTGCCGATGTCTATAGCGCGCTTCGCTCGCAGCCCAACGTCTGGAAGAAGACGCTTCTGATCGTGGTGTTCGACGAGCATGGCGGCTATTACGACCATGTGCCGCCACCGGCAGCGGTCTCGCCGGACGGCATCGCCGGACGCATGGATGAAAGTTTTCTGGTGCCGTTCGATTTCAAGCGGCTTGGGCCGCGCGTGCCTGCGATCCTGATCTCGCCCTGGTTCAAGGCTGGTGTGGATTCGACCGTCTACAGCCACTCGACCATTCCCGGCTCGATCATCGACGCCCTGAAACTGCCGGGCGGCTTTCTCACCAAACGCGACGCCAACGCCAACAAACTGACCGCGAAATACCTGATCGACGACGGCAAGCGGACGTGGCGCACCGATACGCCCGACGTCAACGCGCCGGTGCAGCCGCGACCGCTTGATCCGATGGCACGCGAAGTGCTGGACGGAACCGTGCATCTCGATCCGCATCCCGAGCAACGCAACACGCTACGGACCAAGGATATCCAGGATCCGGCGCAGGCCAAGCAGTTCATGCGCACCCAAATCGCAAAGCACCTCGAGCATTATTTCGCGTCGAAAGGACGGCCCAAGGTGGCCGCTGAGCTGTCGACGCAGAATCAGACCGCATCGACCTCGGTCAGCCCGTCGCGCATCGCGGAACTGAAACGCTCCACGAAGCGTCCGAAGCAAGGCGTGCGTCCCTGACAAGGGCGGTTGAGGCACCTGACCGGTCATCATCCGCGATGGTCTCCACGTCAAATCATGGGCTGACGGCAAGCCGGCACGCATTCGCGCTCTCGCGACAGCATCGTCCGAGTTTTGCAAATACATTCGCCGCCCAATGAGCAAAGGGCGCAGGAAATGCCGGGCGCTCAGTGCACCCGCAGCCGCGCGTGGTGTGTAGAAAGCACGCGCGTTAGTCACCATAGGTCCACCGAAAACATCCGGCATTTCCTGCGCGATGGTTTTAACGGTTTCCTTCGTGCTCTCCGCGGCGACCGGGCTTTGTTGTCACCGTCGCCGGCGTGATGCCAAGAAAAACTCCAGACATCATCGCCGACTTGACGCCAGCGTCGGGGCGTCCGAACCACACGACTTCGCCGTCCGCTAACTGCGCCGCTCGTCCACGCGCATCAAGCACATGACGACGCTGCAGCGTCCACCGCATCCCGTCCCAACGTTCGTGACGATGGCCAACGCCCCTCTTCCGGGACGGAACGCCGGAGATAAGCCGCTGATTTGCCTCCGATGAAAACCGGAATATTTTTCGAGCGCGGTCTGGACAGGCCAAATCAACTTGAACCAGCAGGCGTTTTTCGATTTCAGGCGCAACGCCATTGCGTTGCGCGGATGTACCGATGGCGATTTTCGCCTCGTCGGATCATGCCGGCACGGGTTCCCTGTGCACCACACCTTTCGGGAACGGCCTGAACGTCATGGCAATAAAGAACGCGCCCATGCCGAACGCCCAGGAGCCGATATAGAGCCAAGCGTAGCTCGCGAAGGTATCGTAGATCAAACCACCAGCCAGCGGCCCGGTTGCCATGCCGAGGCTGCCGGCCATCGCCGTGCCGCCGATCACGGTGCCCAGCATCCGCAGCGGAAAGTTTTCGCGCACCAGCACGGAATAGAGCGGCATGGTGCCGGCATAGATGAAACCGAACAGCGCCGCCACCGCATAGAACGCAGCAAGCTCGCGCACGAAGACATAGCCGAGCGCGCCGAACGCCTGCGCCAACAATCCCGAAACCAGCACGCGCTTGGCGCCGAAGCGATCGCCGAGCAGGCCAAACGCGATGCGGCCGCCCATCCCCGCCAGCCCCTCGACGCTGTAGATCGTCACCGCGGCGATCATCGGTATGCCGCAGGTGATGGCATAGCTGACGGTATGGATGATCGGACCCGAATGGGTCGCGCAACAGAAGAAGTTGGTCAGCATCAGGATGATGAATTGCGGCGAGCGCAACGCCTGCGCAAGCGACATCTCCGGCTGCGCGGTCGTGCTGGTGGTCGCTGCAGGCGCCATCTGAAGCGTCGGCGGCCGACGCACCAGGAGCGAAACCGGAATCATGATCGCGGCCACGACAAGCGCCACGATCTGCATCGAGGTTCGCCAATCATGGTTCGAGACCAGCCACGCCGCCAAGGGCGACATGGTCATCGGCGCCATGCCCATGCCGGCCGAAACCAGCGAAACCGCAAGGCTGCGATGGGTATCGAACCAGCCGGTGACGGTCGCCATCATCGGCGCAAAGATCGCGGAGATGGAGCCGCCGACCATCAGGCCGAACATGAGTTGAAAGGCAATCAGCGACGTCGCCCGGCTCGCCAGCGCAAGGCTCGAGGCAAGCACGACCGACCCCGTCAGCACCACCGGCAGCGGTCCCAGCCGGTCGGACAAGGTGCCCCACGCCATGCTGGTGCAGGCCATGGCGAGGAAACCGATCGTCATGGCGCTGGATATGCCCGTCACCGACCAGCCAGTTTCCCGCGCGATCGGTTGCAGGAACACCGGCAGCGAGAACATGCCGCCGATCGCGACGCAACCAAGCAGGCCACCGGCCGCGACGATCACCCAGCGATAACGGGAATTGGCCATATCGATCCCCTTCAGACTATGCTTCTACATGCTGGACGAATGGAACCGGGCTGATCCGACAGCCGGGTGACATGCCCCATTATTTTTTTGAACATCCATCCTGCGCCACCTGCAACGACAAATCATGCCGATCCGTCCGATCCTGCGTTACCCCGACCCCCGGCTTGCGCTTACGGCACAGGCCGTCACCGCATTTGACGACTCGCTGCACGAGTTGGCGACCGACCTGCTCGATACCATGCGCGCGGCGCCCGGCATCGGGATCACCGCGCCCCATATCGGCATCGCGCTGCGGGTCGTGGTGCTCGAACTCGATCGCGCCGACGGCGCGCAAACCTATGTCAATCCGGAGATCGCCTTCGCCTCGCCAGAGATGATCATGCATCGCGAAGGCAGCGTCTCGATGCCCGGCATCAGCGACGAGGTCGAACGTCATCTGCGGATCCGGATCAGTTACCAAGACATCGATGGCGATACCCATACCGAGGAATCCGACGGCCTGCGCGCGGTCTGCCATCAGCATGAGATCGATCAGCTCAACGGCCTGTTCTGGATCAAGCGGCTATCCCGCCTCAAGCGCGAGCGCGCGATCAAGCGTTTCGAAAAGGTTTCGCGCGGCTAAGCGCCGCGCGATGCATCTATGCGGCAACGCTGATGCTTCGGTTGGCCGAACAATAGAGTGATCCCGCGGGCTCGCTCGGTCAGGCGGGTTTCTTCAGCACTGTGATGTGGAGGCGGCGGCGCGTTTTCATGCCTTGCTGCCGATACAGCGCGACGGCTGAGGCGTTGCTGGAAAACACGTGCAGGAAGGGAATTTCGCCGCGCGCCACGATCCGTTGCGCAACCGCCGACAGCAGCATCCGGCCGTAGCCGCGGCCGCGATAGGACGGGTGCACGCAGAGCGCCGTGATCTCACTGTAGTTGGCGGGTTTCATCCGCTCGCCGGCCATCGCGACAAGCTGGCCTTCGATGCGTATGCCGAGGAACGTGCCCAGTTCATGCGTCCGTACGCCGAACGGGCCCGGTTTTGTCAGCGCGGTCAATTCCATCATCGCCGGGACGTCGTCGATGCCGAGGGCGGCAACCTCGACGCCGCGCACCGGAGCCTTGGCAGGCGTTCCAATCATCTGCTCGCCCATCTCGGCGAGGCGAACCTTGAACGTATCAGGCGGCGATACCGCATCCGGGGTAAACAGCACGGCGATTTCGCGCGGCGACATCAGCGCGTCGAGTGCGGCAAAACACTCCGCCGACATCTCGGCCAGCGCCGCAAACGGCGCGACTGGCACCGGATAGCGCCGCGCCAGCGCGCCGCCTTCGGCTATCGCGCTTTGTCGTGTAGTTAGCGCGGCCCAGACCGGGTAATCGAGGATGTCAGCGGACATCGGTCTCTATTTCCACTCGATATGACCACCACTGACCTGCACACAGCGCAAGCTTCATGGAAGGCATTGCAAATTCTGAGTGTGCGCGGAAGCTTTTTTTCTGGAGATCATTGCTTTTGGAAGGGGATCTTTGAGGCGACCGCCATGGGTCGCAGCTGCGTTTGCTGCAAGCGCTTTCCTCAATATAAAGATCCTAACTCATCATAATAGGTGACGAACCCGCGTCACAGACGACTAGCTCGCGCGCGTCAACGTCAATTGGTCCTCTCTGAAAGTCTGGTTGCGGCCCGAACGCTTGGCTAGATACAGCGCCCGGTCACAACGCTCGATCAACTCGGTCATCGGTTCTCCGGGCCGGAATTGCCCGACGCCAATGGATACCGTGACGCTCGAAAGTGCCTCGCCAGTGGACCGCCGCTTGATCTCGCATTTGTCGATCGCAATGCGTATGCTCTCAGCTCTGGCAAAACACGTTGTAAGATCGGCTCCTGGCAGGATCGCGATCAACTCCTCCCCGCCATAACGTGCCGCAAGGTCTTCTTGCCGAACGTTTTCTTGCAGCGCATGCGCTACCAGACGAAGCACCTGATCGCCAACGTTATGCCCATAGGTGTCATTGAATTGCTTGAAATGATCGATATCGATCAACAGTGCACTAAGCGGAACTCCGCGCTCCATTGCGTTGATTTGTGCGATCCGAAAGAAATCTTCCAGTGCGCGGCGGTTTGGAAGCCCTGTCAATGTGTCCGTTTTCGACCGCTCCTCAGCCTTCGCAAGTGAAGCTCGGATCGAATCGAGCTCAAGTGAGGTACTTGCAAGGCTTTTTTCAAGCGTTGTTGCTCGCGTCGAGGCTCTGGATACCTCAGCGATCAGGCTCTTGATCAGGCTAAGAGGATCCAGGCCAATCTCGCTTTTGGCGCCAATCTCCTCGAGCTCCCGCAAATGTGCCTTGTTGCTCGAGGCGGCCGCCGACACGAACTGGCTCGCCTTCGACATCACATCGCCTAATCTGCGAGCGCTATCAAACGTGTCAGGGGAAGTATTGCAATCGACATAGGTGGACGCGAGGTCCCGCAAGACTTGCGCAGTGAACCTCTGCTTGTTGCTGATCAAGATATCAATGGCACGCTTGAGGACAGGCGACGAGCCTTGGCAATAGCTATACCAAATGCGGAAGTGATCTGGCGTCGCAGCAACCCGATGATCGGACATGCACAGCATAGCCTGCGCAGCGATCGAGCTGGCGTACTCGAAATCAACATCAGCAGCTGTCGAGGTCATTCAATAGTCCAGCGCCGGACGCGGGTATTGGGTCCGTATACCGGCATCTCCGAGATACGAATCCGGCATCGCAATATGCAAATTTTGAATGAAAAAATGGTGAATTTCTTTACCAATTTCGTTGAGTCAGGCTCGCCGACAAGACAGCGAACGCCCGGCGGAATGATTGCGCCATTGAATCCGTCGCTTGGTTCGGACCTATGGACGGCAGCAGGTCGATCGGGGAACTCATCTTTTATTCTCCAACGAGACGATCCCATGATGACCGTCCCGCATTCGCGGCTGCATCCTGTGGCGCGTCGCCTTTGCTCGAATGAAGTCGCGATCAGCGAGCCAGCACGATGTGGGTGGCGTGCTCTGTTGCCTGATGTTCGGTGACGCGAAAGCCGAGCGACGGCAGATCGATGCCGGCGAATATCGCCTCGCCCTGCCCCAGCATCACCGGCGACACGGCAAAGTGCAGCTCATCGATCAACCCGGCGCGAAGATATTGGCGCACGGTCGAAACACCGCCGCCGATCTTCACATCGCGTCCGCCGGCGGCGCGCCTGGCCTCATCCAGCGCGACCTCGATCCCTTCGGTGACGAAGGTGAAGGTGGTGCCCCCCTCCATCACGATCGGATCGCGCCGGTGATGCGTCAGCACGTAGGTCGGTGCGTGATAGGGCGGGTTATCGCCCCACCAGCCCTTCCAGCTTTCATCCCGCCAGGGGCCGCGGACCGGGCCGAACATGTTACGGCCGAGAATGAAGGCGCCGAACCCCTCCATCGCCCGATGCGCATAGCGCTCGTCGAGACCATCTGAGCCGCCTTCCTGTCCGATCATCGCCTTGAAGCTGCGGGTACCGAAGAACCATTGATGCAGTTCCCTCCCGCGTTTGCCCAAGGGATTTTCGAGGCTTTGCTCCGGTCCGGCGCCGAACCCGTCGAGCGAGATCGAAAAGCCTCCTACGCGCACCTTCGTCATACGGATATCCTCCTTGAACTTCTTTTTGCTCTTGTTCTTGCCAGCACTTGCGTCCGCTTGATGGCTTCAGTCAATGCCGAGCCTGCCGCGCTCGCGATTACGAAGCGTCGGGAGTTACTCAGGTGTCACGAACTCGGCCAGAGCCGCCGCCTCGAAAAATGGCCGGATATCGATCTCGCAGCGGCCCGGTATCGGATCAGGGTAGCGAAGCTGCTCGACAGCAACAAGATCCGTACAACTCTCGATCTCCATTGCGTTGATAGCCAGAAATTCGGAAAAAGCCCTGGGAGACCGAAAGGCTGACTCCGCCGTCGGAAATCAGGCTCGGCGATGGTCTTGTCGGTGTAGCGCTCGCGGTCTTTGTCGGGCAAGTCCGGCGCATGCCATAGGCGATCTTCGCCGTCCCCACCGGTTTTCAACCGGACCCTTCTGCCTCGGCAAGATTCGGCTGCGGTTCCGCCCGGCAATCGAGGCTGCGGTCTTCCTTGCGCCACTGTCGGATCCGAACCAACACTCGTGTGGCACGATAGGTCCGCATTGCTGAAAGCGAAAGTCCCGCCGCGCGAGCTACGCGGCGGGACTTTTACTGCTCCGAAGGATTGACGGTGAGGCGGCCTTCTTACTTCAGGACCTGCGTGCCTTCCTCGCGCACCGCCTGGAGGCTGCGCGGATCAAGGTCGAGCGCATCGAGGATCGTCGGCGCGATCTGGGTGGTGAAGGTGGTATCTTCGACGACCTTTGCGTGCTTGATGCGCGGCGAGGAGACCACCAGCAGCACGTTACGATCATCGTCGGAAAAGCCGCCATGCTCGGCAAGCTTGCTGCCGCCGGTGCAGATGACGCCATGATCGGTGATGGCGATAAAGTCCGGCACCCGACTATTGTGGAACGGATCCTCGTAGAGCTTGGTCAGTTCGTCACGGTCGAGCAGCTTCTGGATATGCAGATCGGCCGCGTGGGCGAGAATGTAGGCCTTGGCATCGGCATAATAGGGATTTTCCGTCGCCGGATTGGTCGCTTGCTGCATTTCCGGTGACAACCAGACCAGCGCCTCGTCGTCGCAGATCTCGAAACCGTTGGTACCGAAACCGGGCGCCTTGCTATACGCCGCGTCGGAGATCGCCACGCGATCCTTAACGTTGATCGGCGACTGGCCATGCTTGGCGCTGACGATGATCAGCGTCGAATCGTAGAGGTTCTTCGCCTTGAGCTCGCTAATGAACTTGCCCAGCGCGTCGTCCACGAACTGGAATTGCAGCGTTAGCGCGTTGCCGGGCGTCGCCTGGGCGTCGGCGTAGCCGCCGACCAGCGACTTGTCCGTATCCGCGTTGCCTGCCTTGGCGAGCTTCTGGCCAACGCTGACCGCCTGAAAGTTCATGCCGAAGATCGCGGGCACGGTTTGCTGTTGGGTTCGCGCACCGTTGTAGCCATCGATCCAGTTCAGCACCGCCTTGACTTTCATCGAGTCGTAGGTGCGGACGCCCGTGTAGCTGGTCGTGTAGTCGTCACCGGTCTGCGCGCCGGCATCGAGCGTATCCTGCGAATTGATCTCCGGCGCGAAGAGTTCATCGAGGCCCTTGCCGGACGGGCCCGCCAGGTTCTCATAGGCCGGATGCTTGTCGGACCAGGCCGTGCCCATTCCGGCCGCCTTGATGATTTCGAAGATCGTGTTGGTACGCACGTACTCGTGGGGATACACCGGCACGCACTGGCCATTGACCAGCTTGCGCTGCATGTGGTCCGGATCGAGCTGCGTGTAGACCTGACCGACAGTGCCGCCGCCGGTGTAATCGGCCACCAGCGCGGTGGAGTAGTTGTAGGTCTTGTCGAGCGCTTCGAAGTTGGTGAGCTCGGTTCCAGCCGCACCAACGCAACCTGGGTCCGCAAGGCCCTGGCTAGTGTAGAAGTCCTTAGCGTGATATTCGGTCCAGTCATAGCTGTCGTCGTAGAACAGGCCGCCGCCCTGCGGCGTGGCGCCGGTGACCTGTGCGAGCATGCCGGGATAGCTGTCCGACGGAGCGGTGGTGTAAGCGTTGGGATAGACGACGCCGTTGTTGGTGAGCTGGGCGAAGTTGCCGCCAGGACGGCTTTCGACCCAACGCTTCAGATCGATGGCATGCATGCCGTCGACGCTGATCAGCAACACATGTTTGTAGCCATGTCGCTGCGAATGCCCATTGTCGTCGTCCGCTCGCGCGACGGTGATGCCGCCGGCAAGCATTGCCACGACCGCGGCAGTTGAAAAGAAATAATCACGAAAACCACGCATGAGTTCGCCCCTCTTTGCATTTGATGCGATGAGAATTGCCTTTGCTGAGGCTGCGACAATCTGTCGTCGTCAGTTGACGTCGCGATGACGATTTTCTTGCAATTGCCGCTTTTTCCCGAAGCGTTGTGAAGAGGCTCGGAGCCCTATGGCATCGTGTCATCGCCCACGCGGCGGCGCGCCCCCTTTTGGCGCTTCAACCCATACATCGCTTTGCTTGATCCGCTGGATGAGCGCCTGCGGGTCGAATTTCCGCAAACCGGAGGGTAATTCGAATAGCTGTGGTGACTGCGGTTGGTCCTGGATGTTTTCCGCGGAGATGATCGAGCCGTCCTCTGTCTGGATTCGCAGCGGGAACTTACGTGATGCATCGATCCAGCCATGCAACGCTCCGCCGGAGGGTGGAATGGCGCGGTAACGTATCGTGCTTCGTATCCCGATAGTCTCCTCGCCCATCCGCTCGCAGCCGCCAATCGCCTTGCTCCGTAATACCGGCCAACCTCGCCATGGCCTGCCACTGCCGGCACGGGTTCGCCGGATCAACCGGTACGAACATTCGGGTAAGCCAGCTCGATTCGCGGGCATCCATGAAAATTCCTGCCGCAGGCCGCACGAAATAGGCCGTAGGCGCAGCTCCATCGATCAGAAAAAACCCGCCTGCAAAATTCGGCGCTTCCAGTCGCACCTTATCGTCGAGGACGCGCAGCCTACCCGCCGGTACCGACGCTGCGCCGTCGCGCCGCGTAATGACGAGATCGGCCGAAAATTGTTGGGCCTGCGCCGCGACGCCACCGAACAGCAAAATGCCGATGAGAACAACGAAGGTCATCCATGATCGACTGCAAACCAAAGCAACGAGTTCGCCGACCATCGCCCACGTCCGATCCATGAAGATTTGCTGCATGAGGCGGTGTACAAACAGCAGCGCCGACCCGGGGCATTAGAGCGGGTCGGCGCCGACTCGTTGAAGTCAGGTCACGCCATGGCCGAGCATGCGGTCATTCGGTGAACGGTTGATTGACCGCTTTGCTGAAGTCGAACGCGTCGAACAGATCGGCAAGCGCCGGGCTGTTGGTCGGCACGTACGCATTGTTCTTGGCGAACTTCGGATTCGGCAGATTGTCGCGGCTGCGGTTGGTCATCGGGCTCAGGCTCCAGTTCCGCTCGATGAACTTGTCGATCGAAACGTGGTCGCCGTAGTTATGATAGACCTTTCCACCGGTCGAATACGGCGAGAGGATCAAGAGCGGTATGCGCGGTCCGTCGCCGAAGAAGTCGATCGACTGGACAAAGCCCGAGTCCCAGTAACCACCCGCCTCGTCCCAGGTGATGAACACGGCGGTTTCCGCCTTCAGCTTCGGATTGGCGTCGAGTGCACTGAGGACGTTGAGAGTGTAGGCTTCGAACAGGTCAACCTTCGAGCTCGAAGGATGGCCGTCGAGCAGACCGTCCGGCTTGCCGAACGACACCGCAGGCAGCGTGTTGTTCTGAATCGCCGTGATCAGATCAGCGGTATCCTTGATATGCGCAGCCCGTTGCGCGGGGTTGCCCATGATCGAGGTGGCATACTGGAATGGGTTGCAGATCTGGCAATAAGCCACGCCGAGAGCGTGCGCCGGATCAGTCAACGCCGCGGCCGACAGGTTCGGATTGGCCGGATTCGCCGCAACCGCTTCATTCGAGAGCACCACGGCATCGTTATACGCGCCACCGTAATAGGCCCACGAAATTTGCTTGGCATTGAGGGAGTCGCCGATGGTCTTGACCGGCGACGGTGGAAGATTGCTGCCGCCCGACAGCGCACCGTTGGGCAGGTAGCCCGGGTTGGTATTGTTGAGCATGTAGTAGTGGTTGGGTTGGCAGTTCGGCTCCGCCGCGTAGGAGAGATTCTCCAGATAAGTCACAATGGGCTTGACGCCGGCTTGGTTGATGTCGGCGCAAGCACTGAAGTTACCGTCGACCGTGTACTGATTGACGGTACCCGAAACCGGATTCGGGTTGGCGATCAGGCTCGTGGGCGGCGTGGTGGGATTACCGTTGCCGTCGCTCCAGAACGCGGCGTCGCCGGTGCCGAGCATGAAATGGTTGGCGCCGGTGCCACCATGGAACGACTGATGGAAATTATCGCCCAGCGTGAAGCGGTCTGCCAGTTGCTTCAGGATCGGAGCCTGCTCCTGCTCGGTGTTGTAGAAGCCCATCGAATTGCCAAGGCTCTTGCCGTTCGAGTAGGTCGCCATCACGAACGGGAACAGGTCGGCCGTGCAGCCGGAGCTGTTGGTCTTGGACGCGCCCGCCACGCTGCAATCCTCTTGCTGCCAATCCTGGTAGAAGCGGTGCGTGGTGTCGCCGGTGTAGTCGTCGTCGGTGAGATTGGGACCCTGCATCGGGAACGGACCGGCAAGGGTGCCGGCACCGGGAACGCGGGTGTCGAGCGAGCCGGCCGGCAGACCGGTGGCACCGGTAGTCAGGATGTCGAGGCTTGCCGGATCCATGTCCTTTTCGACGCTCGCCTCAGCAATCGTCTTGAACGGAGCGCCAGTATCGCTTTGCGCGACCGGAGCGCCGTTGGTGTTCGGCTGCGGCATCACGTTGGTGGGGCTGTAGGGCGTCTTGGCAATCGCCGGAGCGCCGATGTAATACGCGGTCTGGCCGGCGACCGAGTACTGCTGAGCCTGCGCAAAGTTCGGACCGGGCGTACCGTCTTCATTGACGATGCCCTTCGACAGCAGGTTGGAGATGGTCTGCCCCGCGCCTTTCGGCTTGTAGACACCGAACGTGTGGTCGAGACCACGGTTTTCACCAATCAGGACAATAACGTGTTTGATCGGAGACGCAGTCTTGAGGTTGTCGGCAGGATTGCCGCTGCCATTATCGCCGCCGCTGCCCTTGTTGCCCGAGTGGCTTGGGTGCGAACGCAAATCCCAATTGCTTCGGCCGTAGTTCTGCGCCGCGTAAGCTGCGGTAGCAATCGCCGTCGATACAACGCAGAGCGCCGTGGTGGTTCGCCATCTTCTCAAATTTA
Organism: Pseudomonadota bacterium; assembly: GCA_018971625.1. Classification (GTDB taxonomy): domain Bacteria; phylum Pseudomonadota; class Alphaproteobacteria; order Rhizobiales; family Xanthobacteraceae; genus Bradyrhizobium. Next base: position 17,843 of record JAGXAJ010000036.1, read on the forward strand.
ATTTCATTGTCGGCCCCAGGTTAAAGTTATCGCCGAAGTCATTTAGTTTGACAACATGACGCACGGATATCGATGCTGTAACGCGCGCAAGAAAATCAGAACGGTCCAAAAAATATTCCAAAACCTCTTCGGCATCACATAATTTGTCTAGCGTAAATTCGCGCCACTCATCGGATTGCTGGACTTTTGTCCGGCGCGTAGTGCGCCCCGCCGAATTGAATCCGCATATGCGACATCAATGATGCGCGACATCTCCCCATGCCAACCAGCTGATGGCCGTAAACTTTCCCAGCGCAGCGTATGTATTCTCGCACGTGGTCACTTCGATGTATGCCACTACTCAGTGCAACAAATGCTTCGACTGCACCACCCGGCGAAGCGCAGCATAATGAGAGTCATGCACCGCAGGATTGAACAGTGACCACGGCTCGGCTCCGGCCAACAATGAGGGCACAGCGGCAGCCATCAGATAACGATAGTTTCGGCAATCAGTTGCAGCATCTGCGGTTCGGCCATCGGCAACCGCCATGTCGATCCGTCTCAGGCTAAGTACGAGCTCTTTGAGCGCGTTACGCGCCAGTACCCGCTGCTGCTCGCCGCCCGATACGCTGGTGTCCTTGCGATCAGGATACTGTTCGGTCAATTCCCGCAACTCGTTTCCAATGGTATCGACTGCGAGTGAAACCGTATTCTTGTCACCTGACCGAATTGCCGTGTCGAGAACGGTCGTGAAATCGTTGATTTCCTTTAGCGAGGCGCTAGCACCATCACGCTCGTAAGGCTGCGTGCCATCGCCGACCGCAGTGAGATAGGCTGTCAGATCCTGCCGATCTTGAGCCGACAACCCGAGACCGAACACCCGATCGAAATGCGCCACCACCTGATCGTAATTGTCGAAGCGGCCGTCATGAAAGTAAGGAGCATTGAAATCTGCATTGCGCAACGTCGACGTCTTGAACAGACCACCAGAACCGACGTCGTGTTGCTGATGATCACTGAACACGCCGGACGGCGTGTGACAGCCAGCACAGCTCAGATTCGCATCGTGGGGAAACGGTTTTGCGAACAGCGCCTCACCACGGCGTTCGGATTCACTGATCTTGCCGATCAATCGTCCACCCGGACCGAGGCTCGGATTGGGCAGGAAATCGATATCCTGGATATAGGCGACGATGGCATCAAGGATATCGGGCGACGGTTCGGGCCCGGCAAACTCGTTGACGATAACGTTGTGAACGAAATCGCGCAGCGACGGCATGCGTCCGTCGACGCCATAGGGTGCCAGATAGCGCGCACCACGCAGGCTCGGGATCCGGACCGGATCGAGCACCTGATTATCGGCCTTCGGATTGAACAGCGGACCGTTGACATCGAAATTACCGGGACGCGTCGACATCTTCGGCATAAAAAACTTGGCGTTACCGGCGCCATTAACGTGACAGGTGCTGCAGCTGACATTGGCTTGCCGCGCCACGCCACCGAGAATCCCGGGCGAACTAAAGGCCAGGTTGCCGAGACTGATCAGATAGGATTTTCCCCCGGCGAGTTCCGAGTGGAAGACTTCGCGCGGCTTGTAAAGCGCGTCCTCGTTGAGCTCGGTTTTCGGTGGCAGGGTCGTTTGATCGCCGTCGACCGGAAATGCGACAACGCGCCCTTGAAAAGCCGCGATCAGCACTCCGAACGCGAGGCTCACCATCCATGCGTGACGCGGCATCATTGCGAACTGGCCTCGAGGGCAGCGTGCTGCAGGTCCAGCTTGGCCGCCGCGCTTTGTAGCAAGATCACCAGTTCCTCACTGGCGCGCCGCAGAGCCATCACATCAACGCTGGGCAGATCGCGCGCGGCAACGATCGTCTTCAGTCGCTCGATGCGTGCTTCTATGTTATCGGCGAGTCCGGAATCGACAGTCTTGAGCGTCGCCGAGAAAATCGTGCGATAGGCAAAATCGATGCCCGCGACGTTGTTGCGCATGTCTTCGAGCGAAGTGCCACTGATGCGGGACTCGCCGCCGTCGGCTTTGCTTTCGCCGACTTCATAGGCCAACCGCACGATGCCATCGAGCAGGCCTTGCGGCGTCAGCGCCATATCGTGCAACTTACCTTGCAGATTTTCGAGATTTTCGACCAGCCCCTCGGTGTCGTGCTCGACATCAGTGCGTCCTGCGCCGAATAATTGGGCTTCGATTGCATGGAAACCGCTGTCTGCGTTGGGCCAAGCGTCGATCTTGGCGTCGAGTTCGGGAACAAAGCCGGCTGTGACTACTTCCGAGCGTTCCCAGTCCGCGCGGGCCGAAATCCAGGCTTGCTTTGCGCCCGCCAGATCGCCGGCCGCGACCCGCTCGCGCAGATTGCGCGCGCCGGCGAGCGCCTGACCAATGCTTTCGATCGTATAAGATCGATAGTTTTCCGCGGCGGCATCGAGCGGTGCGGCGACCGCGCGCTCCGTTCCCAGCATTAGAAGCACAAGCAAAAGCGTTCGTCGCAATGTGATCATCTCTCACAAGGCCGCCCAGCCGAAATATCAAGCCACAATACGCACGCAATATTGTCAGCTTCATATGCTGTTTTGTGACGGGACGGTTGCGCACGTCCAATTTTCTCGCAAAAGTCATTTTCTGCTGAATATTTTCGTCCAAAAAAATCCGCTGAACATCCGGGACTTCTTCGTGCGGAAAAATAATTTCTTTGCATGCGCGTCATATCATTGGGGCTGACCATCATGACTCCAGTCATCGCGCGGTGACCTTCAGGTCACGTCTTTGAGCCTTGCATGTTCGCCGACACAGAACATTTTTGGTTTTTTGGTATTTTCGCAGCGCTTTGCCTGCTCTGTGGCTTGCTTTCGTTGATCGACATTCAACGCGGCATCATTCCCAACAAGTTGAATCTGTTGATCGCCCTGCTCGGGATCATCAAGGCCATTCTCGGCAATGGTCCGCCCGACGCCATCAAAGCTCTGAGTCAGGCCGCAGTAATCGGCGCTATTTTCTGGCTGTTGCGGCGCCTGTATTTTTTCTGGCGAAAAGCCGCAGGCCTCGGCCTCGGCGATGTCAAATTTCTTGCCGCTGCCGGAACCTGGATCGGCATCGCCGGACTTCCCATTCTGTTGCTGATCGCGACGTCCGGAGCGCTCATTGCCGTCGGCGGGCTGCAACTGGCCGGACGCGACATAACGAGACAAACCTCATTGCCGTTCGGACCGTTTTTGGCGTTCGGCCTGGTGCTGACCGCACTGTTGCAACAATTGCTCGCGCTTTAGCGGCGTGCTCGCGCGCTCACCGGTAGCAAGCGCACCTCACCCGTCCTGCCGCCCGGCTGTGGCAGCGTTAGCACCGCCGACCGATCGTCCTTGCCCATAGTTACTTCGCGGGCGAGGATAGTCGTCAGCTTCCAGCCCTGATAGTCATCGCCGACTTTCAGCCGCAGCGCCGCCTGGGTGGACTGGTCGATGAAAATTCCAAAGCTTTCATCGATGCTGGCGATGGTGCCAACCAGCAAAAGTCGCGGCGGCTCGATTTCCTTCTTGCGTGCTGGCGGCTTGACGATCACCGGGTCGGCCGCTGCCGCGACGGGCTCCGGCCGCCGCGATGGCGAAAAGATCGGACGATCGCGTGTGGCAGATAGCTGCGTCAGGGGAATCTCCCACAGCGGATTAGCGCTTGCGGCATGCGACGGCCGTGACGGCGAGGCGGTCGCATGTACCGGGGTAACATGCTCCGGTGCGGGGGGAGTCGTGAATCGCGGTCCCGCCGGTTGCGTCTCCTCGGCGATATCAGCGTCGAGAACATCGCTGGACGCGGACGTCGATGGCGCCGCGGCTTGAGCCGACAACAGCAAAGCCGCCAGAACAATTGCAAAGCGACGGCTCATTTCGCACCCCGCCATTGCCCGGACACCTCGACCAGGATGCGCAAGCGCCCGCTTGCCGAATCGGATGCGGTGGGCGTCTGCACCACAAGCTGGTCGACAAACAAAAACGGCATGCCGGCCTCGAGATCATAGAGCAGCGGCTGCAATTGCGGTTGATCGATCTCACAGCTCGCGATCGTGCTGAGAAAACCGGGTCTTGAGGGAGAGCCCTGCAGATCGAGCTGGGTCGACAATACATTGCCACCCGCTTTCACCACTGCGGCGGCGACCCGCTGCAGCAGCGCCGCGCCCGCTATCGTAACGGTCGCACCCTCCAGATAGGCGGAGCCGGACGGCATCGTCGCGTCGCCGGGCATACCACTGGATCCGGCGGGCCGGCTGCGATCGAGCTGTTTCAGCATTGCCGAGAAAGCCGCCACTTCACCGCGCTGGCTGAAAATGTCCGTAACCGAGTTCACCACGGCGAACAGCAGTAGAGCGATCAGCGCCAGATAGATCGTCGCGGCCAGGACTGGCGAACGGGTTACGAATCGTCTCGATGAAATAAGGGCGTTCACGTCGCGATCCCGAAATAGGCGGTGATATGGGCCTCGATGTGAAAGCGCTCGCCGGTCTCGTTTGCCGCGCGCGTGGTCGGCGCAAAGAATGTGGCGCGGCTGAATTGCGGCGATTGTTCGAGCAGTCGCACCAATGACGGCGCGTCCTGCGTCATGCCCACGATCTGGACCTTGTCACCCTCGATCCGCAGTTCCGTCACATAAGTGGTATCAGGCAGCGCTCGCGAAATCGCTTCCAGCACCATGACGCTCGATGGCGTGTTCTGTTTGCGCTTGGCAAGCAGGCCAAGACCAGATCCGGAGCCATTTGAGTCCAGCCGTAACGCCGCGCGCCGCTGCGAGATCTGATGCTGCAGTTCGCTTTGCTGCGACTCCATGGCGCTATCGAGATAGGCCGCAATCAGCAGTGAGGCCGCCGCGGCGACGCCGGCGGCGAGCAAAAAATTGCGCAGCAAACGTGGAATATTCGCCAGTAATCCGCCGGAGCTTTGCAATCGCTGATCGAACAACTTGATCCGGACGGCCGGTTCGGTGCCGGTCGAAACCGTGGCGTAGAATGCAACCGAACCTGCATCGAGCATCTGAGCCAATTTCAACAGCGGATGGACCTTGTTTTTCGAAGTCGCGGCGAAGGTCATTTCGATCCGCGCGTTCGCCGCGGGGGTCGGCGTGCTCCAGCCGAATACAACGTCATTGACAGACCAAGGCGTCAGACAATCGACCTGTGACCGGATCATGCCATCGAGGAAATCACCTGCCTGGCTTGGAAAATCGAGTGGACTTGCCAACACCTGGCTGGCGGACAGGTTCATCTCGACGCGGCTGCCGCGAAAGGCCGCCGCCCACCCCGGCGACAATGGAGGATCGGGCCTGCCATTCAGTACGCTAAAGGACCGTTCTGGCAACGCCGGTGCGTTGTTCGTCGCGGGCGCTGTCGCGGTCAATGTGCCCTCTTCGCCTTGATCGATCAGGATCCGCCGTGATCGCACCAGACGAGCCGCCACGACATCGACGGTGCCGGCCACCACCGCGATCCATTCGCTAAACAATTCCTTGAGCTCGGCGATGAGCGACATCATAGAGTCCCACGTTTCACGGCGCCGCGGGGCACAACGACGTCATCCTGCCAGGATAGCACGCGATAAGGTTCTTTCTTGTCGCCCAGCGCGATCACCACGTCCGACGCGGTACGGTTTCCGCCACGAAAACTGATCGCGGCCTCGACCCGATAGCAGGTGCTTTTGGCTGTCGTTACGTCTGCCGCCGCGGGAGCTGAATGATCCAGGCTGGCGGGGGTATCGTTTGCAGACGCGCTTTTCGGCTGGTCATGTCCGGGCAACGCGGCGATGACCTCGGGTGCGGCAATTGACGCATCGACGCCCGCCGATCCATTGAACACGGTCACGAAAGGCAATGCGCGGTCCACAAGACCCGGCGGCAGACCGACAACGAGGGCAAGTTCGCCCGTATGCGTAAACAGCGATTGCCGCGGCGAATAATCGAGACCAGCCATACGATAGAGCGCTTCCTCGTCGTTGGTGGCTCCCGGTACCGGACGGGTTCGCCAACCCACGATCCGATCTGCGTCCTCGCTGGCAGCCGCTTTGCTTGCGCCAAGTCCGGCGAATAGTCCGGCCAGGATTTCCTTTGGCGCGAAATTGAGATCAACCCGGGCCGCCTCGGATATGAATTTCACCGACACGTCGGCGTCATCCATCTTGAAGTGAAATGACCCGTGCGAGGGCCGCTCCCTGTCACCCGTTAATGCCAACTGGTAGGCTGTGAGTTCCAGACTGGCCGACACCAGCGCCTCTGTCCGCAGCGCGGTGTCGTTGATCGCGAGCGCCTGCGCCGCAGTCGACAAATATGTCGAGTAGACCGCCGCCAGTATCGATATCGCCATCAGAATCCAAAGCACCGCGACAATCACGACGCCCTGCTCCGAGTCCGACATGCCGGGATGGTCTTGCATCATTGCGTCGCGCCCTGCCCGGCAGTCGCGCTAGCCACGGCTCCGGATGAACTGGTGCTAGCCGCATTCTTGTCGTCGTTTTGCTCGTCCTTCCTGTCGTCGCAACCGCCATCTGGCCGCACGCAATTGCTCGGTGCTTGGATGTGAATGGGCGTGATGGTCGAGATCGCCAATACGCGTTCGCTACCGGCATCGCGTATCGTCAACCGAATCATGGCCGGTAGTTTGTCGGCATCCCGCCAAGTGCTCTTCCAGATTCGGTCCGGCCCCGCGTACGCGAACGACAGCCGATATGGCTTACGCAACAGTACCACTGGATCTGCGAAATGCAGATGTTGCGGTAGCGACGACACCAGCGGCAGTGGCGTAAAACGCATCTGCGAACGCACCGTCACGAACTCACCGTGATCGATGGTCTCGCCAAGACGCACCACATCCAGCCCGGGCCCGGAATTGGGCCCGAACGACGTGCGCACGAAGGTCACCGATAGTTCCGACCCCTCGAACAGCGGGCGATGCGTTTTTCGGTTGGCCGGAACATATTCCGCAGAAGCAATATCGGCACCGATCCGCTGCAGCGCGACTCCGATCACCTCGCTGCGCTGAATCCGGTCGATTCCGTGATTCCAGTTCGGCAACCATTGCGCGGTGACGCTGGCGAGCGCCGACAGCACCAGACCCATCAACGCCAAGGCGACGATGGTTTCGATCAGCGTAAAGCCGGCTTCACGGTCTTCGCGTCGGGTAATCGCCGCCGTCACTGCGATGGCCTTTTCATCAGCCGGACGGTTCGGATATCCGACACTGCGCCGGTCGGAGATTTTACGCGGACCCGAACCAGTTCGGGAAGCCAAGGCACCTCCGCATCCGGCACGGTCCAGCCGCCACCGAGCGGCGTGACTTCGACGGTCCAGCGGTAATTATCGGTCTGTCCTTCCGAGATTCCCGGCTGAAGATCGCCGCGCGGCGGGATGCCCGCTGTCATCACGGAGCGCGTGGTCTGCATCAGTGCGACATGCTGCTCCAGCGACCGCACTCCGCGCGCATCGGTCGACATCACCGATCCGATCGCGACCAGCGAGACCGCAATCAACGCCAGCGCGATCAGTACTTCGAGGAGCGTGAACCCGGCCTCGTCGGTATCAATGGGCGGCGGTGTCACGGGCTGAAACCTCGATCCGTCCGGTGAGCCAGTTGACGCGGATTTCATAGCCGACATCGAAGCGCGTCAGTGCGATGGTGCCGCCGCATGAGGTGCCGTTAGCGAAGAAGCTGATCGTCGACAGCGCCGGTTGTCGAGCGCAGGTTTCGGGCAACAACGCATCGAAGTGAACATCGTCGGGAATTCTGATCGTAGACCGCGACGTACCGGAGTGGATCGCCCGCGCTTCCGCGTCGACCAGCGTCGCGACGCTGGTCTGCCGCCGGATCGCGGCATTGCGGTCGGCTTTCAGCAGCGCGGCGGCCTGCAGCGCATAGGCCTGCAGCCGGGACCGCGATGTCCCGTGCGGAATGAACGGCAACAACACGGCCGCCACCAATGCAATGATGGCGAGCACGCACACCATCTCCAGCATAGTGAAACCGCGTTGACCGGAATCATTCATTTTTAGCGGTCGTTTTTTCCAGGGAGATGTCGGCTGCGGTCCCGCTACCGCCTTCCTGACCGTCGGAGCCGTACGACATGATGTCATACGGACCATGCTCGCCCGGAGAGCGATACAAATACGCATGGCTCCAGGGATCGTTGGGAACGTTGCCGCCACGCAGATATGGCCCATTCCAGGCGGAGACGCCTGGCGTCCGCTTCACAAGTGCGTCTAGTCCCTCGGATGTCGAAGGATATCGGCCGGCGTCGAGATAGTACAGGTCGAGCGCGCTGGCGAAACTCTCCAGTTGAATCCTGGCAGCCTTGACCTTGGATTCGCTGAGATAGTTGAGCACTCTTGGTCCAATCAGGCCCATGATCAGTCCAATGATGGTGATGACCACCAGCATCTCGACCAACGTGAAGCCAGCTTGTCTCTCACGCATTTGCGCGTCGCGCTGATGCGTGCGTCCGCCGCGGGTAAGGAGAAGATCGCCAATGGCGCGGAGCGTTATCATGATGAACCACCCTTTGATCTAGCTGACGAGTTGCGTGACCGACAACAGCGCGGTCATGACTGACACGATCAATCCGCCGACGACCGTGCTGATGGTAATAATGGCGAGCGGCCCGACGATGGCGACCACACGATCGAGGCTGCGCTGCAACTTCGCTTCATAAAATTCGGCCACCCTGCCCGCCAGCTTCGGTAAGTCCCCGGTCTCTTCGCCGAGGCGCAGCATCCGGACTGCCATCGGCGGCAAGCTGCTGGCGACCGAAAGCGCATCAGAGAGCTTGCCTCCATGACGAACGCGATCCGCGGCCGCGGTCCAGCTCTTCTCGTCGCCGGTGACCGCCATAATGTCGACCAGGATGCGCAGCGTAGCCGTGAGATTGACGCCGCTGCCGAGCAGCACGCCGAGATTGCGGCAAAAAAGGCTGGTGCGATAATATTTGAAGATACTGCTGATGCCGGGCGTTCGAGATAGCGTGCCGGCGATCGCGGCCATCGCGCCAGGCCGTCGTAGCAGCCACCATACCAGACCAACAACCGCCGCTGAGCCGGACAACGCTGCGGTCGCGTTGGCTCGAAGGAAATCCGATAATTTGATGAAGGTGCTGAGCGCGGTATCGGACTGTTTGCCGAAATCCTGCAGTACCGCCGAGAATTGCGGCAGTACAAACAGAATGAAGAACAGCATCACGCCGGCCGAGGCGAGCAGCACGAAGGCCGGGTATTGCATCGCATCGGTAAGCTTGCGGCGCATCAATTCGGATCGCGCCCGCTCCGCGCCCAGCATTTCAAGCACTTCATCAAGCGTGCCCGAGACCTCACCGACCCGCACCAGCGCGCCGTACATCGGAGGAAACAGCGTCGGGTGATCAGCCAATGCATCCGCGAAGCTTTCGCCGCCGAGCAGCGCCGCACGCAGCTTTCCAACCACCGGACGCAGCCGTCCCACATCGGAATCATTGGACAGCAGTTCCAGCGCGGAATCGAGCCGAGCTCCGGCTTTCAGCAACAGCGAAAGATCACGGGTAAAGGTGGTGATCTCGGCGGCTGCCGGCCGGCCAAACCACCCGTAGCCGACGGCGCCGGCCTTGGCAGCTGTCTCTTCGACGGTCTCGATTGGCAACAGGCGCAGGTATTCGATGCGGCGGCTCACCTCGGCCGGACTCGGCGCCGAGAGCGTGCCGTTCACGATCTCGCCGCTTTGTGTCAGGGCCCGATAGCGAAAATTCGGCACGTCGTCACCGCACGGTTGTGACGCGAAGAATTTCGGCAGGTGATGTCAGCCCGGCACGACATTTGGCAATGCCGTCGTCCAGCATTGTCGTCATCCCGGCGCGGATCGCCATCGCGTCGATCTTCAGCCCGTCCGTCTTCTCGCCGATCAACTCGCGAAGATCGTCGGTGAGTTCCAGCACCTCGAACACACCGAGCCGGCCACGATAGCCGGTGCCGCCGCAGCGCTCGCACCCGCACGGTTGCTGAAGCAACTCGCCGGCATGAAAGCCAAAGGTCATCAGCCGGTGATCTTGGGAGAAATCGCTCTCGGCAAGCAGGCGCGGCGCCTTGCAGCGCTCGCACAATTGACGAACCAGCCGCTGCGCGATCACAGCTCGCAGCACCGAACGCAACAGATAGCCCTCTACACCGAGATCGAGCATTCGCGGCACCGCTGCCGCCGCGGTTTCCGTGTGCAAGGTCGTCAGCACCAGATGCCCCGTCAGCGCTGCATGGACCGCGACCTGCGCAGTCTCGTTGTCGCGGACTTCGCCGACCATGATCACGTCAGGATCCTGGCGGACAAAGGAGCGAAGCGCCGCCGCGAAAGTCAGGCCGATCGCCGGCTTGACCTGTGCCTGATTGACGCCGGGAATTTCGTATTCGACAGGGTCCTCGATGGTCAGGATTTTCCGGGAAGACTCGTTGAGCATCGAAAGGATGGTCGCAAGCGTTGTGGTCTTGCCACTGCCTGTCGGGCCGGTGATGACGATCATGCCATGGGGCAATTTGAGGAGCCGCCGCAAAGCGGCGTCGTCGCGCGCAGAAAATCCCAGCCTCTCTGACATCAGCAATCCGCGATCCTTGGGCAGGATGCGGATGACAGCGGATTCCCCATGCTGCATCGGCATGATGGCAACGCGGATATCGATGTCAGTCCGTCCCGCCCGTAGTCGCGCGGCGCCGTCTTGCGGCAGCCGACGTTCGGCGATGTTGAGATTGGCGACGATCTTGATGCGGGAAATCACCGCTTGCGGCAGTACACCGGCCGGCGCTGCCACCGGCCGCAGCAGCCCGTCGATCCGCATCCGGACGACGAGCCCGGAGGAAAACGGCTCGATGTGGATGTCGCTGGCGCGCAGTTCTACCGCCTTCTCGAGCAGATCGTTGACGGCGCGCACGACCGGCGCGCCGCTGGCGAGATCGCGCAAGGATTCGATATCATCCTCGCGCGGTTGCGACGCTATTCCGCCGGCCGGATCGGCGGCTTCCAGGTCGAGGCGCTGATTGAGGACGAGCGCAATATCCTCCGATGTCGCTACTCTTGTTAAAACATCCTGCCCCAATACGATCTGTGCTGCGCGCTGCACCGCGATATCGGTCGGGTCCGCCACTGCGAGCGTGGCGCGACCATCGGATGATTGATAGGGAAAAACCACCATCTCGCGCAGGAAGCGTTGCGTGAACGCTGCCACCAGCGGCGACGCCGCGATCATATCCTGCAGCGAAACACGTTCAAGCCCATGGAAACGCGCGGCCTCATCGGCAAATTCGTTGGCAGAGAGGTCGCATATCTCCCATAACTTCAATCGGCGGCGTTCAGATCCGTCCTGGCCGGCGGCATCGGTCCGGTCATCAGCACTAGCCGTCAAATGTCTGCTTTGACGCAGATGTTCGACGAACCTCGAGGACAGATCGCTGGCCATTTGCCTTTCCGGTCGCGCCACTCTTGAGGAGAATGGTTATTGATCTGAAGTGTGACAGCCGTGCGAAGTCCATGGCGTTCAAGCTGTGAAAAAAATTGGGACCTGAATTTTCCAAGGCTTGCAACCGAACTGCATCCCGCATCGACGCGAGATAAATTGACGGCCGGCATCGAACGAAATTATTCCTGTCATGAAGCGACGCTACGAATGACCGCGGATCGTCGTGAGCGATCGCGTACACAATCGGGATGGCGGAAATTATGGTACGCGTCGGCATGCTGGGCCGGTACCGGTTGATCGGCCGCGGTATCTGCGCTGCATTTGTATTGTCGTCGATGGGCTTGCTGGCTTCGTGCAATTCCGTGACCACGGGCACGACATCGACAGCCGCCGGTGCCCAGATCGACGTGCTCGACAAGGTGCGTTCGCTCGATCTATTGCCGCGCCAGCCGCAGGCTACCAACGCCGCCATAACCACATCGGGCTCCAGCGGCAGCCGCCGCCCGGTGATGTATGAGGGCACAGAGGTGACGGCCGTCTCCGATGAACGGCCGCAACCGTCCTCCAGCGGCAATGGCTTCGATCTCAATTTCGAAAATACTCCTGTCGCCACCGTCGCCAAGGTGGTGCTCGGCGATATTCTCGGCGTCGGCTACACCATCGATCCGCGCGTTCAAGGCACCGTGAGTCTGGTCTCGGTTCGGCCAGTTGCCAAATCCGATATCATCTATGTGCTGGAGAGTGCCTTGCGGCTCAGCGGCGTCGTGCTGCTGCACGACACTGCCGGCTATCGCTTGACGCCGCTCGGCGATGCCGTGGGTGCCGGAAGGGTCGATGCGGCGGGCGCCTCCCCCGAGCCCGGCTTCGGCGTGTCGGTCGTGCCCTTGCAATATGTGTCAGCGCAAACGCTGTTGAAACTGATGGACAGCTTTGCCACCAAGGCCGGCACGGTTCGCGCGGATGTTTCGCGAAATCTCCTGTTGATCCAGGGTACCGGCGCCGAGCGGCGTACCGCCGTCGACACCGCGCTAAGCTTCGATGTCGACTGGATGCGCGGCCAATCGGTCGGTATTTTCCCGATTAGCAGCGGCCCACCCGCGCCAATCATCGCCGAACTGGAAAAGATCGTCGATTCCGGCGAGAATGGCCTCAGCCAGAACGTCATCAAATTTCAGCCGATCGCGCGCCTCAACGCCGTGATGGTCGTCAGCAAACGCGCTGACATGCTGCGCACCGCGGCGACATGGATCAAGCGGCTCGATCACGCCGATACCGCGCGGACGTCGGTTCACGTCTATCACGTGAAATATGGCGAGGCCCGGCAGATCGCGCGGGTGTTGACCGATATGTTCATCGGAGGTTCCTCGTCCAGCCTGCTCGATAGCGCCGACAGCCAGATAGCGCCAGGATCCGGCACATCGACAACATCGAGCGCCGATCGCCTGTCTCTCAATCCCGGTTCAGCGAATCCCAACGGTTTTGGTTCAGGCCCAAACTCAAGTTTCGGTGCCCACGGCGCATCGGGAACGGCAGCGAACCCAAGCGGACAAGCAGCAGGCGCCGGTGCCAATGGCAATGGCGCGCTCGACAGCGGTCACGGCGCGAGCTCCGGCAACAACGGACAACCGGTGTTGCAGGACGTCCGAATTACGCCTGACGTCGTCAACAACGAGTTGCTGATCTACGCCGATCAGGCCAATTACAAGATCATCGAAGCTACATTGCTGCAAATCGACCAACCACAGCTTCAGGTCGCAATCGATGCGACCATCGCTGAGGTTTCGCTCAACAACGAATTGAGTTACGGGGTGCAATCCTATCTGACCAGCCATAATCTTGGATTGAAGCCAAACGTGGGTTCGATCACCGGCACCCAGGCCACGGCCGCGCCCGCTACCACTACCGATCCAACGACGGGACTCGCCTCGATCGCAGGCTCCGTCTCCAATGCATTCATCAACCGCGCCTTCCCCGACTTCAACTTTCTGATCGGATCCGAAACCCAGCCAAGCGTCATCCTCGACGCGCTCCACACCGTCACAAGCGTCAAGGTGTTGTCCAATCCATCTTTGGTCGTGATCGACAACCAGACCGCAACGCTGCAGGTCGGCGACGTCGTGCCGGTGTCGACCGGCAGCGCCACCGTGCTGACTACGAGCAACACCGTCGTCAATACCATCGACTATCGTAATACCGGCATCATCCTGCGGGTGTCGCCGCGGGTCAGCGCCAACGGTGATGTTCGACTGGATATCGAGCAGGAGATCAGTAACGTGTTGCCGGCGACGGCCAGCAGCCTGACGCCGACGGTATCAGAGCGAAAGGTCAAGAGTTCGATCTCGGTTGCGACTGGCCAGACCGTGCTGCTGGCTGGATTGATCAGCGAGCAGCAGAACGGCACCCGCGCCGCGCTTCCGATCCTCGATCAAATTCCGGGGCTCGGCGACGCATTCGGACATCAGGACAATTCCACCGCGCGTACCGAGTTGATCATTTTCATCCGGCCACAGATCATTCGCGATGGCTCTGACGCACATATGGTTGCCGAAGAACTCAGGTCCAAACTTCGCGGAGACATTGCGACGACCGCGACCAACCGTGCGATTACCACTAGTGTCCACTGACAGACGCGTTATGGATCCGATCATATGCCGAACTGTCTCGGCGATGCTGCTCGCGGCGCTTGCAGCCATCGGACCAACCAGCGCGTATGCCGATCCCTTATCGCGCGGAACTTCGGCCTACTCCCGCGGCGACTATAATCGTGCGGCCCGGGATCTGGAACCCCTGGCGCGACGCGGCAACGCCAGGGCCTTGGCTCTGCTCGGCTTTCTCTACGAACATGGCTTTGGCGAGCCACAAGCCTATGTCGCTGCGGCCGACCTCTACGCTCAGGGCGCCGTGCGGGGCGATCCGTTTGGCCAAGCCATGCTCGGCCTGATGTACGACAAGGGGCACGGTGTCCCGTAAGATTTTGTCCTTGCCTACAAGTGGCTCAATCTGGCAGCGAGCCGCTCCATCGGGCGGCCGCGCGAGCTTTACCTGAGACTGCGCGACGCGGTCGCATCAAAAATGTCGACCGATGAAATCGTCGAAGGCCAGCGGCTCGCCGTAGGATCTCCTTGAAGACAGCGCTATCGATGAGGTTCGAACGCTTCCAGGACGATCGGGACCGCTCACTCGCGGAGGATATGACGTCGCAGTGTCGGCCGTTATTCGACCAAAGGACAACTTTTAGCCAATAACGGCTGTTCAAGCCGGCATACGCACGCCTTACGGAAGGGCCTCGCGCAAGTCGAGCATAGCGTTCATCCTTTGCTTCAAAGGTTCAAACCGGTCTGCGTCACTCTTCCGGCTTGTAGCCATCGCTCAGCGTTTTCAGAAATGCAATGATGTCGGTTTCGTCCTGCGCTGTCATGGCCGGCGTTTCGCCGGGATGACGATTGAAGGGCGGATCGCCGACATCGACGTTTGGGTGAAACTGCACCGGAATGTCGTTGTACTTTTCGACTTTTCCGTTGGCGCCGGGCGGATACACCTTCTCTGGATTCGTATCGCGAAAATTGTAGAAATCCATCACCTGCTGCAATGTCTGGAATACGCCATTGTGGAAGAACGCGTGGCGTATGGCGGCGTTGCGCAGGGTCGGAGTCTTGAACATGCCGCAGAACTGCGTCTGGTCAGCAAGATCCTTGCGAATGGGCCCACAAACCCCGAGATCGAAATAGTTTGGATCTTTGGTGTCGACGAGCGCCAGATTGCGTGGCGCAGCCAGGGCTTCATACTGGGCGTCGGTAAAAAGTGGAGGTCGACCATCGCGCGAGGGCCGCGAATTATGGCAGCCGGCGCAGTTGGCCTTGTCCTGATCGTTGAACAGATGATAGCCGCGCATTTCGCTCTCGCTGAGACGCGTTTTGCCTTCGAGCCAATAGTCGAACTTGCTGGTGTAGGGGTGGAAACTCGGCTCCTCGATCTGATAGCGGCCGACCGCGAACGTGGCCTCGGATACCAGTAAGTTCGCATTACTGAAGATACGCTCGCCGAACAATGCTGCAAATTCTCCGGCATAAGGTGCGTGACGCAGTTTTTCGGCAACGATCCCGATGCCGCCGCCGTCCATCTCTCGCGGGTCGAACAGTGGGCCTGATGCTTGCATCTGAAGGGTGTCGGCACGACCGTCCCAGAACAGACCGCCTTGCGGCACGATGTTCGCCGCACTTTGCGCGGCCTGGGTCGCGGTCTTTTGCACGCGTTCCGCGGTCTGACCCACCTTGGCCATTTGCGCCAGCGTCACCGTCTCGTTTTCCCGATCGTCGGGGCCGATGCTGAAGTCAGGCTGCCGGTCAAGGTAAGTCAGCGAGGGGACGGCGCGCGCACCGGGGCGCGTCAGTTCGGGGCCGCCGAGCATCACCGGGCCGTCGTTCGGAGGACCGTACGCGTGGTCCGGGCTGTGACAAGATGCGCAAGCCAGCTTGCCCGACGATGACAGGCTCGTGTCGAAAAATATATCCCGACCAAGCTTGGCCATCGCAGAAAGTGGCTGCGACGGACGGCGGATCAGATGGACCGGAGTGGGGTTTTCGCCGGGCAATGTTTGCGGCTCGGCCGCAAATACGGCGCCGACCAAAAGGCCGGCGCCGAGGAACCAGACGATAGGGCGATTGAACATGCGAGCTTAGTTCTTGTTCTTATCCTTGTCCTTGGTATCCACGATACCGAAAGTCGGATCGAGGATAAGCGAGATACTGTTTTTCTTGTTGAAATTGAACATGTCCGCGATTGAACCGGTCGTCGCATCGAAGGAGCCACCACCGATACGTTGACCATTCAGCCAATTGTCCTCGATAAATTGCGGGATCGAGGCCTGCGTGATGAGCACGTGGCTAACGTAGTTCTTCTTGGCGTAGGGCGAGATCACCACGAACGGCTGGCGCGTTCCCGGGCCGCAGCGGCCATGGACCGGCAGGCCATTGATACCGGCAGGCTCGGTAACACCGACGGTGCCGCAGATGCCCGCTCCGTTCAACGCGTCGGACGACGAGAATGACGTATGCGTCGTGGCAGCGAAGCCGTGGTCATACCAGCCATCCGAGTCGTCATAAGCGACGATCACGGCGGTGCTGTCCCAGTCAGGCTGCTGCTGCAGGAAATTGACCAGGGTGACCAGTCCCGTCTGCTCATCGAGCGGATCGGAGTTGCCGGGATGTCCATCCTGGAAGGCCGCCATCTTGATGAAGGAAACCGCCGGGTAGTTACCCGATCCAACTGCAGTGAAGAAGTCATCCAGATCGTAACCATGGTTGGCCGGATCGACCTTCTTGGTACCGGGAACGGTGGTGTAGCCGATCGCCGTGGTCGAGGTCGGACGGGCATGGGTTGGATTGGCGGTCGACGCATAATACTGGAACCAGATGTGATGCGGGACATAATCAGTCACAGTGCCGCCGACGACCTGGCTCGCGGTGGAGCGTGTGCAACCGGTGCTCCCGTTGTTGTTCAGGGTTTGCAGGTTGAAACCGCCGACAAAAGAACCCCAGGGGATATCGGCGGCGTTGAGCAGGTCGCCAATGTTCTTGCTCGTCATCTGAACCTGTGCCGTCTTGCTCGAGCAAACGTCGCCAGCGGGATCGGTATCGTTGATGAGCGTGAGGCCGCCCTGACCGTCCGCAATGGTGCTCGCGGTAAAGCCCGATGGAACTACTGCGCCGTTGGCGGTGCCAGCAAACATATTGACCGCCCCGGGCGTTGACGGACCATATTGGTCGCTCCAGGCATTGTCGCTCATCGCGTAATTCTGAGCGTAATTCCACAGAGCGGTGACCGTATTGCCATCGAAATAGCCCATCACCTGGCCTTTGGTGCCGAAGGCGCCGGCGCCGCCGTTGGTGCCCTTGCCGGTAAATTCCGGGAAGAGATCGTTCTTGCCGGCGTCGTATGCCTGCTGCTCGGGCGTATAGCCGTGGCCCTGGTCGGCCGTGTTGGCCTGCGTGCGATCCAGGCGGAAAGGATTGGTAGCTCCTGCGCCGTTGGCCGCATTCAGGTTGGGATTGTTGTCGAGCAGCGACGGGTTCGACAAAAGATTGTTGATGTCGCGCTGGGTATTCTTGGTGGTGGGTTCGAAAGGCGGCTCCCCTTCCGGATTCATGGCATTTGGATAGGTGCCGAAGTAATGATCGAACGAACGATTCTCATTGAAGACGACAACGAGGTGTTTGATCGGATATTTGGTATTCAGCTTGTTCGGGTTGACGGCAGCGTTCTTGTCCGCGTTGTTGTTCTGGCCGGCGATGACTGGAGCGGTCGAAGGTGCTGCAACTGCAACAACGAGCAACGCTACAGTGGATAGAAACGCCGCCCTCAATTTCCGATTCCTCATTTTTCTTCCCCCAAAAATCAAAAAACGAACGGCGAACAGTTAAGCAGCGTCAATGACGGACGTGTGTCGGTTTGATTTCAGCTTGAGTTGGTTAGCGATCGTCTGACGCAATAGAGACGTGAAGCAATCACGCTACATCGACCGGATTTTTGTTCGCGGCTCGAACGAAGCAATTTCGCCAAGCTACGTCAGCAAAAAGAGCTTTTTCGGATGCTTCAAGGAAGCGAGCGCCCCAACAGAAACGACGCAGCGCTCAAAAGCATGGGCAGTACAAAAAATATTTTTGGGCGACGTTCAGATACACGGTGACACCCGACCTTTCCTCCGGAAATGCAAGCGGCACGTTTCTTCACTGACCCTCCATTTTGGAAACCTGTCACGAATTTTCACGTAAATCATATGTGCCTCGTCGCGTAAGGAACTTCATTCTCGGCAGAAAGCTGAGCCGACCAAAGCGTCAGGCTGATATTCAATGGCGGAATGGCGGACCGTTTTCATCGTCGGTCGACCGCCTTGCTTCGGGCAGTGGCGCAGCAGCGGATTTCACTTTCCACAGCCGTCGCATCTCCTTCGCATTCCTGTAACAGATTGCGCGCAGATTTCGCGCGCTTGCCGCAACGATGCTCGCGCGCAGCCCTCGCTTCACAATTTTCGAGTAGGAAGAAAAATGATTACAGAAGGAACTCGCTCGCTTGCCGGGCGCTCGCGGCTCATCTCCCGTCTTGCGGCCGCGTTGCTCGCTTCCACCGCTCTCGGTTCAACGCTGGCTCGCGCCGGTGAAAACGACGTTCACTTCCAGCCGGGGCATCTGCTTCTGAGCCGCACCGTCTACGACAACAACGCCGTCAGCATCACCGCGGGCACCACCCAGTTGCCGCCGAACTGCACCCCGGGCAATTGCGCTACGGCCAACGTCGGCAGCACCTATCCGCAGGTGTTTAACAACGACCAGGTCGACGGCTCCTTCGGAGTCACCGCCAGGATCATACTCGACGAACTCAAGCTCGATGGTAACCTTGCGCAGTCTCTGGAGGTGCCGAACAGCGGCGACCGTGACGTTACGACATCTCGCGACCAGATGGTCACGAGCTTCTCGTCCAAATCGGAGATGGCCCTTAATCTATCGCTCGATCATCGCACTGTTTCGTTCATGGGTTATCTCGCGCCGATCGGTGCAATCGACGTGTCCAATTCCAATACGCCTGACGTGGTCGATCCGACCAACCCGGTGTCGTCGAGCTATTTCCGCGTTGCGGCGACCGTCGACGAGAATGGTCATTTCCGCTTCACCAAGACCAACGCCTATAGCGGCAATAATGGCCGAGCCGCGATTCTGAACGACGCGAACGGCGTTGACGTGTTTTACACCACTGGCAATGCCGGCAATGGCGCCAATCCGCAGCCGAATGGCATCATCGTTGGCGCCGGCGCGCAGATCATGACAGGGGCGCATGCCCCGCTGGCCCAGCAGCCAGATCCTGGCCTGCCAACGCCGGTCGGCAGCTTCAACGTCACCCAGTTGGGGCTGAAGGCCGACAAGATCGGCAAGGACACCAACTTCCGCGGCCTCACGGTATTCAACAACGTGATCTATATGACCAAGGGCAGCGGCAGCAACGGAGTCAACACCGTCTATTTCATCGACAATTCCGGCTTTGACGCCAATGGCAAGACGCTGGCTTGCCCGACTGGCGTCGGCGTTCCCAGCCCGTCGGCGAAGCTACCGACCACACCCATCGTTTACGACGCCAGCAAATTGCAGACCCTTGGCGTGACGCCTGACAATATGTGCGTTCTGAAGGGTTTCCCGACCAATTCCGCCAAGACCGCGACGGCGTTTCCCTTCGGCATCTGGTTTGCCGATCCCAAGACGCTCTATGTCGCCGACGAGGGTGACGGCACCGCGACCTACAGCACCGCCAGCAACACCTATACGGCGGCTGCGGCGCAGACCACAGCGGGCCTGCAGAAGTGGGTCTTCAACGACACGACCGGGACCTGGACACTCGCTTACACGCTACAGGCAGGCCTTCAGCTCGGGGTGCCTTATACCGTGCAAGGCTATCCAGCCGGCACCAATGCGGTGACCGGTTTGCCATGGTCGCCCGCGAACGACGGTTTGCGCAATATCACCGGCCGCCTCAACCGCGATGGTACGGCGACTATCTGGGCGATCACCTCGACCGTGAGCGGCAGTGGCGACCAGGGCGCCGATCCGAACAAGCTCGTGATGATCACCGACAAGCTTGCCGCGACCGCGCTACCCGCGGGCGAGAGTTTTGCTACAATGAGGACCGCTCGTTTCGGTGAGGCGCTGCGCGGTATTTCGTTTACGCCGGGCACGGATTTCGATCGCGACGACCGCGCCGACGCGGGATCCTGCGGCGACAGTCGCCACCGCGATGATTGCCGTGAGGCGGATTGATCGACCAGAACAAGCGACACCGCGGTTTTCCGGTCATGACGACGACCGAACGCGGTGTCTTGCTCTCCATCTTGAAATCCACGCGGTTGTTCCGCGGCGTGCCGGTGCTGCCGGCCACTCGCCGGGACCTTAGCGTCAGGTCCCGACGGGCGAAACCTTCATTATCCGGGAGGGTGGCGGCCGCGATAAGCGTCTATGGATGATGAACCTGTTCTTTAAGAAGATGAATGATTTCATTCGCGTTCAAACGGCGGCGGTTGCCAAGACCCCGGCGCATAAGCTCGAAGATGCGATACATGCGCAGATAGGCTGGCACAGATGAATGATGGGAATTGAGTTCGCGCTTGGCGTAATACTTATAGCGGTGCATGTCTTCCACGAGGAACCGAGCGATGCCGTAGTGGTCCTCGTGATTGGCATCGAAACCTTCAAAGCGCACATTCGTTCCAAAGGGTTCCGCTTCAATTGCAACGCGTTTCTTGTCGGCCTCTGAGAGATCGGCGTAGGCTTCCTCGATCGACATCCACATATCGAGAATGTCCGCCGTCTGTTTCACAGCGGGCGGATCATCCTCCGGTTCAAACGGAATGCTTTGATACTGCCAATTGATGGCCCACAGCTTGTCCCTCTTGATAGCCTCGGAGACAAAAGCCCCATCAATTTCGCCATTGACGTTCAAGGCTTTTTGCAGTTCGGCCAGCATCAAAATAATCAGTTTCTCGCCGTCGCTGAGTTTCATCTGATCCTCCAAGCACGGGCGGAATGTAGTTCACTGAAGCTTCAACCGTGAAGGGCTACGATAGGACTATGACCCGATGATTTATCGAGTGGTCAGGCATGAAACGGGATTACACGACGCGGCGCAGACGTGTCTTGGCCGTTTTGGTTCCAAAGTATCCGTCCGGTGAAAGCCGCCTCGCCGAATGAGGCGTGTCGTTGAGACCAGAGTTTACCTCATCCTGTTCGCAGGAACGCTGCGGCAAATGAAAACTGAAGTTCACTCCATCGCGCTCACGTTCCAGGTGGCGTGACTGACTCCGGCTAGCCCGGTGAGCCTCGTTATAACCCGGTCGAGTTCGGCGGATTCTGCGGCGAGCGTGACCAGCTCGGCGGTGATTTCCACATTGTCTTCGGAGCGATAAATGACCTTGATTTCCCGGATCGGATAACTTGCCGCTTCCAGCGTTTGGCTCAATTCCTGCCTTATACCGGCGGCGTACTCAGCGTCGGTCGTGACAACAATTTCGTAGGTGGCTTCCGAGGTTTTCTCACTCAATGGTATCCGGTCGATTGCGTTAACCAGCGGGCGCAACAAGGTATTACCGGCAAGCACGAAAATGGTGACCGCTGCGGATTGCGCCACCATATCCGCTCCTGCGCAAGCGCCCACCGCTGCGCACGACCAAAGGGTGGCAGCCGTGTTGAGGCCGCGAACATTCATGCCTTCCTTCATGATTGCTCCGGCTCCCAAGAAACCGATCCCGGAGACCACATAGGCGATCACGCGCACTGCGCCATCGGCGCCTGTGAGACGCTCCGCCAGATCGACGAAAGCAGCAGCGCCTA
The DNA here is from genome assembly GCA_018971625.1 of Pseudomonadota bacterium. Taxonomy (GTDB): domain Bacteria; phylum Pseudomonadota; class Alphaproteobacteria; order Rhizobiales; family Xanthobacteraceae; genus Bradyrhizobium. The sequence continues at coordinate 39,631 of JAGXAJ010000036.1, forward strand.
CTGAGACCAGGACATTGGTACGCAATCCAGCACTGCGTTGCCGATATTGCCGCTCGGCACCGATCAAGGTGCCAAAAACAAAAGCCGTGGATAGGCTGATTAAGGTATCCAAAAAGTCATGGAGCTGAAAGGTCTTGATAAATTGCACCCACCACCTCCATCGGCTCTGTTGCCCGCAAAGGCTGCCTTTGCATCGTCTGGCTCTAGCAGTCCTCCAGTTCGATAGCTAACGCAAAGCCTTCTCGATTTGTTGGTTATAGAACCAGAAGACCATTTCCTGGGCCAGCTTCACGACAGCCTCTGGCCCGCCGCCGGTCCGCCCGCTTGCGGCCGCGTCTGGCACAAATAGACTGCCCGCGAGACACCGAGCACCAGTGCGGCCTGGGTGACCGTGCTCCCGAGATGCCGGGTCGGGGTGTTGAGCAGCCGGAGGTACCAAAGATTGAAAGATTGGCGTTTAGCATTCGGGTTCCTGGAACCCTGCGCGCACTCATTCGGATGCCGATTCTGCAACCGAATAGGCGTCACGTGCTGGATGAACCGCCTACGCGGAAATACCGAGGAATTGAAGAACGCCGAGAACCAGGCGCTGCTGAAGATGGTGACCCGAAAAACAGGATAACCAGGACGCCGAGTGCGCGAACGCACCCGGCGTATTTTATGAAAGATGACTGCTTTAAACCGCGTCAGGTTCCATTCGTATGATTGTTAGTGGATACGCGGCAGCGATTCGAACTGATGGAATGGCGGCGGCGAGGGCAGCGTCCATTCCAGCGTGGTGGCGCCTTCACCCCACGGATTGTCGGCCGCCTGCTCCTTGCGCACGAACAACGCATCGAACATGCAGTACAGGAAGATCACGACGCCAAACCCGGTGATGAAGGCACCGATCGACGATACCTCGTTCCAGCCGGCAAACGCATCCGGATAGTCAACCGAGCGCCGCATCATGCCCTGCAGCCCCAGGAAGTGCTGCGGGAAGAACAGCACGTTGGCGCCGATGAACATGAACCAGAAGTGCAGCTTGGCGATGGTGTCGTTGTACATGT